>NZ_JBHSNG010000008.1:0-164506 GCF_042657005.1 Rhodanobacter terrae
TAAATACCTTGGCCAGCGCCTGCTCACGAAACGCCAACGAATACGTTTGTTTGATCTTCAACTTACACCTCTGAGCTTCTTGATTAAGAAATTTCAGAGGCGACAACTAGTCTGACGCCGCGGGCTCCCATGACAAGCAGGTCGGCCCCCATGGCCTTCGCCTGTTCGTGGATCGCCCTTCCATCCCCTTGAGCCGCGTCGATCGATTGCCATTGCACCGGCAGATGCTGGCGTTCCAGCCATTCCCGCAATGGCAGGGAGGGACGATGCCTGCCGGCATCCGATATGTCCTCTCCATCCAGAACCGTAACTTTCTCCGCTTGGCGCAGCAGCGGCAGTGCCGTCTTGACCGCTCGTGCGGCCTCCACCGAGCCGTTCCATGCGATCGCCACCTTCTGCACGCCGGGATGGCTTGCCCAGGCCTCGGGCACCAGCAGCATGGGAATGCCTCCTTCGAACAGGGACCGGCTCAGTGGATTGAGGCCCCATAGTGGGAGGGTGTCGTTGGCGGAGAGACGACCGATCATCAGGTCGGACAAGCTGGCCTGTCGTGCGATGACACTTTGCCAATGGCCGCGAACGACTTCCCAGCTTCCATCAACACCGTGTCCTCGGCAGAGTTCGCGCCACCAGTCGCGCCGTCCGTTGGCATCGTGTTCCTCTTCATCGAGGGCGATCAAGGCATCGGGAAGCACCAGCGACGTCGTATCCAGCGCGACGATCTGAAGACCGGTGAGATGGGCGTCATGTTGGCGGGCCAAACCAAAGGCGAATCGAATCAGCGTTGAATCGATCTCGCGAGTGTCGATATTGACGGTGAATTCGAGCATATCCGAGCGCCTCAAGTTCGTACCGTACGCCAATGATCATTAGCCCTCCGCGACCTGCTGGCCGACTTGACCTGAATCAATCGGAACGTCTTTTGACGCCAAGGTGTCTTGCTGGCCGATGCAACCATGCGTATGAGTGACGCGCTGCATGGCCATCTCAAAGCATTCGTCGCAATGTATTGTCGCGAAGAAGAAAGTGATGCCATAGCGAGGCCGCAATATGCGCGCCGATCACCCAGTAGAAGATTTCCCCGAGCGTCTCGTGAATCTCGCCTATGGATTCGCCTGCGGCATGATCGGGACCGACCAGAGCAGGAAGGCTCCAACCTGCCCATGGCAGGCTGACAAGGTCGCCCGCGTAGTTGACCTGAAGTATGCCGAGTATGGGTTGTGCTACCAGGAAAGCATACAAAGCCAGATGCAGCACGCGAGCGGCGATGATGACGATGGTCTTCGGCGCAGGAACGATGGGAGGCGCCGTGGTGGCGAGTCGGGAAAGAATACGGGGTATCAGCAGTGCCAACACCGCGAGCCCCGCCAGATAGTGCCCTTGCATCATCAGTGACGGTGGCGCTCCCTTGGGGCCTTCATCGTCGCCGAGATCGACGGATAAATATGCTGCCACGATGGCCAGAACAGTCAGCCAGTGCATCCAGCGAATGGTTGCGCTGTAGCGGGTCGCGTTCTGATTCATGCGCATTCACCTCAAGGTTCTATGGCTTGGGTCGCGGAGTCGTTGTCACACTCGGCGGCAGAATCGGTAGCGTGACAATGGGCTGGTCGCCGGTCAGCGCGCCCAGGAAGACTTCGATTTTTCGGGCCTCGTCGTCGGTCAGCTTGGCGCCAAGCTGGCTGCTGCCCATGATCGCAATCGCCTGCCGCAGATCCCAGACTTTGCCGGTATGGAAATAAGGGGCGGTAAGGGTAATGTTGCGCAAGGATGGCACCCGAAATACATACTCGTCGCTGACAGTCTTCGTTACGGCGAAACGCCCCTTGTCGCCTGGTGGAAGAATATCGGCACCAGGACGCTCGACGACCCCGAACGGGGCGTACATGCCGCCGCCGATGTTGACGCCTTTGTGGCAGGCGACGCAGCCCTTGTTGATGAACAACGCCAAGCCCTCCTTCTGAGTGGCATCGAGCGCCTTGTCGTTACCGGTGAGGTAGCGATCGAACGGAGCATGAGGCGTGATCAATGTCGCCTCGAATACCGCAATGGCCTTGCGAACATTGTCGAGCGTGATCGGGTCGGATTCACCGGGATAGGCTTTGGCAAATGCACCTGCATAACCTGGAATGCCTTTGAGCTGCTCAACGACATGCGTTTCGGTGGTGCCCATTTCGACCGGGTTGACCAGCGGCCCTCCGGCCTGTTGTTCGAGATCCTTCGCCCTGCCATCCCAGAACTGGGCGACATCGAACACGGCGTTGTAGACGGTTGGTGCATTGCGCCCGCCGTGCTGCCAACGATGACCCAGTGAAGTCTCCTGCAGATCGACGCCACCCATGCCGATCATGTGGCAGGAGTTGCAGCTGATGGAATGGCTTTCGGAGAGCCGCGGCTCGAAGTAGAGCATCTTGCCAAGCGCCACCTTGGCCGGTGTGGCAGGATTGCCCGGCAGCGGTGGTGCACTGATGGGTATCGGCTTGAACAACCCCTGGGTCACTTGGACCACCATGGCGTGAAAGCGAAAATCCATTCGCAGGAATCGTCCGGCATCGACATCGGCAGCCTCATCTTGTCCCACGCCAAAAAGACCGGAGCCGATCTGATCGTCGCCGGCGGCTATGGTCACTCCAGGCTTCTTGAATGGATTTTGGGTGGCGTCACCCGGGAGTTGCTAGCCACAACCTCGATACCGCTGCTTTTGTCGAACTAGGCCTAGCCTCAAGTAGACAATTTTAGCCAGCTTGCGGCAGCGGCCCGGGCAAGGTCAGATCGCCTTTTTGCACAATTCCCGCTTGAAAACCTGAGGGGCCGCGATTTTCCGGTGGGTGAGGCGATGCCGCCTCTTGCCTCGAACTTGTCCGATGCCGGCCGTGTCAGCGAGGGCCACCGTAGTGCCCGCACAGCGCAAAGCCCGGATCGGACAGCGACGGCGGCGGCGTGAGGGTACCCCAGCGCGAAGGCGCCGAACCCATCACCAGTTTCAACGTGCCGCCATCGGCGATCTGGCCGTGACGGAACCAGGCGGTGTCCAGCGGCTTGCCGTTGAGCGTGGCCGACTGCACGTAGCGGTTGAGACGGTCGGGGCGGAAATTCTCGGCGACGATGCTGAAGGTCTTGCCATTGCCCAGCTGCATGTCGACCTGCGGGAACGAGGGCGTTCCGATCAGATATACATCCTGACCCGCATTCGGATAGAAGCCCATCGACTGGAAGGCGTACCAGCTCGACATGGCGCCCGAATCGTCGTTGCCGGGGATGCCGGCGCGCGTGTCGAGAAAGAACTTCTCCAGATGATCGATGATGCGATCGGCGGTGCGATCGGGGCGGCCGGCCCACAGGTAGAGATCGGGAATGAGGAAGCCCGGCTCGTTGGTGATGTCGAAGTGAGAACGGTCGAAGAACACGTCCAGGCGCTTCACGAACGCCTCGTTGCCGCCGGCCATGTCGATCAGCCGACGCACGTCCTGTGGCGCGTACAGCGAATACGTCCACAGATCGCCTTCGTAGAAGAAATCCGGCCAGGTGCCGCGCTTGACCAGATACGGCGCGCCCCAGCTGCCGTCGGCGTTGCGCGGACGCAGAAAACCCTTGACGCCTTCCTGCTCCAGCGAGGCATCCCAGAGGTTGGCCCAGTTGCCGGCCTGGCCGATGTAGCGCTTCGCTTCCTGCGCATGACCTAGCCCGCACGCCAGTTCGGCGATGGTGAAGTCGTCATACGCATACTCGACGGTGCGCGAGCCGGCGCGTTCGGTAGGCTGGGCGATGTAGCCCAGCGTGTTGTAGGTATCCAGGCCGCCGCGGCCATGCTTGCGCGGATCGGCCGGCGGCACCTGGGCGTCCTTGAGCATCGCCTGCAGGCCGGTGGCGTAGTCGATGCCGGTCAGGCCTTTGACGTAGGCATCGGCCACCAGCACGTCGGCATTGCTGCCGCCCTGGGTGCGGCCATTGTCGTTGCCCACGCGGGCGTCGGGCATGTAATCCGCGTGGCGATACGTGTCGATCAGCGAACGCACCATGTCGCGCTGGCGGTCGGGCGCGATCAGGGCGAGCAGCGGACCGTTGCTGCGGAAGATGTCCCAGATCGCCTGGAAGTCGTCGTAATACGGCTGGTCCGACGACCACTTCGGATTCTCGCCGGTGTGGTCGGACGGCGTCAGCATGGTGTGGTACAGCGCGGTATAGAACTTGCGCCGCTCGACCTCGTTGGCGCCATGGATCTCGATCTTCGACAGCGCCCGGTTCCACTGCGCCACCGCCGCCTGATGCGCGGCCGCGAAATTCCAGCCGGGAATTTCCTGCTCGGCATTCCGGCGCGCCCGCGCCACGCTGATGAAGGAGATGCCGACCTTGACCTGGATCGCCTGGCCGGCCTCGACCCGGTAGTCCAGCGAGGCGCCGAGGTCCTGGTCGGCATCGATGCGAGCATGGGGGGTTTTGCCGAGCCGACGACCCTGCCAGGTCTGCGCGCCGGCAGCGGGCGTGTCGGTCGCCAGATAGAAATACACGCGGTATTCGCCGCCTTCGTTCCAGCCACCGATGTAGCGGCCCACGCCTTCGATCTCGTGGCTGGACACCACCTTGACGTCGCCGCCGAGGAAGCGCTGATCTTCCGGGCCGGTACCTGTGTTGATGGCGTGCTGGATGTCTACCGTGACATGTGCGTCGCCCGCATCGGTGAAGGTGTAGCGCTGCATGCCGGCGCGCCGGCTGGCGGTCAGCTCGGCCCGGGTGCGATAGCGGCTCAGGTAGGTCGAGTAATAGCCGACACTGGCCTCCTCGTCGCTGCGCGGCGAGTGAATGTCGGCGGGCTGCAGCGCGCCCGTGACCGGGGCCACCAGGATGTTGCCGTACTTGCCCGCCCCGCCACTCAGATGCAGATGGCTGAAACCCACCACCTCGCCCGTGCTGTGGTAGCCGGACTTGATCAGCTTGCCGTCGAAGGTGCGCACATCCGGGCCGAGCTTGACCATGCCGAACGGCACCGTGGCGCCCAGGAAGACTTCGCCGTCCCAGTCCACTCCGATGAAGGGATCCACATCCTTCGCATGATCGGCCGCGCTCACCGAAGTGGCGATGGCAAGCAGACCGGCGCAGCCGAGCCGCATGCCCCAGTGGCAAATCCCGCGAGACGGAGGGTTGGCGAACCACGTCATCTCGAATGATCCTTGTCGGCGTGCAGTTGAAAACAATCAATGATTGCCGCCGCCGCGGTCCGTTACGGCGCCGCCTCGCCGGCGTGCGGATCGGCGGGCTCGACCACCGCAATGCCGCCCCCCGATGCGGCAGCCGTCAAGGATGGGTATCTTTTATCGGCTGCCACATCGCGGATTCCAAAGTGCTTTTCAAGCGGCCTTTTTCGCCGCCGTCTTTTTGCCGACTCGCTTGGCGGCCTTCTTGACGGCCTTCTTGACGGCTTTCTTCGCGGGGCTCGCACTCTTGGCCGGTGCCGCGGGCCTGGCGGAACCGTCGATCAGCAGGCTTTCCGCGGTGACGCCGCGACGCCGGAGAGCCTTCGCAAACCAGGCCGGCTGGCGTCCGCGCCCGGACCAGGTCTGGGATGGATCGGAAGGGTCGCGGTACTTCGGAGCCACCGAACCCGTCTTGGCTTTCTTGCCCGCTGCCTTCTTGCCGCGCGACGGGTAGATGTCATCCAGGCCGAGGCTGCTGCTGGCCAGCAAGGCCTCGATTTTCTGTTTGACGGACTGGACATGAGCGGCGCGTGCTTCGTGCATCTGCGCGTTCGCGTTCTCGATGAGTGCTTGAAGTTCTTTTGGGGAAAGGGTCTTGAGATCGATGGCCATCAGGGGTACCTAGGGTTGGGTTTTACGGGCCCATTCTAAAGCATTGAGCCTATGAGACTACCCACCCCGCAAAAGCGTAGCCGGGCGACTTGAATCTACCTGGTGCGGCAATCCCTATTTGGAGACGGCTTATGCATCCAATAAAGATCATGACCCTCACGATAATGGCGTCGACGGTGGTCGCCCATGCAGCCGCCCAGACGAGCATCAGATCCCGTGCGTCCGCGCACATTTTCAGCCCCGGCGTGATTTCCGGCCCCGACGGAGACATGGCACCAGGTTTCGCATCGGGAAGGAGCCGTTTGTACTTCACCCGGAGCTATCCGGATACCTCGGCCATCATGATCTCCGACAAAAAGGACGCATCCTGGTCGACACCTGTGGTGGCTCCGTTCTCCGGCCATTGGCGCGATCTCGAACTCGCCATCGCACCGAATGGCGCTTACGCCGTTTTCGCCTCCAATCGCCCGTATCCCGGGCAAACGGATTCATTGCAGGCCACCTATTTCGGTCGGCCTCAAAGTGGCGGCAATCTCTGGAAAAATGGATTTGGAGTCCGGGAACTCCGCACCCCGCCCGCTTCCACCGTCAGTCAATGATGGAAATTCGGTTTGGACGCCTTCGATATCCCGGAACAATAATTTGTATTTCATGAAGACCGATCCCGTCGGCGGACGCTTTCGCTTGCACGTCGCCAGTTATGACGGAGTGAAATACCGGCATGTCGACGGGCTTCCCTTCAGCACGGGTGCTTTCAACGACGTCGACCCCTCGATCGACACGAATGAAAAGTTTCTGGTCTTCAGCTCGGATCGTGGAGCATCGGTGAACGGATCCAAACCGGGTCCCGAGCGACTTTTTATCGCCTTCAATCCCAGGAGTCCGGATGCGCTTGTCTGCGCCCTGGAGATTCCAGGCTGGACGAACAAGTCGGAGTCTCAGATTGAGTCGCGGCTCAGTCCCGACGAACGCACGCTCTATTTCTCGAGCCGCCATCTCGACGATTCTGCGCGGTCCACCAAGGCCGCATGGAACCATGGAAGTATCAACATCTGGATGATCCCGCTGCGCCCGAATCTATGGCGCGCAGCAAAGAGCGCAAGCGCCGCATGCAGGTCACACGCCTAGGGATGGTCTGAATAAGTCCACTGCGGTCTGGAGAAGAGTGCCCCTTGTGGGGGCGACTCCAGTCGCGATCACGTAGCAGCACGCTGCGCCGCCTGACTGTGCATCGAGCCGCTGCAACGCCGGGATGCTGCAGGCCGCTGCCGCGGCCATCGCGACTGAAGTCGCTCCCACGATGCAGGCCACGGCCGGTGTGTACCTTTCTCCGGAACGCAGGGACGTCGTTCCTTGGGGTTGGGGTGGTCTGAACAAGTCCGAATTTTCCAGCGCTTGTCACCGCAAATCATCAAGGTAAAAGGCTTCTGATTTTCGCGTCTGGACTAGTTCAGAGCATCCCTAGAAGCCCAGAACGAATGCCAACGCCGTAGCCGACGAGATCGACCAATATCTCGTTGATGCCGCCTCGGCGCGGGCCGAGGCGGCATCTCCTTTGGAGTAGAGGCTGACGCTTAGAAGCTGACGTTCAACGTCATCCTTGCGCCCTGATCGCTGGTGCCGCTGGCGAACTGGCCGAGGTAGCTGGCATCCACGCTGACGTTCTTGGCCAGCTTGAAGTCGATACCAAGGTCCGTCGCCACCGCATGCCGCGCTACCGGCATGCCGCTGACCGCGAAGCTGTTGCCGCCGGCCACGAAGCGCATCGTGGCGACCGGCGCCAGGTCGCCCCACGCCTGTTGGAAACCGAGGCTGGCGTGGGCGTGGATGCCGCTGGCGGCATCCAGCGTCAGCGTCTCGCGCAGGCCCAGCGTGGCGGTATTGACCGAGGCGCTGTTGCCGGCGACCGCCAGGGCGGCGTTACCGCCGCCTTCCTGCAAGGCATCGCTGTGCACGCGCACCCGCGCCACGTTCACGAATGGCTCCAGCTGCTGGCCCGGCGTCACATTGAACTGATAGCCGCCCTCGGCATAGACCTGCGCGGTCTGCGCATGGTGTTCGCTGCTCAGCCGATCGCTGTAGCTGCCGAAACCGACTGTCCGGTTGCTGTGCACGTCCTGCCACGAGTACGCCGCACCGCCGCGCAGCACGAACGCCCCGAGCGCGGTGCTGCCGTACAGGCCGACATGATCCCCGAGGACGTGGGCCGAGGAGCCCACGCTGTTCGACTGGATCGAGCTCTGGCCATGGCCGAGCACCGCACCGAGCCGGGCGTTGCCGCCCAGCGACAGGTCGGCGCCCACCAGCAGACCGCTGCCGTTGGCCTGCAGCAGCGCGGCATCGCCGTTATCGTCATGGCGCCCACCGTGGCCCCAGGCACTGGTCCACACACTGACGCCCTGGTCCGTCGTCCCTTCCGCACCGTCGTTCTGGCCGAGCAGGTGACGATTGATCGCATCGCGCACGTAGCGGCTGTCGTCGACCAGCGCGGTGCCGGTATTGGCATGGATCACGCCGGAGAGCTGGTCGAACGCGTGTTGTGCGGTGGAGGCATCGAGCAGGGTCAACGCGGAGTACATCGGGCTGACGAAACCGAAGCCGTTGGTCACGCTGGCCACGGCATGCTGGTTCGATGTCTGCGCCACGCTGGCGAAGTTGATGTCGTTGCGTTCCAGCGACAGATTCGCTGCATGGGCGGTATAGCTCAGCACCGGATCGAGGAACAGCAGGCTGGAACTGGCCGACGCAAACTGTCCGCTGACGCCCTGGGCGCCGGTGAGGATGGTGTAGTCGGTGCGCGGGGCCCAGTTGCCGGCCTGGCCCAGCACCACCGCGCTGCCGCCGAGGATGGTCACCTTGCCTCCCACCGCCAGCAGGCTGGCCCGGCCGGTGGGCGTGGCGTCGATGTTCAGCACGCTGTTCGCCGCCTGCGTGTAGTTGCCGTTGATCGTGAGCGTGCCGATCGAACCGCCCGGCCACACGGTGCCGCCGTTGACCACGTTACCGCCGATGGTGCCGTGGCCACGCAGCGTGCCGCTGGCAGCCACCTGCACGTTGCCGCCGAGGAAGGCCGAGGGCGTATTCGCGTCGCCCACTTCCAGCGTGCCGGCGCCGACCGTGGTGCTGCCGGTGAACGCGCTGTGTCCGTTCATCACCAGCAAGCCGTTGCCGCTCTTGGTCAGCGTACCGCTGCCGGCGATCGCGCCGGCAAACGTGCCCGCACTGTTCTGGTTGAACACCAGCGTGGCGTTGTCGGTGATGTTGCCCTGCAGACTGGTGGTGTCGCCTTGCAGCGTGCCGGCGTTGATCGTGGTGCCGCCGCTGTAAGTGTTGGCACCGGCGAGCGTGAGGGTGCCGCCGCTGTTCTGCACCAGCGCGCCGGCACCGGCGATCACGCCAGCGAAATTCACCGCGTCGCTGCGGTCGAACACCAGCGTGCCGTTGTCGGTGACGTTACCGACGATCGAGCCAGCAGTGCCGCCGTTGCCGATCTGCAAGGTACCGGCGCTGATCGCGGTACCACCGGTGTAGCTGTTGGTGCCAGTGAGAGTCAGCGTGCCGCTACCGTTCTGCACCAGCGCGCCGCTACCGGAGACCACGCCACCGAAGGTGGCCGCATCGCTGCGGTCGAACGCCAGCGTGCCGTTGTCGATCACATTGCCCACGATCGCACCGATGCTGCCGCCATTGCCGAGCTGCAGCGTGCCGGCGTGGATGGTGGTGTCTCCGGCATACGTGTTTGCGCCGGTGAGCGTGAGTGTGCCATTGCCGTTCTGCGCCAGCGCGCCGCTGCCGGAGACCACGCCAGCGAAGGTGACCGCATCGGCGCGATCGAACGCCAGCATGCCGTTATCGGCCACGTTGCCCACGATCGAACCCGCGGTGCCGCTGCTACCGATCTGCAACGTACCGGTATTGATGGTGGTCCCGCCGGTGCAGCTGTTGGCGCCAGTGAGGATCAAGGTGCCGCTGCCGTCCTTGCTCAGCGAGCCCGTGCCTGATACCGCCCCGGCAAACGTACCCACGCTGTTCTGGTTGAACACCAGCGTGGCGTTGTCGGTGATGTGGCCTTGCAGACTGGTGGTGTCGCCTTGCAGCGCGCCGGCGTTGATCGTGGTGCCGCCGCTGTAAGCGTTGGCGCCTGTAAGCGTGAGTGTGCCGCTGCCGTCCTTGCTCAGCGAACCCGCGCCGGATACCGCACCAGCGAACGTACCATCGCTGCCCTGGTTGAAATCCAGCGTGGCGTTGTCGGTGATGTTGCCCTGCAGACTGGTGGTGTCGCCTTGCAGCGTGCCGCCATTGATCGTGGTGCCGCCGCGGTAATTATTGGAGCCGGTGAGGATCAAGGTGCCGCTGCCGTCCTTGCTCAGCGAACCCGTACCGGATACCACGCCGGCGAACGTACCGTTGCTGCCCTGGTTGAAATCCAGCGTGGCGTTGTCGGTGATGTTGCCCTGCAGGCTGGAAGTATTCCCGCGCAAGGTGCCCGCGTTGGTGGTGGTGCCGCCGGTATAGCTGTTGGCACCAGTCAGTGTAAGTACGCCGCTGCCGTTCTGGCTCAGCGAGCCGGTGCCGGAGATGATGCCGGCCAGCATGCCGGCGCTGCTGAGGTCGGATACCAGGGCGCTGTTGTCGGTGATGTCGCCGGCGAGGCTGCCGGTGCTGCCGCCGTTGCCGATCTGCAAGGTGCCCGCGCTGATCACGGTATTCGCCGGCGCCAGATCGCTGTCCATGGTCCAGCTGCCAGTGCCCTGCTTGGTCAAGGTACCGGCGAAACTGGTGGTGCCGGTCACCGCAGCGGAATAGAGCTGGGTACCGGTGCCGTCGAGCGTCAGCGTCGAGCCGGTGTTGCTGCCGATGTCCAACGCGCCGGCGAGGGTGCTGCCGCCGATCAGCGTCACCGCATTGGCATCGCCCGAGTTGAGATACACGGAACCACTCAGCGTGCCGGCATTGGTCAGGTCGACCGCGCCGCTGCCGAACACCGATACGCTGGCGTCGGGGCCGCTGATGCTGGCGCCGGCGGCGTTCATGACCGTGCTGTTTCCAGCCAGGGCGATGCCGGTGCCGGTGCCCGTGATGCTGGCGCCGCCCTGATTGATGACCGTGCCGCCCTGATGCAGGACCACGCCGACACCGGTGCCGCTGCTGTTGGTCGTGCCGTTGATGCTGGCACCGCCCTGGTTGATCACCGTGCCGATCTGCGACATGCGCACGGCGACGTTGCCGCTGATGTTGGCGCCGCTGTCGTTGGTCAGCGTGCCGCCCTGGAGCATCAGCACGGCGTCGTTCAAGCTGCTGTGGATGCTGGCGCCGTTCTCGTTGGTCACCTGGCTCGGGCTGCCATCGGTGACCAGGGCGTAGTTGATGCCGCTGATGCTGCTGGTGCTGCCGGTATTGGTGACGGTGCCGCCGGTATGCAGCCACAGGCCGATGACGTCGCCCGCAATGCTGCCGCCATCGTGGTTGAGGACCGTCGCCATGCCGCCGGTGGCGTTCACGCCGATATCGCCCGGATTGGTGTGCGAGATGGTGCCGGCGTTGTCCAGCGTGGCGCCGTTGTTGACCGCGATCGGATTGGCCAGCGTGATACCGCTGTCCACTTTCAAGGCGGCGCCCTGGTTGGCGGTGTTGTCTACCGTCACGCTGTCGGTGCCCAGCGCCGAGTTGTTGGCCGCCTCCAGGGTGCCGCCATTGATCGTGGTACCGCCGCTGTACGTGTTGGCGCCGGAAAGTACCAGCGTGCCCAGGTCGGCTTTGATCAAGCCGTCGGTACCGGCGATGGCGTTCTCGATCGTGGCGGAATAGCCTGCGCCCGCCGTGCTGCCGTCACCCACGCGGACGACCGGTGCCGTGCCGTTGCCGCCGACCAGGGTCAGCGTGTCGCCGGTCAGCGTGTAGCCGTCGCTGGCGAACTGCACGCCGGTGGCGCTGACCGCGCCGGTGCTGCCGTCCACTGTCACCGTGCCCGGCGCACCGCCAAAGATGGCGAAGCCCGGCTGCGGCTGCATCACTGCCGAAACACTGCCGGCGGCGTCGGTCCAGCTCGGCGAGGTCGTCGTCCAGCTGCCGTTGCCGCCGCCCATCTGGGTGCTGCTGGCGAGACCGTTGCCGTTCCACAGGTTCAGCGTCATGCCCGTCGTGTTGAGCAGGTTGATCTGCTTGGCCGTGGTGAGGGTCTGGATCTGGTACTGGCCTGCAGGCGTGCTGCCCAGACTGATCCCGCCGTTGGTTTCGGTCAGCGTGCCGCCGTAGCTGAAGAGGTTGTACAGGCCCGGGCCGAAGCCGCCGGCATCGGCGACATTGAGTACGGCGCCGTCCAGTTCGAGGTTGCCGCCCACGGTGACACTGTCGCCGGTGCCAAAGGTCTGGAAGTCCGCACCCGGTGCGCCGAACTCGTAGTCGAGCACGCTGCCCTGGGCAAAGGTCGCGTTGCCGCCGATGGTCAGCGTGCCGATGCTGCCGCCCGGCGACAGATGCGCGCCGTTGGCGACATCCACATTGCCCCCGATGGTGCCATGGCCGCCCAGCGTGGCGCCGCTGTCGACGCCGACATCGCCGGCGATCGACGCGCCGAGATGCGTGCTGTCGCCGACCAGCAGCGTGCCGTCGGCCACCGTGGTGCCGCCTGTGTAGCTGTTGGTGCCATTCAACACCAGCAGGCCGCTGCCGGTCTGCGCTAGCGAGCCGCTGCCGCTGATGACGCCGGCGAAGCTCACCGCATCGCTGCGGTTGAAGGTCAGCGCGCCGTTGTCGATGACGTCGCCAGTGATGGAACCGCTGGTGCCGCCGTTGCCGACTTGCAACGTGCCGGCATTGATCGTGGTGCCACCGGTGTAGGTGTTGGCACCGGTGAGGGTCGTAGTGCCCGTGCCGATCTGGTTGAGCGAACCGGTGCCGCTGACCACTCCTGCGAAACTCACTGAATCGCTGCGGTCAAAAGTCAGCGCGCCGCCATCGACGACATCGCCGGCAATCGAACCGGCGGCACCGCCGTTACCGATCTGCAGCGTGCCCGCATCGATCGTCCATAACGCGCCGGTCGCCACCGTACCGGTGAGCGTCCAGGTGCTGGTGCCGGTTTTCTCGTACGTGTTGAAACCCTGATACCCGGCACCGCTGCCGAGCGCATCGACCGACCCGTTCAAGGTCGCGTCGGCGTTGCCACCGAGAACGAACGTATCGCCGCCGTTGGTCGTACCGCTGCTGCTGACCACGTTGCCGCGGAATGCATAACCGGCGTCGATCTCCAGCGTGTTGCCGCCACCGCTGAAATCGACCGCATCGGCCTGCACGCCATTGCCCATGCCGCCGGCGATACTGCCGGCGTTGATCACCGTGGAGCCGCCGGTCGATATCACGCCCGCGCCACCGGCGCCATTCGTGCTGCCGTTGCCACCGTTGCCACCGGCAATGCTGCCGGTATTGGTCAGCTGTAGCGCCGAACCCGTGACGCCTGCGCCACCGGCCCCGCCCGCGCCGGCCACACCGTTGCTGCCAAAGCTGCCTCTCTGGCTGTAGCCGCCGAGGTAGCTATATCCGCCAATACCACCCGTGCCGCCCATGCCACCGGCACCGCCGGCGCCACCGTGGATGCTGCCGCTGTTGCTCAGCGTCAACGCAGTGCCCGTAACGCCCGCGCCGCCAGTGCCACCATCGCCGCCGTTGCCGCCGTCGCTGCCGGCACCGCCATGCGCATAATAGGAACTGCCGCCGTTGCCACCGTTGCCGCCATTGCCACCCTGAGCACCGGCGCCACCGATAACGGAGCCTGTGTTGGTCAGCGTGAAGGCCGAGCCACTGACGCCTGCCGCACCGCTACCGCCCAGCCCGCCGCTGGCGGCAGCGAAGGTGTCGCCGCCATTGCCAAGGTAATCGTAGCCACCCGATCCGCTGTTGCCGCCATTGCCGCCAGCCCCACCCGCACCACCCGCGATGCCGCCGTTATTGGTGAGCGTGAAGCCCGATCCGTACACACCAGCGCCGCCACCGGCACCCGAACCGGCGGCACCCGCCGCACCACCGTGCGGGTTGTTGCAGCAGCTCGACCCACCATCACCGCCATTGCCGCCACTGCCGCCGGCGCCGCCCAACCCACCGCCGACCTGGCTGTTGTTGATGACCGTGAAACCACTGCCGCTGGCGACTATGCCGCCGCCGGTGCCATTGCTCCCAGCCGTGCCATCGCCGCCCCCGGTGTTGTAACCGCCGTAGTTGCCGTTATTGCCGTTGCCGCCACTGCCACCGCCGGTGCCCGCGGCATTGACGTTCGCACCGGTACCGCCCACGGCCAGCGTCGTGCCCGTCGCCAGCGCGAAGCCGCCGCTGAAGGTGTTCGCGTCGCCCAGCAGATCGAGTTCGCCGCCATCGATCGACCACAGCCCACTGGCGCTGGTATTGGCGCCGGTCAGGCTCAGCAAGCCATCGCCCGATTTGCTCAGACTGCCGCTGCCTGCAACGGTCCCGCTCAACGCCAGGGTCGTACCGGCATCGGTGGCGATGCCGCCGCCGGAAGCGCCCAGCGTCAGGTTGCGTGAGGAAGTGAAGCTTGCCGAGGTCTCCAGCGTGCCGCCGTTCAAGGTGAGGCCGCCGCTGCTGTCGCCCAGATTATTGTCCGCGCTGACTGACAGCAAGCCCCCGCTGATCGTGGTGCCACCGGTGTAGGTGTTGGCGCCGGTGAGAGTCGTAGAGCCCGAACCGATCTGACTGAGCGAACCGGTGCCGCTGACCACGCCGCCGAAACTCACCGCGTCGCTGCGATCAAATGCCAACGCACCATTGTCGATGACATCACCTGTGATCGAGCCGGTGGTACCGCCATTGCCAAGCTGCAACGTGCCCACGTTGATCGTGGTGCCGCCGGTGTAGGTGTTGGCGCCGGTGAGGGTGAGCGTGCCGGTACCGTCGCCATCGAGCTCCAGCGTGCCCGGCGAGCCGCCGTCGGCGATCGTGCCGCTGAGGGTTTCCGTCTGGCCGCCGCTCAAGGTGACGATGGGATCGCCGTTGAGGGTGAAGCTGTTGCCGATGTCGAGGCCGCCGGCCACGAAGGCGAGGGTGGTGCCGGCCGCCATGTCGACGTTGCCGTAGCCCAGGGCGTTGCTGCTGCCCACGGCCAGCGTGCCGCCACCGATGACGGTGCCGCCCGTATAGAAATTGTCCGCGGTGAAGATGGTCGTACCCGCCAGCGCATCGACCGCGCCGTTGCCGGTGATCGTCGGCGCGAACGTGTAGCCGGTACTGGTGTGGTTGAACACCAGCGTGCCGGTGCCCGAACCAAATCGCACTTGGCCATTGCCACTGGTCAGCGTGCCAGGTGCGGCGGCCGCATCGCCGGCGGCCGCACCGATATTCAGCGTACCGGTCGAGCCGTCATTGCCGATCACGATGTCCGGCGCCGACACGGTTGCGCCATTGGCGACAGTCAACGTGCCGGTGGCGTTGTGCGTGCCGACGGTCAGCTGCGCGCCGGTCTCGACAATGGACGAACCCGCACCGGTTACCGTGACGACACCCGTGGACCCGGCACCATCGCCGATCGAAAGATATTGGCTGACGTTGACCATGCCGCCGGCAGACACGTTCAACGTGCCCATGCCTGACTGGCCCACATTCAAGAATCTCAGGGCATTTACCGTGGCGCCGCTCGTGACATCGAGCGTACCCGTATCCCCTGCATTGTTGCCGAGGTTCAACTCGGCGGCGCTAGTGACCGTTGCACCGTTGCTTACGTTCAGCGTGCCGGTACCGTTGTTGCCTACCAGGAATGGCGCGGCGCTCGTCGCGGTGATGCTCGAACCGCTGCCGTCGACGTTGAGCGTGCCGTTGTCGACGACCATGGCGGTATTCGCCACGCTGCCGCCGTTGGTGATCGCCAGCGTGCCGCCGTCGATGACGGTGCTGCCGCTGTAGGTGTTGGCGCCGGTGAGGGTCGTGGTGCCCGCGCCGATCTGGGCGAGCGAGCCGGTGCCGCTGATCGCGCCGCCGAAGCTCACCGCGTCGCTGCGGTCAAACGCGAGTGCGCCATTATCGATGACGTCACCCGTGATCGAACCGGCGGTGCCGTCGTTGCCGAGCTGCAGCGTGCCCGCGCCGATCGTCCACGACGTGCCGGTCGTCACCGCGCTGGTCAACGTCCAGGTACTGGTGCCGGTCTTCTCGTACGCGTTGAAGCCCTGATACTGCGCACCGCTGCCGAGCACGCCGACCGATCCGCTGAAGGTCGCGTCGACGCTGCCGCCGAGGGCGAACGTATCGCCGCCGTTGATCGTGCCGCTGCTGCTGATCACGTTGCCAGTGATCGCCGAACCGGCCTCAAGCGTCATCGTGTTGCCGCCGCCACCGAAATCCACGGCATCGGCCTGTGCGCCGCTGCCGCCGTTGGCAAGGCCACCGGCAATGGTGCCGGCATTGATCACCATGGCGTTGCCGGTCGCAACGATGCCCGCGCTGCCGGCACCTGCACTGCCGGCGATACCGCCGACGCCATTGGCGCCGTTGGTGGTCTGCGCGCCGACTCCCAACCCACCATTACCTCCGCTGGCAGCCGCACCGGCCACACCACCCGTGCCTCCGATAATGTTGGCCGTATTAGTCAGCGTGAAGCCGCTGCCGCTGATGCCCGCGCCGCCATTGCCGCCATTGCCGCCGTTGCCGCCGTCGCCGCCTTTGCCACCGGAGCTTTTCCACCCGAGTGCCTGGCCACCATTCCCGCCACTGGCGGCCGTGCCGCCGGCGCCGCCCGCGCCACCGGTGATGCTGGCGGTGTTGATCAGCGTGAAGCCGCTGCCGCCGACGCCCACGGCACCATTGCCGCCGCTACCGCCATTGCCTCCATTGCCGCCCACGCCGCCTTGGGTGTATCGGCTGCCGGGCGTGGTGGCATGGCCATTGCCACCATCGCCGCCACTGCCGCCATTGCTGCCGGCACCGCCGACAAGGCTGCCGCCGTTGGTCAATGCAAAGCCGACACCGCTGACACCCGCGCCGCCGACACCACCGGCACCGCCAGCTGCGCCATTGCCACCGTCGCCGCCTCGGTTGTAGTAGCCCGAACCCGGGCTGCCACCCGCGCCGCCAGCGCCGCCGATGCCACCCAGACCACCCGTGGCGCCGGCGAGACTGCCGGTATTAGTCAGTGCAAAGCCGCTGCCGCTGACGCCTGCGCCGCCGGCGCCACCGGTGCCGCCGGCAGCGCCGGTGCCGCCGGCGCCGCCGTTGGAGATGTAGAAGCCCGAAGGAGGATCGCCACCACCGGCACCCCCGGCACCTCCGGCACCTCCGATACCGCCCACACCACCGGAAACGTTGCCGTTGTCGGTCATCGTGAAGCCTGTGCCGGTGACGGCTGAGGAACCATCGTTGCCGGCGATGCCGGAGGAACCGTTGCCTCCAGTGCTGAAAAGTCCGTCGTACCCGCCACCAGCCCCGGTGCCGCCGTTGCCACCGTTGCCGCCACCGGCGCCCGTGGCATTGACGCTTGCGCCCGTGCCGCCCACAACCAGCGTCGTGCCCGTCGCCAGAGTGAAGCCGCCGCTGAAGGTGCTCGCGTTGCCCAGCAAGTCCAGCTCGCCGCCATTGACCGACCACAACCCGCCGGTGCTGGCATTGGCGCCCGTCAGGGTCAGCGTGCCGCCACCCGACTTGCTCAGGCCGCCGCTACCGGCAACCGTTCCGCTCCACGTCAGGTTCGTGCCGGTATCGGTGGCGATGCCGCCGCCGGAAACGCCCAATGTCAGACTGCGCGAGGAGGTGAAGCTCGCTGTGGTTTCCAGCGCACCACCGTCCAGAGTCAAGGTTCCGGAATTGGCGCCAAGGCTGACGTCAGCCGAAATTGCTATGGTTCCCGCGCCGATGGTCCAGGGCGTGGCTGCTGCGGTCGTGCCAGTCAGCGTCCAGGTGCTGGGGCCGGTCTTGAGATAGCTATCGAAGCCGCCGCCGACGGCAACGCTGGCGACATCGAAGCTGGCGTCCGTGCTGCCCGCCAGGGCCAGGACGTTGCCGTTGCCGCTGGTGGAATGCAGACTGCCAGCGAAGCTGTAGCCGCTCTCAAGCTCAAGCGTGTTGTTGCTGCCGGTGATGTCCACGGCGTAGTTGCGGTTGTTGCCGGCACCATCCAGGCCGCCGCTGATGTTGCCGCCCACGATCAGGGTGTTGTTGTTGCCCGAGATGCCGACGCCCACGCCACCGGCCCCAACCATCGAACCCGTGCCTCCGTTGCCGCCGGCGATGCTGCCCGTGGTGTTCACAGAATTGCTGTCGCCAGTGACACTGATTCCCGCACCGCCGCTGCCGCCATTGCCGCGTACACCACCAAACCCACTGATGCTAGCGCTGCCGCCGCTGCCGCCAACAACGTTGCCGCTATTGGTGGCCTGATTGCCGGAGCCACTGAGACCAAGACCCATGCCGCCGCCACCGCCACCGCCGGTATTGGCACTGTATGCCCCGTCGCCGCCATTGCCACCGGCGGTGGTTCCCGCGTTGACGAACGAGGCATTGTTGATTCCAAAGCTCACGCCACCCGCGCCGCCGCCGCCGCCGCCGCCCGCGACGTATGCGCTGCCGCTGCCAGCGCCGCCGCCATAGGCGACACCATTGCCACCCGCTCCGCCAACGACAGCGACGCCGCTGCCGATGTCGAGGGTGCCTGTGGCCACCAGTCCGGGATCTCCGCCGCCACCGCCACTAGATGTGGTGCCGGCGCTACCACCGCCGCCGTAGACACCACCACCACCGCCGCCGCCGCCCACGTATGAGGTCCAGCTGCCGCCAGAGCCCCCTGCGCCGCCGTTCCCTCCGAATGCACCTCCGACACCTGGAGTGACTGCGCTGCCGCCCGTTCCGCTATCCGCCGTAACCGGACCGCCGCCCGCGCCGTTGTTTCCGGTTCCTCCATTCGAACTGGTCGAACCAGTGCACGAAGCGCTGATCGTCCCCGATGTCGTGGCGCAGCTTTGCGCCCAGGTCGGCAACGCGACGGTCCCCAACGCCAGACCCAGCGCGGCAACCAGCGCGCGCACGCGCAGGCTTGCGGCCGGTGATGCGGCTACGCCACCGACAACCACGCCACCCGGCGCGCTCGTCAGTTCCGAAACCACTTGCGGCACACCCAACGTGCGGTTGAAAACGATGCGGTAGATACGGTTCATTGGTGTGGCCCCTGAGTGGTAGCGTGGCGATGCAAGCCCGCCTGAAAATGGCGTAAGTGGTCGCCGGACCAGGTCGAGCCGGGTCCGGTAAGAAGTGACTGGAAAGAGGGATACGGCGACGCGTCGCCGAACGGATGCGGTTAGATGACCCGCACCCCGCGCAGGTTGAGTGCGGAGTCGCGCCAGAAGGCGTCGTTCTCGAAACGGCGAAACACATCCGGCGGCAATACGCTGCGGCGTTCGCGCACCTCGATCTTCCTGCGCACGGTGTGCAGCCCCGGCGTGCCTGCGCGCAGGTCGAACTCGTCGGCGTTGTAGCTGACGTTGTCGAAGTCGTGCGCAAACGCCGGCTCGCCGATGAAGTCGTAGACCGCCTTCAGCGCACCGGCGGGATCGCTCACCAGCGTCTCGTACTGCAGCAGCATCAGGTTCGCGGTGTCTTCGCCGTAATACGCTTCCTTCAGTGCGTTGTAGGCGAAGCCGACCATGCCGTCGCCGTTGGCGAGCCCCTCGCTGCGCGAGTAGACCGTGCCGCCGGGCTGGTAGTTGAAGATGGACGACGGCTGGAAGGTGTTGCGGCGGACCAGCTGCTCGATGCTGTCGATGATCCACGGCATATGGCGCACGCAGGCGATCACCTTGGCCTCGGGAAAAAGCTCCTTCAGGATGCGCAGCTTGCTGCACCAGAGGCGGTTGGTATCGAACAGCACCCCGGCCGTGAATTCCGGTCCGTAGTAGTCGTCGAAAAGGCCTCCCAGAATCCGGCGACGCTGCGCGTCGGAGATGAACACCGAATACTCGTTGCGACCGCTCATCTCGCCCTGCAGCGTGTTGAACAAGCCGCCGACGGGGCCGCTCATGCCCGCGTGGAAACGGGTGTTCTGGCGCAGGAGCCCTGCCAGCAAGGTAGAACCGGATCTCGGCAAACCCGAGATGAAGTGAATATTGCGCAAGCCGTTCCTCCAACCGTATTTCGATGGAAAGCAAACAAAGCAAAGGGCGCGTCGGACCTGCGTGCGGAGAGCGATTTGCAACGCACTCGTCCACGCACAAAGCCCGACGTTTTCCATGACCGAGACAGCCCGACCGTCACTCGCTAGCAAATGCGAGGTTTATTGTCAGCGACATACATCACAGTTATCGAATGCTAAGCGGAGGGCGCGGGAAGCGACATGTCTGTGCGTCGCATTCTCGGTACGCAGATGCCGGAATCACGCCGTCCGGACGAACGCGGCCTCAGTCGAGTTCGGTCAGGCTATGGGCCCAGCGTCGTGTCATGAAGTCGATCGACGGGTCCTGCGCGCCTCGGATGCTGGCCGCGCGGTAAGCACCCGGCGCTGTGCCGAAGGCCTGCTTGAACAGGCGGCCGGCGTGGCTCTCGCCGGAGAAGCCCGACAAGGGCGCCAGGTCGGCCAGCGATTGGCTGTCGCATGCCCGGTCGTCCAGCCGTTCGCGCAGCTGCTGCAGCCGGCGCAGCTGGATGAAGCGGTTCACGCCGCCCTGGGCCTCGAACAGGCGATACAGGCTGGCGCGCGAGATGCCGATTGCCGTAACGATGTCCTGCACCGACAAGTCGCGGGCACCGAGACGCGCCTCGATCGCGCGCTGGGCCGCTTCGCGGCGCACATATTCCAGCCGGTAAAAGTCGGACCGCGCGCCTGTGCCGCCCGGGTTGATCGCTATCGAGAGCAGGTCCACCAGCGTGCGCGTGACGGCGGGCTGGGCGCCAGGCGGCAGACGAGACGCCTGTTCGACCAGCGCACGCAGCAACGCGCCCAGCAGCGCTCCGTCCCGCGCCCGGATCCGAACACCATGCAGACCATCGAGGCTGCCGGCAGCCGCCCGCACAGCGTCTCGCGCCAGGCTGACCGTAATGAGGCGCACGGAACGAGCGCCGCTTTCCATGGCTTCGCAGGTATCGAGCAGCAAGGTCTCCCCCGGAGCGACCGGCACCGCCGCGCCATGGGGACCGCCAACCAGTTCACCACTGACCACCTGATGCAGCACGAAATGATCGAACCCGTCCCCCGCCACCCGCTCCCGGCGACGATGGCGGACGCCGCCGTACTCCCTGTCGAACAGCAGCATCCGGTCCATCCGCCAGCTGCGGACGCGGGCAAAAAACGGGTCCGCCGTGCGCTCCACGTCCGTACCCATGGCGTAGAGATCGCAGTACCGCGCGAAGGCATCGTCCGGATCGTATGCTGCGCTGTCGAACGCGAACATCTCGCTCACCCGGCAGCCTCCACCACCGCGTCGCGCCAGCCCGCGCGCGCCAGCAACGCCGACACGATGCCGAAGGCCGCCGCGCCCGCACACACCATGTACAACGCAGTGGACAGGCCACGGCCGCCCATGCCGATGCCGTCGCTGACCAGTCCCGCGAAGAATGGCCCCAGCCCCACGCCCAGCACGGTAATGAAGGCGAGAAACAGGCGCAGTCCGGCATCGCGCAAAGGCACGGGCAGTATCGATGGCAGCCCTGCCAGCGCGGCCACGGCCGCGACGTCGCCGACTAGGTAGGTGAGTGTCAGGAAACCGCAGGCCGTCGTTGCCGACGACGCCCGCAATACCGCCCAGAGCAAGGGAACGGCAAGCAACAGCGCGCCCGCCACGACGGCCATCGGCGTCACTCTTTTCCCGCGCCTATCGACCAGGATACCGGCGATCAGATGGCCCAGTGGCGCGGTGACCAGCAGCGCGGCGCCGAATGCGAGCGCCGCGGTGGCGGGCACCAGCCCTTCCTCGCGATGCAGCACCGAAGGCGCCCATGCGCCGATGGTCTGCACGATCAACACACTGGCTCCAGCGCCGCAAAAGTACGCGCACACCAGCCCGGGGCGCCGCCGAAACGCGGCCACTATCTGCCCGGGGACCGCCACGGGAGGCGGCGCCGCCGGCGACCACTCGGCGCGGCGCAGCAGCATGGCCATGAGAATGAGGTTCGGCGCGGCCATGAGCAGGAACAGCAGACGCCAGTGCGCATGGCCCAAAGCAGGCACCCACCGCGCGAGCAGAGCCAGCGCCGCACCGCCTCCAAGGAGAGCCACGCTGCGCCCGACCACCGCTGCCGCCGTGAACACGGCCATCGAACGGGCTCGCCACCGCGGCGCCGAGCCTTCCACGATCAAGCCCAGCGCCAGCGGCACGAAGGCCGCCTGTCCCAGCCCCACCAGCGCGCGGGCGGCGACCAGCACGCCGAATGATTGTCCCAGTGCGAAAGCCGCCATGCCGAGCACCCATAGGGCGACACAGCCCGCCAGCAGGCGAAAACGATGCCGCGAGCTCGCCAATGGCCAGCTCGCAAGCATGCCGACGACATAGAGCAGAACGAAGGCCGGACCATCCAGCAGCCCCAGCTGGGCGTCCGAGAGGCCTAGATCGGCTTTCAGCAAGGGCGCCGCCACGGCAGGCAGATTGCGGTCAGCGAAAGCCGCACAATGACCAAGGGCGAGCAGGCAGATGAGCGAAACGGAGATATTCCCCGAGGTTGAACGAACGTTGGGCAACGGCATTTTTCTCGGACCGAAGATGAGAGAACGGATCGAGTTCGCGATGATTCCTGCCCCAGGTACTCCGCCTGTGCGGCGACAAGCTAAGCAATGGCCGTGCCATGCGGGTGTTCAATTGTGACTGGTGTCACACTTTGGCTCGCCGACGGGGGTGGCGGAAGGCGCCGAATTGTGATGCCGTGCGAGGTCACCTTGTGACCTCGCGACTGACGTGATGCGTGCCCGTGTCGACGTGACCGCACATGTATATCCGTCTCCCATGGACACTTTGAATAACCACGATTTGTAGGAGCGCACCTTGTGCGCGAAACTCCTCGTCACCGCAGCGCACCGTGCTTTCGCGCACAGGGTGCGCTCCTACCAAGTGCCAGAAGCGGGTTATTCGAGATTCCCCCATGCACCTCGATGTGCCGATGGCTTGTAGTCACCTCTCAGCATTGTGGGTACGCCTACGTCGGCTTCGCTCAAAAAACGAAAATCCGGCTGGCGGATTTGTGTATTTCCAAGCCATGCACTGCGTGCGAGGCTCGATGCTCTCGGGGTGATCGAGGGACAGAAAGTGAAGCGTCTCCTGCTTGGCCTGATCGGCGGGCTGGTCTTTTCCCTAGCTCAGGCCTCCGTGACCGTCAAGGAAGTCAGCTACCGCGGCGACGACAGCGGCCCGGTGCCTTCGCGGACGCAGTACCGCAACCCGGTGCTGGCCGGCTTTTATCCCGACCCTTCGGCGATCCGGGTCGGCGACGACTTCTACCTGGTCAATTCCTCGTTCGGCTATTTTCCCGGACTGCCGATCTTCCACAGCCGCGACCTGGTGAGCTGGACGCAGATCGGCAACGCGATCGACCGTCCCGGCCAGATCGACTATGGCCACCACGAGTTGACACGCGGCCTGTTCGACGCCTCGATCAGCCATCACGGCGATACGTTCTACATCACCAATACCTGCTTCTATTGCGATGGCGGGAATTACGTCATCACGGCGAAGCATCCGGCCGGCCCGTGGTCCAACCCGGTCTGGCTGGGCATCGAAGGCATCGACGCCCTCGCTGTTCTTCGATGACGACGGCACGGCCTGGCTGGTCAACAACGGTTTGCCGCAGGGCAAGCTGCGCTACGAGGGGCACCGTGCGATCTGGATCCAGCAGTTCGACGTGTCCACGATGAAGCTGGTCGGCCCGCGCAAGGTGATCGTCGACGGCGGCGCGAATCCCGCGGCCAGGCCGGAGTACATCGAAGGCCCGCATCTGTTCCGGCGCGACGGTCATTACTACCTGACCGCAGCCGAGGGCGGTACCGGCGAGCAACATGCGGAGATGGTCTTTCGCAGCCGCACCGTCACCGGCCCTTACGTGCCGTGGGCCGGCAACCCGACACTCACCCTGCGCGACCTTCCCGCCGACCACGCCCATCCGGTGACGTCGACGGGCACGCGCAGTTGGTCGAGCTGAAAGACGGTTCCTGGTGGGCGGTGTTCCTGGCGACCAGTCCTTATCGCGGGAATCAGTACAACCTGGGCCGCGAAACCTTCCTGCTGCCGGTGACATGGCGCGACGGCTGGCCGGTGATCCTCGCGCGCGGCGAACGCGTGCCGCTGGTGGAACAGCGCCCTGCCTTGCCGCGCGATCCGCAGGCAACACCGATGAGCGGCGCTTTCCGCTGGAGCGAACGCTTCCGCGCGCCGAGGTTGCCGATGCCGTGGATGACGATCGACGTTCCGCGCCGGTCCTGGTATGCCACCGGCAGCGGCGGGCTTCGCATCGAGCCGTCGGCGACGCCGCTGGGCAGTTACGAGTCGGGCCAGCCCGCCTACATCGCCCACCGGCTGCAGCACCACAAGGCCATGATCAGCATGCGGCTGGACGGACACCAGCTGGCTCCCGGCGAACAAGCGGGACTCGCCTTGCTGCAGAACGAAACGCACTTCTATGCCGCCGGCCTGACACGCGACCCAGCGGGCAGTTCGCTGGTGCTCTACCGGCGCAACGGAAAGGACGATCCGCCCGCCGGCGTTGCGCTGCGCCGTGTCGCGCTCGGCTTCCGTCTCCATCCGTTTCCGGTTGGGCGGCCCGCGCCTCGACGTCTTCTACGCTGTCGGCGCGAACGAATGGCGCCCTCTGCTGCGGGGGCTGGATGCCGGTCTGCTGAGCACCGCCAGCGCGGGCGGCTTCACCGGAGTGACGTTCGGTCCTTATGCTTATCGGCCGAATCCGGCCGACTGACACCTCGATCGCCTGGCCTCAGAGCTTGGCGGGATCGATCACCACGTGCTTGATACGCAGCCGCTTCCATGTGTAGACGATATGAACCCGTCCATCGCGGCTCTGGATGACCGCCGGATAGGAGAACTCGGCGGCGGGCGTGTCTTCCAGGGTCAGCACTTTCGTCCAGTGTTCGCCATCGCGGGAGACGGCGACGGCGAGCGTGCCGCGCCCGTCCCACCAGTCCTTGCCGGACCGCGTGGGGTTGTAGACCAGCAGCGCGCGATGGTCGGCCAGCATCACCGCGTCGATGCCGGAATTCGGATTCGGCAGCGAGAGCAGCTTCAGCGCCGACCACGTGCGTCCGCCATCGCCGGAGCGCGTCGTGAAGAGGCGGTTCTGCCGGGTGCGGCCGATCGCCTGCAGGCTGCCATCGCTCCACGCGAGCAGGCTGGGCTGGATCGCCTCGATCGCATCGGGGTTCGCGATCGGCGCACTCCATGTCCAGGTGCGGCCGTCATCGGTGGAGCGCTCGAAGTGAATGCGCCAGCGACCCAGCTCGGTGCTGGAGGGGCTGACGATGCTGCCGTCGGCCAGTTGCACCGGCTTGTCCTTGATCGGACCGAGCACGCCGCGGGGGAGCCGCTGCGCCGCCGACCAGTGCATGCCATCGTCGTGCGACGTCTTCAGCATGCCCCACCAGTGCGCCGGATCGGGACCGACCTTGTAGAACAGCATCAGCAGGCCGCCACGTGGATGGAACAGCACGGGATTCCAGCAGGGCTGGTGCGACCCGTCCGGCTGTACTCCGTCGGCGACTTCGGCCGGCGCGGCCCAATGCCCGCCCCGCTGTCGCGCCAGCCAGATGCCCACGCCAGGATCGCGCTCCTGCCTGCCGCCGAACCAGGCGACCACGAGTCCCGACGGCGTATCGACAACCGTCGATGCGTGGCTTTGCATGGTCGGCGGCGAAGCGCTGACGAACTCGCTGAGGACGATGGCCTTCGCGTTCGCCGTCGCTGCCATGCAGGAATGCGCGGGCAGCAGAAAACCGAGGCAACCGACGATCCGCACTGCCTTTCGAATATCGATTTTTACGGTTGACATGCGCGCTAATTGCAACCTCTAATGGCCAAATCCATATGGACGTTTTTACGTCCATACAAAGAAACCACGACACGGAGAACATGATGCCGATCACTCGCCGCTTTCTGCGCCAGGCTGCCGTCGCCTGCGCCGCACTGTGGATCGGCACGGCGTCGGCACAGAACTTCGCCGATGTGAAGCCGTCGCCGCAGCAAACGCACTGGCAGGACCTCGAGTTCGGCGTCATCGTGCATTTCGGCACCAATACCTTCCTCGATCGCGAATGGGGCGACGGCACCGCCAGTCCCAGGGTGTTCAATCCCGACCATGTCGACCCCGACCAGTGGGCACGCGCGGCCAAGTCCGCCGGCGCCCGCTACCTGGTGCTGGTGGCCAAGCATCACGACGGTTTCGCGCTGTGGCCGACCGATGAGAGCGACTATTCGGTGAAGGCCAGTCCGTGGATGCACGGCAAGGGCGATCTGGTGCGGATGACGGAGCAGGCGGTGCGCAGGCAAGGCATGGAATTCGGCATCTACCTGTCGCCGTGGGATCGCCACGAACCGAAGTACGCCGACGCCAAGGCCTACGACAAGTTCTACATCGCGCAGTTGAACGAACTGGTCCAGCACTACGGGCCGCTGGTCGAATGGTGGCTCGACGGCGCCGGCAGCGCCGGCCATCTCTACGACTTCAGGAAATACGTCGAGGAGCTGCGCACCTACCAGCCCAACACGCTGATCTTTGCCGACGTGTCGCTGTTCGGCTACGGCGACATCCGCTGGGTCGGTCAGGAGGATGGCCACATCCGCGGCGAGAACTGGAACACGATCGATCGCCACGGCGAACTGCGCTGGCGCCCGGTGGAGGTGGACACGCCGCTGCACAAGTTGCAGTGGTTCTGGCATCCGGACAGCGACAAGACGCTGAAGAGCATCGATGAGCTGGTCGACATCTGGGAGAACAGCGTCGGCCTCGGCGGCCAGCTGATGCTGGGCATCGCGCCGAACCGCCACGGCCTGCTGCCCGACGCCGACGTCGCCCGGCTGAAAGCCTTCGGCGCGGCGCTGCAGGCGCGCTACGGCGTGGACAAGGACCTGGCCCGCCAGCACACCTCCACCGGCGCCAACGTCGCCGCCGCGCTGGACGGCGACCGCGACACCTTCTGGTCGGCGCCGGGCGACTCGCATCAGGCGACGCTCGAAGTCGATTTCGCGCAGCCGGTGACGATAGACCACGCGCTCACCATGGAGTGGTTGAACGCAGGCCAGCAGGTGCAGAAATACGCGATCGAGGCATGGACGAACAGCGGCTGGACCACCGTGGCCGGGGCCGAAGCGATCGGCCACATGAAGATCGACCGCTTCGCGCCGGTGACCACGAGCAAGGTGCGCCTGCGCATTCTTTCCAGCGTCGGCCCCGCGCGCATCCGCGAATTCCAGCTGTTCCACGTCGGCCGCTGATCCGGCGAAATCCCCTGCAAGAGCGACTGTAAGAGCGACTTCAGCCGCGATGGCCGCGCCTGCGGCCCGCGCCATGGCGATGCGGATGTCCGATGAACGACGTGCATGGCGGCGCACTGCGTGCGCATCGCGACTGAAGTCGCTCCCACATGATTCATGGCACATGATTCATGGGCGATCCCCGTCAGCCGCGCAGCAGCTCGGGATGACGGTGATGCAGGTCGATGATGAGTTCGCCGAACAGCGTGTTGGCCCAGGCGAACCAGGGGCGCGTGAAGTGCGAAGGGTCGTCCTGGTCGAACGCTTCGTGCATGAAGCCGGTGCCGGCATCGGTGTCGCGCAGCCATGCCAGGCACTGGCGGATCTCGGCGGGGTCGTCGCTGGTCAGCGCACGCATCATGATGGCCATCGGCCAGATCATGCGCAGGCCTTCGTGCGGGCCGCCGATGCCTTCGGCCGCGGTGCCCTTGAAGAAGTATGGATTGCGCTTGCTCCATGCCAGCGCGCGGGTACGTCGGTATAGCGGATCCGCGCGTTCGCAGCAGCCCAGGTAGGCCAGGCTCAGCAGTCCCGGCGCATTGGCGTCGTCCATGAAAAGCTGGTTGCCGAAGCCGTCGATTTCGTAGGCCCACACCTCGCCGCCGTCGGCATCGCGCATGCGGCCATCGCGCTGCACCGCCTGCTCCACTTCGCTCGCCAGCGCTTCGCACTCGGCGGCGAAATTCCCGTCGCGATGAAGGGCGCGGCTCATCTGCGCCAGCTGGCGCAGCACGACCACGGCGAACAGGTTGGCCGGCACGAACAGCGGATACAGACAGGCGTCGTCGGAGGGACGGAACATCGAGTGGATCATGCCGTTCGGCCGGGTCGGATTGCCGTAGCCGCCGAGGAACTGGCTCTCGGTGGGAACCGGCGAAGGACGCTGAAAATGGTATGGCCCCGGCCCGTGCTTGCGCTGCTGCTCGCGGAAGGTTTCGAGCACGCGCAGCATGGCCGCGCGCCAGTCGTCGTCGAACGGCTCGGTGTCGCCGGTGGCCTGCCAGTAACCGTGGGCCAGGCGGATCGGATAGCACAGCGAATCGATCTCCCATTTGCGTTCGCCCACGCCAGGCTTCATGTCGGTCTGGTCGTGCCGCGCCCAGCGCAGCGGCGGGGCATGCGGATCGGGCATGAAGGCGTTGGCATAGGGATCGAGCCGGATGCAGCTGGCCTGACGGCGGATCAGGCCGCGGAACAGCCGCCGCAGCGCGGGATCGTTCCTGGCCAGCGGCAGGTAGGGATGCACCTGCGCCGACGAGTCGCGCAGCCACATGGCATCGATGTCGCCGGTGATGATGAAAGTGTCCGGCTTGCCGTCGCGGGTGCCCAGCTCGACCGTGGTGTCCAGCGTGTTCGGGTAGCAGTTCTCGAACATCCACGCCAGCTTCGGATCGCCGATCGCCGCCTTCACCGCCGCCAGCTGGCGCTCCACGGCCTCGCTGACGAACTTGCGCCGGCCCGGCAACGGCCGCTTGCCGGGGAACTGCGAACGCGCGCCCGCGATGGCGCTGCCAGGCAGGACGCCGGCGAAGGCACCTGAGACGGCAGCGGTGCCGATCAATTTCAGAATGTCGCGACGGGTGGGCATGGTGTCGGTCTCCTGCAGCGTTCGTCTTCAGCGCGGCAGCGCGGCGCGGCCGACGACGGTGAATGTGGCGGTGACTCCCTCGGTGGTGCCGGGCTGGCCGCCGCCGATGAACAGACGATACCGCCCTGCTTCGACCGCACGAAGGCCGGCGGCATCGACCAGGCTGAGCTGGCGCGGCGACAACTCGAAACGGACCCGGCGGCTTTCGCCGGCAGCGAGGTGCACGCGGCGGAAACCGACCAGGGCATGCCGCGGTGCCAGCGGTGCCGCCGGCGGATCCAGATACACCTGCACCACTTCGTCGCCGGCGCGCTGGCCGGTATTGCGCACATCGACACTGACCGTCAGCGGCTGGCCCGCCTGCAGGGAATGTCGATCAGCCGGTGTTGTCGTGGGAGCGGCTGCGGCCGCGACGGAGATGCGACGGCATGATTCCTCCTCGCGAGAGGCCTTGTCGCGACTGAAGTCGCTCCCACACTCCCGCGGGCGTTGCGCCGAAGTCGGTTTTTCCCGCGATGCCGGCATGGACAGTTCCAGTCCGCCATACGCGAAGCGCGTATAGCTCAGCCCGTAGCCGAACGGATACAGCGGTGTGCCGGAGAAATAGCGATAGGTGCGCTCCTTCATCGCATAGCTGACGTAGGGCGGCAGGTCCTTGGTCGAACGGTAGAACGTCACCGGCAGGCGACCGCCCGGGTTGTAGTCGCCCGCCAACGTCTGCGCGATGGCGCGGCCACCTTGTTCGCCCGGATACCAGGCGGCGAGGATCGCATCGGCGTGCTGCTGCGCCCAGTTCAATGCCACCGCGCTGCCCGACATCAGCACCACCACCAGCGGCTTGCCGCTGGCGGCGACGTCTTCGAGCAAGGCGCGTTGCGGCGCCGGCAACGCGATGTCGGTGCGGTCGCCGCCGTCGAAGCCCGGCACGTCGATCTGCAACTCCTCGCCCTCGACATCCGGCGACAAGCCGACGAAGGCGATCACCGCATCGGCGCGCCGCACCGCCGCCTCTGCCCGGGCCAGCTGTGCCGCGGGCGGTGCCAGCCATTGCAGGCGCACGCCCTGATCCTGTCCGCTGTGCACCAGTTCCAGCCGGATCGCACGTGGACGCGTGTCGGCGAAGTGCAAGGTCGCCTCGACATGCGTGCCGTCGCCATCGTCGACGGCCACCGGCTTGCCGTCCACGTACAGGCGCACCGGATCGTGCCCGGCACAATCGAAGCAGCGGTCGACATGCACCACCAAGGTGTAGTCGCCGGCGCCGGGAGGAACCAGCTCGCCGTTCCAACGCACCGCGTAACGGTCTGCGCGCAACCCCTGAACCGGCGCGACATGGTCCCAGTCGAAATCGATCGTGCGATCGGTGCGGGTGATGCGCGGCTTTCCGCTGAAATCGAGCGTGTCGTAATAATCGCCCTTCAGTCCGATATCGGCGCCGGTGCGCAACGCGCTCTCGGGAACCGCCACCGGCACGCCGTCGGCGATCGGCGTGCCTTGCGCATAGCTCACATGGTCGGCGCCGAAACGCTGGCGCAGTCCCTGCAGCGGGGTGACCGGCGCTCGGGCGGTGCCGTGATAGTTCGCTTCAAGCGTTTCCACGGTGTCGGCGTTCGGACCGATCACCGCCAGCCGCAACCCGGCGCGCAGCGGCAGGGTCGCGTGCGCATTCTTCAGCAGCACCATCGACTGCAGCGCAGCCTGCAGCGCCAGCTGACGATGCGCCTCGCTGTCGACCCGGTCCGGACCGATGTCCGCATACCGGCCGCCCCTCTTCGCGCCCAGCTCGCCCAGACGGTAACGGGCGGCGAACAGCCGCACGAGCGCGGTGTCCAGCACCGGCTCTTTCACGTAGCCCTTGCGCACGGCCTCGAGCAGGTCGGCATAGGCGTAACCGCAATCCAGGTCGGTGCCCGCGCGGAGCGCGGCGGCGGACGACTGCGCGTTGTCCGGCTTGAAGTAATGAAACCTGGTCATGTCGTCGACGGCATCGCAGTCGGACACGACATAGCCGGCGAAATCCCAGTCGCCGCGCAACCGCGTGGCGAGCAGCCAGCGGTCGGCGCACACCGGCGTGCCGTGCAATGCGTTGTAGGCGCACATCACCGAGCCGGCCTGGCCCTCGGTGATCGCGGCGCGGAACGCGGGCAGATACGTGGCTTCCAGATCATGCGGCGAGACATCCACGTCGAACCCGTGGCGGCCCGGCTCCGGCCCGCTGTGCACGGCCAGATGCTTGGGCGTGGCAATGGCTAGCGGATGCAGCGGATCGTCGCCTTGGACACCGCGGATGAAGCCGACCGCGAGCCGGCCGGTCAGGTACGGATCCTCGCCGTACGTTTCCTGTCCTCTGCCCCAGCGCGGATCGCGGAAGATGTTGATGTTCGGCGACCAGATCGTGAGCCCTTGATACCTCGCGTGATCGCGGCCGGCGCCGACGGCGTTGAATTTCGCGCGGGCCTCGATGGAAACCGTGCGGCCGACCTGCTGCAGCAAGTCGGGATTCCAGCTGGCCGCCAGCCCGATCGCCTGCGGGAACACGGTGGCGTAACCATTGCGGGCGATGCCGTGCAGGCCTTCGCTCCACCACTCATACGCCGGTATGCCGAGCCGGGGGATCGCCGGTGCGGCGCTCTGCAGCTGCGCGACTTTTTCCGGCAGCGTCATCTTCGCCACCAGCGCTGCGGCGCGCGCGTGATCGTCAGACGGTGCAGCCGCATGGACGCCGATAGCGGCCACGCTGGCCATGCCAAGCACGAATTTGCGGAAAAACCCGCCGCGCCATGTCGCGCCCACGGCGGGCACCGACCTCATCGCGCCGCACCCGCCATGACATCGGCCAGGTTCTGCACGGCCAGCGCCCGTCGCAGCGCATCGAGCCCGGCCTTGCTGTGCACGACCAGGGCGACGCTCTGGCCGGGCAGGATATCGAACGCGTTGTCCGAGACGTCCGCATCGAGGTCGCCGAAAGACACCCACACGTCGCGCGCCAACGCGGCGGCCGTCAAGGTCAGCCGATAGCCGCCGGTGGTAGTTTCCCACTGCGTGCGGATCTGCGGCGACGGCAGCTGCAGGTTCTTCGCTTCATCGAAGAACACCAGGTTGCGCGATACGGTGTTGCTGCCATCGAGCAGTTCGAACACGGCGAAGCTCGCACGCGGATCGGCTCCCGCAAGCAGCTGGGCATCGGTGTAGCTCGCCACCTTGGTGCTGGCCAGCGGCGCCACGCTGATCTCCGCGGACCGCTCGCGCAGCACCTTGCCGGCGAAGTCCATCACCCGCAGGCGCCAATGCGCGGCCAGCGGCGTGGTGCGATCGGACACCAGCGAGACGTCGGTGCTGCCGTGATGCCGCAGCGCGGCGATCAGCAGCGGCGCATAGAAACGGCGCGCATGGAACTGCAGCGCTTTCCAGCGGCCGTAATAGTCGATGCTGGACCAGGAGGCGCCGGGCCACACGTCGTTCAACTGCCAGTACAGCGAGCCCATCGCCTGCGGCCGCGCGGCGCGCAGGTGCTCGGCGGCCAGCTGGATGCCCTCGGCCTGCACTACCTGGCTGAGGTAGACGAACGAGGGGAAATCCTTCGGCTCGCCGAACTCGCGGCGGATGTACAGCAGCAGGCGCTTGTTGCCGTTGCCGCTGTCGTATTTCTGGTGCGCGCGCATCACCGGCGATTCCGGCTGCAGATCGCCCGCGTCGGCGAACGCGCGGATGGTGCGCATCTCCGGGAACGACTGCAGGCCGTACTCGGACTGGAAGCGCGGCGTGATGTCGAGGTATTCGGTGATCGGCTTGGCCTCGCCCGACCACACGTTCCAGTAGTGGTAGTCGCCGTCGTCCAGCACGTTGGCCGCGCCGTCGTAATCGGTGCTGGGCGAACTGGCCCAGTACGGCACGTCGCTGTCGTAACGCGTGACCACGTTGCGCAGCACATTGCTAAACAGGTTGACCATGCCGGTCACCACACGCTCCTGCTCGTCCGGGCCGATCGCCTTCTTGAACGCCTGGCGATCGGGCCACGACTCCCAGCCGGTCTGCACTTCGTTGTTGCCTGCCCACAGCACGATGCTGGGATGATCGCGCAAGCGCTTGACCTGCTCGATCGCCTCCTGCCGCACGTTTTCACGGTAGGCCACGTCGTACGGCGGGATCGCGCCGCCGAACATGAAGTCCTGCCAGATCATCAGGCCGAGCCGGTCGGCCATTTCGTAGAACTTGTCCGACTCGTAATAGCCGCCACCCCACATGCGCAGCATGTTCATGTTGGCGTCGCGGGCGGATTCGAGCACCTGGTGCATCTGCGCATCGCTCACCCGCGTGGGGAAGCTGTCGAACGGAATCAGGTTGGCGCCCTTGGCGAAAACCGGGATGCCATTGACGACGAACTCGAAACTCTTGCCCCACGCATCCTTCTGCCGCCGCAGCTCGACGGTGCGCAGGCCGGTGGCGTGTTCGGCGCGGTATTGCTCGCCCCCACCATCGGTCCGGGTGTCGCGGATGCTGGCCTTGAAGGTGTACATGTCCGGCGCGCCGTAGCCGGTCGGATACCACAACTTCGGATCGACGATGCGCAGCGGCAAGCCGATCGTATTGCTGCCCGGATCGACCGTGACCTCGCGCTCGACGCGGGCGACCGGCTTGCCGTCCGGTCCGATCACCTCGACGCCGACATGCAGCGGCCGGCTGACGTCGGCCTCGATCTCGAACTGCGCCTCGACCTGCGCGGCCTGCCGGCTGACATGGGTCTGCGCGACGTGGAAGTCGGCCACACGCAGCGCATCCCAGCTGTCCAGGTGCACGCTCTGCCAGATGCCTTCGGTGACGATGCGCGGACCCCAGTCCCAGCCGTACTGGTAGTTGGCCTTGCGCACATAGCCGGCGGTCTGCTTGCCCTTGGGCTCGTCGCCGAAGGCCGAATCGAATTCGCCCGGCAACGCGTACGGCTGCTTCAGCAGCCACGGCTGCAATCGCTTGATCGGCGAATACAACCGCACCTCCAGCGTGTTGCGGCCAGCGTGCAGCTGCGATTTCACCGGCACCCGCCAGCGCCGGAACATGTTGTCGGCCGCGAGCAGCTTGCGGCCGTTGAGGTAGACGTCGGCGAAGGTATCCAGGCCGTCCAGCACCAGATCGACATGCCCGCGCGCCAAGGTGGCGCGATCCACCTCGAAGGTCGTGCGGTACTCCCAGTCGGACAGGCCGACCCACTGGATCGCCGCCTCGTTGTCGCGCCGGAACGGATCGGCGACCAGCTTCGCCGCCAGCAAGTCGGTCTGCACCGTGCCGGGCACCGAGGCAGGCAGCCAGCCGGCCGCTTGCGGATGGGCCTTGGCCTGGCTGTCGCCGGGCGCGAGCCGGAACTGCCAGCCACCGTCCAGCCGCTGCACCGTCAATGGCGCCGCCAACGCCAGCGCCGGCATCGACAAGGCGAACAAGACAGCGACAGCCCGACACGCCGTCCGTAGAAATGGTCGTGGGAGCGACTTCAGTCGCGATGGCCGCGACAGCGGCCTGCCCCGAGCTACCGCGGCTCGATCGATACCGGCACCGCAGCGCACTGCGTGCGCTTCGCGACTGAAGTCGCTCCCACAGATATCACTCATTTCCCATCCTCCTTGGATACCGGCCTGACTGTAGGAGCGACCTCGGTCGCGATGGCCGCGCCAGCGGCCCGCACGGCGACAAGGCCACCGATCGATGCCGAACACCGCAGCGCACTGCGTGCGCTTCGCGACTGAAGTCGCTCCCACATCCGCTCCTGCCGATATCACTCATTTCCCATCCTCCTTGGATACCGGCCGGTGCCTGGCGGCCATGGCATGGTCCAGCAGTTGCACGGCTCCTATCGCGTACAGCGGCCCGCGGATCGGTGCGGTGAAACGCAGGCACAAGTCATGGTTGCCGGCATGCGGCGGCAGTGTGCCTTGCAGGTCGAAGCGCACACCGGGCGCGCCGCCCGCCGGCAGCGGCAGCCGCGCCAGCACGGTACCGTCGCACGTGTCCAGCCGCACTTCCAGTTCGCCTTGCGCTGAGTTTGCGGGATAGGCGACCACCTTGGCCTGGTCGTGGGCCAGTCCGTAGTTGCGGGCCAGCCGCGCCGCATCGACATGGATCGCCGCGACGCCATCGAGACGCGCCTGGGGATAGATCCAGCAGCTGTGGAACAGGTCGACGTTGTAGACCGGTGTGCCCGCACGATCGAGATCCGGCAGCAGCGGCACGCGCAAGCCGAGATCGCCGCCGGGGCAGGCATGCAGATCGCTGCTGCTGCGGGTCGACAGTGCAACGCGATCCAGCGTGCGCGTGCGCGCCGCGGCCAGCGGCGTGCCGTCGGCAGCGAACGCCAGCGCGCGTATCGTGGCCGGCAGCGTCACCTCGAACGGCGCGGCATACGCGGCAGACGCCATCGTCGGCGCGCTGCCGTCGACGGTGTAGCGGATGTCGCCGTAATGCGCCTGGTTGCCAAGGCTGACGCGAGCTTTGTTGGCGGCAAGTGCCGCGGCGGGCCCGCCCTCCAGCGTCGTCTCGACAGCGAATGCGCTGTCGGCGAAGGCGATGCCTTGCATGCGATAGCGCCGCAGCTGCGCGGGCAGGCGCGCGAGGAAATCCTGCCAGTCGTGCGACGCCTGAGGTGGCGACCACGCCCGCTCCGCGAGTGCATCGATGCGGGGGAAGATCGCGTGCTGCACATGCCAGCCCGAGGGCATGTATTCCGTCCACAACGCAGCTTCCAGGCCCAGCACGTGCCTGGCCTGCTCCGCATCGAGCGAAGCATCCACCGGCTCGAATGCATAGACCTTCGACAACGGCAGGATCGCCAGCCGTCCGCTGGGCTCGTCGGCGCTCGCGCTCTGCAGGTTGTCGAAGTACAGCGAGCCCGCAGGCGCGAGCACCACGTCGTGCCCGGCCTTGGCTGCGTCGATGGCGCCCTGGGTGCCGCGCCATGACATCACCGACGCGCTGGCAGGCAGGCCGCCTTCGAGAATCTCGTCCCAGCCGATCAGGCGCCGACCGTGCGCGGCGAGATAGCGGCCGATGCGATCGATGAACCAGCTCTGCAAGCCGTCCTCGTTCTTGATGCCGAGGGTGCGCATCTTCGCCTGCACCGCGGGCGAGGCCTTCCACTGATCCTTGATCGCCTCGTCGCCGCCGACATGGATGTAAGTGGAGGGGAACAGCGCCATGACTTCGTCGAGGACGTGCTCGATGAAAGCGAAGCTGGCGTCGTCCACGCCGTACAGGTATGGATTGACGCCCCAGTCTACGGAAACCGCGGGCCGCTCGTCGGTGACGCCGATCAGCCGGGGATACGCGGCCACGGCGGCCTGCGCGTGGCCGGGCATGTCCAGCTCCGGCACCACGGTGATGTGGCGGGCGGCGGCGTAGGCCACGATGTCGCGGATCTGCGCCTGGGTGTAGAAGCCGCCGTAGCGCTCGGGTTCGCCGCCACTGCCGGCGCCGGGCGGCGTACGCCAGGCACCGATCCGGGTCAGCTCCGGGTAGCGCCTGATCTCGATGCGCCAGCCCTGGTCGTCGGTGAGATGCCAGTGGAATACGTTGAGCTTGTGCTCGGCCATCGCATCGAGCAGCCGCTTGATGGTGGCGGGACTCTGGTAATGCCGCGCCACATCCAGCATCAGCCCGCGCCAGGCGAAGCGCGGCCAGTCGCGGATGGCCAGCGCCGGAACCCGGACCGCTCCGCGGGCGTTGTCCGGGGTCAGCAGCTGCCACAGCGTCATCGCGCCGTAGAACAGGCCGGCGTCGCTGCGCGCGCTGATGCGGATGCCCTGCGCGTCGACGTCCAGCGCATAACCCTCGGCCTGCTCGACCGCCGCGTGCGGATCCCGTTGCAGGCGGATGGCGTGGGCCGGCGCCGTGCCCTGCACGCGCACGGCCAGCGTGAGATGGCGCGTGCGATTCAACAGGTTGGCCAGCTCGTGCGCGGCGCGTGCCGCCGCGGCGTCGCCGGGCGATACCGAGATGACGGTGGCGGCGCTTACCTCGAAATGACCCGGCGCACGCTGGACTTGCGCCGGCATGGGAAGCAGCGGCAAAGCCGCGGCGGCGGCATCGCCGGCATGCGCCATCGAGCTGCAGATGCCGCCGGCCAGTGCGACGAACAGCAACACGCCCTGACGCAGGGCAACGCCGGCGGTCCTCGTGCGAAGCCCCATGCCCGACCTCATGGTCAGCGTTGCGCTGCGGGGAGCTCGTCCCAGACCTTCGGATCCTCGGCGCCCAGTACCCAGGAGCAGAAGCCTTCCAGGCCGTACTGCTTGGTCAGCGCGTAGCGGTCGCGGAAGCTGCGCGCGTCCGGCATGAACACCCACTCGCGCATGTCGTCGCGGTAGAAGTAATACCAGGACTCGTGCTCGACCGGATCCCACTGGACGCTTGCGCCCTGCTCCTTGGCCAGCGGAATGGATTCGTCGGCATCGATGTAGTCGGCGCTGATGTTGGAGGCCTCGGTGCCATCCGGTTTCACCGGATCGCCGGTGAACCAGTGATAGCCGTACAGCGCGATGCCCAGCGACAACTTTTCCTTCGGCACGACTTTCAGAGCGTACTGCAGATGCATGAGCGTCCACGGCATGCCGTCGACCGGTCCCGGCGTGGTCCAGCGCGTGTGCTGGTCATACGTCATCAGGCAGAGCAGGTCGGCGACCTTGCCCAGTGCCGCCAGGTCGTAGGCGCCGCGCCAGTACTGCCACATCCACTTGGAGAACTTGCCCTCGCCGGCGTGCCCCGGCGCGTTGGGAACTACTGCGATCGACAGTTTCAGGCCCTGCCTGTGCAGCGCTTCGGCAGTCTGTTTCGCCAGCAACGTGAAGGCGTCGCGATCGGTCCAGGAGACGTTCTCGAAATCGAACTGGAAGCCGCTGTAGCCATGCTCTTTCGCCTGCTGCAGCATCGAATCGATCATCTGGCGCTTGGCCGTCTCGTCGTGCAGCAGCGCGTGGAAGCCCTTGCGGCCGGCGGACATCGAGATGATCGGCATTACCGGCAGGCGATGCTGCTTCGCGATGTCGAGCACGTAGCGGTTCGGGCCGCCGTTGACCAGGCCCTGGTCGTCGACGCCGTACCAGGTCGGCACCAGCAAGCCGATCTTGTCGACATGGGCGACGAAGGAATTGACCGACTTCTGCGTGCTTATCAGGTAGAACAGAGCCGTCGGCTGCCTGGCGAAAACGGGGCCGCTGATCAGCATGGCGGCCAGCAACAGCCAGATGAATCGTTTCATGGGTATCCCCTGTAGGAGCCTGTTCATGGAGCGGGAGCGGACAGCTCGATGCGAAAGACATAAGCGTATTCACCCGCGGGCTGCGCCGGCAGGTCCAGGTGCAGGCCGTCGGCCTGCTGCCGCCAGCTGACCTGCCGCCCGTCGGCCAGCAGCTTGACCGCGCGCACGCGGTCGCCGGGCTTGATCGAATGGATCACCGCCTTGCCGTCCTGCGGCCAGCCCATCTCGATCGCATAGAGCACGCCAGGCTGGGTGGTGAAACGGAAGTCCTGCGCGGTATACGGCTTGGTCTTGGTGTCCTGGAAAGTGCCGCCGACCACCTGGGTCGGCCCCTCGCCGAAGACCCGCCACGGCCGGCTGCCGTAGATCGCCTCGCCGTTGGCTTTCAGCCAGCGTCCGATCGCCAGCAAGGTGTCGCGCTCGCTGTCGGGAATGCTGCCGTCGGCACGCGGCCCGATGTTGAGCATCAGGTTGCCGTTCTTGCTGACCACATCGGCCAGCAGATGGATGAGGGTTTGCGGCGACTTGTACGTGTCGTGCTCGATATATCCCCACGACGCGTTGCTGATCGAGGTGTCGGTCTGCCAATGGGTGGAATGGATCCCGGTGAGCTGGCCGCGTTCGATGTCCAGCGTGCCGGCCCCTTCGGGGAAGTCGCCGAGCTTGTAGTTGACCACCACGCCGCCACGCCGGGCGCCTTCGTTGTAGTAGTAGGCCAGCAGCTTCGGCAAGGTATTGCGGAACGTCGGGTGGCCGATCCACCAGTCGAAATAGATCAGGTCGGGATGGTAGTCGTCGACCAGCTCGGCGGTGCGCGCCAGCCAGTCGTCCAGCCAGGCCTGCGAGACGTAGGTCCAGTCCCCCGCCAGGTCCTGGTCGTCCTTGCCGGGAATGCGCTGCTCGGCCGGGCCATACAACCCCGCGTACTTCGGATCGTTGACGTCCGAATCGAAGCGGCGGCCGCCGTCGAAGAACCAGTCGTGTTCGGCGCGGTGCGAGGAGACGCCGAAGTGCATGCCCTGCGCGCGGATGGCCTTGGCGAGCAGGCCGATGATGTCCTTGTGCGGGCCCATCTTCGCGGCCGTCCACTCCGACAGGCGCGAGTCGTACATCGCGAAGCCGTCATGGTGTTCGGCCACCGGCACCACATAGCGCGCACCCGCCTGCCGAAACAGCGTGGCCCAGGCCTGCGCGTCGAAGTGCTCGGCCTTGAACATCGGGATGAAGTCCTTGTAGCCGAACTTCGACTGCGGTCCATAAGTGGCGATGTGATGCTTGTAGTCGGCGCTGCCCTGCTGGTACATGTTGCGCGAATACCATTCGCTGCCGGACGCGGGTACCGAGTACACGCCCCAATGGATGAAGATGCCGAACTTCGCATCGTCGTACCAGGCCGGCGAACGGTATTGCCGCAGCGACGCCCAGTCGGCGCGAAACGGTCCCTTGTCCATGTCCCGGGCCACCTTGGCCAGGATCGCCTGCCGAGCGGGCGCGAATTTCGCGGTGGCCTTTTGCCAGAGCAGATCCGCGTCGCGGGGCGACAGCGTGCCCGCGGTAGGCGCCGTGGGCGACGTCGAGGCGGCATGTCCCATCGGGATCGCGGCGAGCAGAGCGCACAACATCAGCGAGCATTTCATGGGTGGGGCTTCTCCGGACCGGTGCTGGCAGGTGACGGCGCGGCGCCCGGGACGGCTGCCCGCGACGAAGGAAGGTGGACACGTTGCGTTGCAATCATTGCGCATCCACTTGACAGGCGGTGCGGCCGTGCCGGCAGCGGCATGGCGGGCATTCTGCACCGGCGAATCCGGAAAAAACCACCGACCGCGGAGGGGGAGGGAGGGCTTCCCGCCCGCGGCCGGTGTCCCACACGCGTCAAAGCTTGAAGTTCAGCCCCACCGAAAAGGTCCGCCCGTTCTTGTACATGCCGATCGGCGCGTACTTCACGTCGTTGTACCAGTAGTAGGTGGAATCGAGCAGGTTGGTCGCGCTCAGCGTCACGCCCATCCAGTCGTTGACCTGGTAGCTGGCGCTGATGTCGAGCTCCTTGTACTGGTCGGAGAACACCTGGGAGTCGAGCCGCCCGACCTGGGTGAAATACGGCGAGCGCCAGCTGTAATTGACGCGCACCATGTACGGGCCGTGCTCGTAGTACGGGATGATGTTGAGCGTGTTCTTGGACAGGAACGGCATGTTCAGCCCGGTGCTGGCGTCGGCATGGGCGTAGGTGTAGTTGGTCTGCAGGCCGAAGCCGTAGCCGAGATCCTGCTGGTACATCAGCGAGATGCCGCGCACCTTGGCGTTGGAGACATTCACCGGCGAGGTGATCGTGTACAGGTTGGTCTGGCCTGTGGTCGGATCGAAGAACGTGCGCTCGTCGGTGGTGTTGACGATGTAGTTGCCGATCTTGCGGTAGAACAGCTCGGTGGCCAGCAGGCTGGACGGCGCGAAATACCACTCGCCGGCCAGGTCGAAGTTGGTCGACGAATACGGCTTCAGGTCGGGGTTGCCCGCGCCGCCGGTGAAGTTGCCGCCCGTGCTGCTGAGCGACACGGACCCGGCCAGATCCGAATAGCGCGGCCGCGCGATCACCTTGGCCATGCCGAAGCGGACGACCTTGTCGTCGTCGATGTTGTAGGCGATGTTGAAGCTTGGCAGGGGCTTGTAATAACGGCTCTTGCTTTGCGCGAGGTAGTAGGCGCTTCCGCTGGTGGACTGGTAGTAGGTCGACTTGTCGGTCGTGTCCACATAGCGGACGCCGAAATTGCCGTGCAAGCCGAAGTCGGAGGCGTAGTTGAACTGCACGAAGAGGTCGCGCGTCAGCTCCTTCACCTTGAAGATCGACGGGTAGTTGACGTTGTACGGACCCTGCGGCTGGGCGTTGAGGTAGCTCTGCACCGCGCCGAGGTTGGCGGTCGGCCAGTTGACCAGGTCGCCGCTGGCATTGAGGCCGTCGTACAAGCCGCCGGGCGTGGTGCCGGGGTCGAAGCCGGTGAGCGAAATCGCGCCGGTGGTGTTGATGCGGTTGCCGCGCGAGAACTGGCTGTTGTCGTGATCGATGTACTTGCCGCCCATCTGCACCTGGTTGATCGGACCCCACTCCAGATCGCGGCTGGCGTCGAACTGCGCGTATTTCTCGTTGTCCTTGGTCGTCTCGTAGTAGATGCCGCCGGCCTGGTACTGGCCACCGATGCTCGAGTCGCCGGGCACCGAACCGGCCGGTGCGGCGGGCAGGCCCCAGTTGCCGGCCGAACCATTGTCGTAGTTGACCCCGGTGTTCTTGCCGTCGTACGAGAAGTTGTAGCCGCCGGACTGCAGCAGATACTTCATAAGGTACTCGGGATCCTTGCCGCCCCGCGCTGAGGTGTAGCCGACCTGGCTGGTGAGCACCCATTTGTCGCCGTTGTAGTCGTGGCGCAGGTTGAGGCTCTTGGTGGTGACCTTGGACATGCGGTAGTTGGCGTCCAGCTCCGCATAAGGTTGACCATTGCCGGTAGCGGACGACACCGTGGCCTGGGTGATGTAGCCGTTGTTCTGGGTCAGGTCGGTGATCTTGCCCAGATCGCCGCAGCCCGGGCACACGTAGCGCGACTCGCTGTAGTTGTTGTACTTGCCCTTGACGTAGATGCCGGTGAGGTTGAACTCGTTCTTGTCGTCAGGCCGCCATTCGAGGGCGGACTGGATGCCGTCGCGCTGCCGCGTCTGCTGGAAGTAGGAGCTGTTGATTCCTACCGGCACCTTGTCGGTGGCGATATTGCCGCTGCCGGTCACGTTGGCGGTGGCAGGAACCGAATTGCCCGTGTTGATAGAACCGTCGCTGTTGTAATTGACGCCATGGGTGTAGCCGAAGAACTCGATACCCGCGCGCGACAGGTTTTCCTTGTCGTGGGTCAGCGCGGTGAGGAAGCCGAAGCTGCTGTCGCTGTTCTTCCAGCTCCACAGCACCGAGCCGCGCGGGTTGCCGTCCTTGGAGCGGTCGTTGTAGTTGTAGCCCAGCGAGCCGCGCAGCGTGTTCGCCGGCAGGTCCAGCGGCTTGCGGGTATGGATGATCACCGTGCCGCCGATGCTGCCCTCGTCGATGCGCGCTTCGGGCGACTTGTAGACTTCCATGTTGCCGATGATTTCCGGCGACAGCAGCGTGTAGTTGAAGGTGCGGCCGCTGGTGTCGGTGGGATTGCCGCCCCAGTCCCCCGAGGCGATGGTCTGGCCGTTGATCAGCACGCGGTTGAGCGCCGGATCGGTGCCGTTGATGCTGACCTTCTCGCCCTCGCCGAACTGGCGGTCCACCGAGATGCCGGGCAGGTGCGCCAGCGACTCGGCCGCGTTGGTGTCCGGAAACTTGCCGATGTCCTCGGCGCTGATGGCGTCGACGATGGCGTTGGCGTTGCGCTTGATGTCCATCGCCTTCTGCAGGCTTTCGCGATAGCCGGTCACCGTCACCGTCTGCAGGTTCTGCGCCTGTTTTTCCTGAGCACGCTGCTGCGGCGTCTTGGTCTTGGCGGTAGCGTCGGCGGCCGGCGCAGCGGCCGTCGACGCGGAAGTGGTGTCCTGAGCGTATGCGGCCGCAGCCAGCCCCCACAGGATGCTCGCGCACAGAAATGTCTTGCTGATCTTCATTGGATTTTCCCCGACCCCGATTCGTTGGTCATCGCGAGCCATCCCTTTTGGAGGGCTCGCATGCGGCACTCTCACTTGCTTGCTGGTGGAACTGCAGCGCCGGCAAGGGCGCAGGCCCTGCGCTCGGCGCACCCTCGGCGCGGACATTCAGATACCAGCTGGCGGCACCGATCACGCCGAGCTGGCCGTGGTCCACCACCCGAATGGGGACCTTGTTGAGGAACGGGCGCATCACGCCCTTGTCGAGGAAGCGCTCGACCAGCGGGCTGCGCCGCATGAAATCGACGATCTGCGACAGGAAGCCGCCAGCCAGATAGACGCCGCCCTTGGCGCCGTAGAGCATGGCCAGGTCGCCCGCGAACGATCCCAGCCAGCCGCAGAACATCGCGAGTGCCTCGCTCGCCATGTCGTTGCTGCCGGCGAGCGCGGCGGCGGTGATGGCAGGCGGTTCGTCGAGGACCGGATAGCGATCGCGTACCGCACACAGCGCCGTATAGAGCCGGTGCAGACCTGGGCCGGACAGCACCACCTCATATGAGGTGTGGCTGTCGGGCAACGCCATCTGCTCGAGCACTTGCTGCTCCAGGCCCACGCGCGCCGCCAACTGGATCTGGCCGGCCTCGGTCGGCAGCACCCGGGGCGGATCGCCGGGAAGCCAGACGGCGGCGCCCAGGCCCGTGCCCGGACCGATGATCGCGACGGGGCCGGTCTCCGGGTCCGTCGTCAGCGGAACCGCCTTGAGCGTTGCCGTGTTGCTGGCATCGAGGTGCGCCGTGGCGTACGCCAGCGCTTCGAAGTCGTTGAGAAAGCGGATGCCGTCGAATCCCAGGATCTCGGCCATCGCCGCAGGCATGACCGGCCACGCCAGATTCTTGTTGACCACCACGCCCGCATGCACGTAGCCGGCGCAGGCCAGCACCAGTTCGCGCGGCTGCACATCGAGCTCGGCGCAGAAGCAGCGAACGATGTCGGTCAGATGAGGATGGTCCGCGCAGCGGTAGGTGCGATAGGCGAGCAGCTCCGGTGCGCCACGTTCGCGGCGCGGCGAGACCAGCCCCAGCCGCGCATGCGAGCCACCGACGTCGGCAGCGACGAAAGGCTGCGGTCGGGCGCCGCCGCGCGCGAACGTCCCGGTGTCCGCCATCGCTGCGGCCACAGACCGCCGCGAGGCTCGCGCCACCCTTGCCGAAGTGGCGGTCATGCGCCGCGGCCCCAGCGTGAAACGCGCTGGGACGGGTCCCTGATACCGCTGTTCTGTCGCATCGGGAGTTGCATGTTCGCACCACGAATGCTTGTTGCCGGGTTGCTGCAGGTTCGCCCATCTGTTCACTGGCGAAATGAAGATTTATATATATCTTTAGATCGTGACAAGCTGCACTGCAACATAATTGTCGTATGACCGCCAACAAACTCACATATAAACCTGAGTTTTATCTATACACAAAGACGCAAATACGCGATCATGAACACGCCGCGCTGAGCCGGTGAGGCCCACGCTCCGCTGACGCAGTACTCGAAGGCATCAGGAGTGCTCAATGACCGCATCCGCTAGAACAGAAGATCCGGGCAAGGCCGCAACCGGCCTGCGCGGACGCCCGCTTTCGCGGCTGTCCTTCGGCGGTGCGCCGATCGGCAATCTCTACGAGTCGGTCGATGACACCATGGCCGCCGCCGCGGTCATGCACGCGTGGCAGCAAGGCATCCGGCATTTCGACACCGCGCCCTACTACGGCTACGGGCTCAGCGAGAGCCGGCTGGGCGCCACGCTGCAGGGGCTTGACCGCGACAGTTACACCTTGTCGACCAAGGTCGGCCGACGCATCGAAGCGGACGCGGGACGCTCGGATCATGCCGACGGCTTTGTCGTCGACGGCCGGCGCGCCTGCTTCGACTACAGCCGCGATGGCGTCATGCGTTCGCTGGAAGCCAGCCTCAAGCGTCTGCGCACCGACCATGTCGAGCTGCTGCTGCTGCACGACATCGGCGCCCTGACCCACGGCGCGCATCATCCACAAGTGTTTCGCCAGGCGCTGGACGAAGCGCTGCCGACCATGGCCGAGTTGCGCGCCCAAGGGGTGTGCGGCGCGATCGGCATCGGCGTCAACGAGGAGGCGATCTGCCTGGAGCTGATGCCGCGCTTTCCGCTGGACGCGATCATGCTGGCCGGCCGCTATACGCTGTTCGAGCAGCAGCACAGCCAGGGAGTGATGGCGATGGCGATGGTGCAAGACGTGGCGATTCTGGCCGCGGGACCTTACAACTCCGGCCTGCTCGGCGGCGCGACCACACCCGGGCATTTCTACAATTACGCGCCCGCCGACGATGCGGTGCTCGAAAGGGCCCGCCGCTTCTACGAGGTCTGTGCGCAGGCCGGCAGCGAGGTCGGCGCGGCCGCCTTGCAGTTCCCGCTGGCGCATCCGGCGGTGGCGAGCGTGGTTTGCGGCCTGCGCTCGGCAGCCGAGGTCGACAGCGCGGTGACGCGGCTGCAAGCCGGCGTCCCGGCCGCGACCTGGAGCGCGTTGCGCGCGGCCGGCCTGTTGCTCGACGGCGCGCCCACGCCGTGATCGTCGTCGACGCCCACCAGCATTACTGGCAGCCGGCGCGCGGCGACTACGGCTGGCTGGCGCAGGCCCCGGCGGCGCTGCAACGATCATTCCTGCCGGCCGACCTGCGCCTGCAGCGCGAGGCCGCCGGCGTGCAGTTCAGCGTGTTGGTGCAGGCCGCGCCCAGCGAAGCGGAGACACGTTACCTGTTCGGGCTGGCGCGGCAGGATCCGGCCGTGGTCGGCGTGGTGGGCTGGGTCGACCTGGAAGCCGCGGATGCCTGCGCACGAATCGAGTCGCTGAAGCGCGATGGCGATGGCCTGCTTTGCGGGCTGCGGCCGATGGTGCAGGACGTCGTCGATCCGGACTGGCTTTCGCGTGCAGCGCTCGATCGCGCGTTCGACTGCATGCAGGACCTGGAGCTGGCGTTCGACGCCCTGGTCACGCCATTGCAGTTGCCGGCGCTGTGCCGGCGGCTGGCCCGGCATCCGCAACTTCACAGCGTGCTCGACCACGCAGGCAAGCCGCCGATCGCCCACGGAGACGACGGCCAGTGGCTGGAGTGGATCGACGAACTGGCGCAGCAGCCGCAGCTTCACTGCAAGCTGTCCGGACTGCTCACGCTGCTCGATCCGGGCATGCACGAGGACGCCATCGGCCCCTGCGTCAAACATCTTTTCGACCGCTTCGGTGCATCGCGGCTGCTGTGGGGCAGCGACTGGCCGGTGCTCACCACGCACGCTGACTATAGCCACTGGCTGCGCCTGGCCCAGACGCTGACCCAGCGTTACGCACCGGGCCGCCAGGCCGATGTCTTCGGCGCCAACGCCATGCGTTTCTACGCGCTGGACGCCTCCATTCTTTCGTGACTACCGCAGGACCTGTCCATGACTTCTCATCGCATCACTCACTTCCTCGCGCATTTCTCCGCCGTGCCGGCCGGAGCTCTCGCATGAGCGGCCGGCTGTCCGGCAAGCACGCGCTGCTCACGGCCGCGGGCGCCGGCATCGGCCGCGCTACCGCCCTGGCCTTCGCCCAGGCCGGCGCGAGCGTGCTGGCCACCGACATCGATGGAGACGCGCTCGCCAGCCTGGCGGCGGAGCATCCGTCGATCACCACCCAGGTACTGGACGTGACCGACCCCGCCGCCATCGCCGCGCTGGTCGGCACCGCGGGGTCGATCGACGTGCTGTTCAACTGCGCCGGCTACGTGCATGCGGGCACCATCCTGGAGACCGACGAAGCCAGCTGGAAGCGATCGTTCTCGATCAACGTCGACAGCATGTTCCACCTCTGCAAGGCGGTACTGCCAGGCATGCTCGAGCGCGGCGGCGGCAGCATCGTCAACATGTCTTCGGTGGCGTCCAGCATCAAAGGCGTGCCCAACCGCTTCGCCTACAGCGCGACCAAGGCCGCGGTCATCGGCCTGACCCGGTCGATCGCCGCCGACTTCGTGGCTCGCGGCGTGCGTTGCAACGCGATCTGTCCGGGCACCGTGAAAACCCCTTCGCTGGAGCAGCGCGTGCGCGCGCTCGGCGGCGATCAGGAGGCCGCGTGGCGCAGCTTCACCGACCGCCAGCCGATGGGCCGGCTGGGCCGGCCGGAAGAAATCGCCGCGCTGGCGTTGTACCTCGCTTCGGACGAGGCCTCGTTCACCACCGGCACCATCCACGTCGTGGATGGCGGCTGGTCCAACTGACCGGAACACACTCATGAAACTCGCCCGCTACGGCAACCCCGGCCAGGAAAAGCCCGGCATCCTCGACGCCGACGGCCAGCTGCGTGACCTTTCCGCGATCGTTGCCGACATCACCGCCGACGTCCTCACCCGCGACGGGCTGTGCCGGCTGGCCGCGATCGACCCCGCCACGCTGCCGCTGGTCCCCGGCACGCCGCGTTACGGTGCGCCGGTCGCGCGGGTCGGCAAGATGCTCTGCGTGGGTTTGAACTACGCCGAGCATGCCGCCGAAACGAATACGCCCCTGCCGGAACAGCCGGTACTCTTCATGAAGGCCACCAGCGCGATCGTGGGCGCCAACGACGACTTGATGATTCCCCGCGGCTCGGTGAAGACCGACTGGGAGGTCGAGCTCGGCATCGTCATCGGCGACGTCGCACGCGATGTTTCCATCGACGAGGCGCTGGCCCATGTGGCCGGTTATGCGGTGATCAACGATGTCTCCGAACGCGAGTTCCAGCTCGAACACGGCGGCCAGTGGGTGAAGGGCAAGAGCTGCGACAGCTTCGGCCCGATCGGTCCGTGGCTGGTCACCGCCGACGAGATCCCCGACCCGCAGAAGCTGTCGCTGTGGCTCGAGGTCAACGGCCACCGCTACCAGAACGGCAACACCCGGACGATGGCGTTCGGGGTGGCCCACCTGGTGAGCTACATCAGCCGCTACATGACCTTGCTGCCGGGCGACGTGATCAGCTCGGGCACGCCTGCCGGGGTCGGCCTCGGCCAGCATCCGCCCACGTATCTGCGCGCCGGCGATGTCGTCGAGCTCGGTATCGAGGGCCTGGGGCGTCAACGCCAGCAGGTGGTCGCCCATCCCGCCGACGCAGTCCGCTCCTGAACGCGTATCTCCTTTCTTTCGCCACCAATCCTTCCGGCATTCTGGAGGCCGGACACCCATGGTAAAAATTACCGCGCTGGAAACGCACGATGTCCGCTTTCCGACCTCGCGTGCGCTGGATGGATCGGACGCGATGAATCCGGATCCGGACTATTCGGCCGCCTACGTGGTGCTGCGCACCGACAGCCCGGATGGGCTGTGCGGCCATGGCCTGGTGTTCACCATCGGCCGCGGCAACGACGTCCAGACTGCAGCATTGGCCGCGCTGGCTCCGATGGTGGTCGGGCAATCGGTCGAGGCGATGATCGCCGATCTGGGCAGCTTTGCCCGGCGGCTCACCGGCGACTCGCAGCTGCGCTGGCTGGGACCGGAAAAAGGCGTGATGCACATGGCCATCGGCGCGGTCATCAACGCTGCCTGGGACATGGCGGCACGCCATGCGGGCAAGCCGCTGTGGCGATTCATCGCCGACATGACGCCGCAGCAAATCGTTTCCCAGATCGATTTCCGCTATCTCACCGACGCGCTCACCCCGGACCAGGCGCTGCAGATCCTGCGCGCCGCCGAGCCGGGCAAGGCCGAGCGCATCGAGCGCCTGCTCGCCGAAGGCTATCCGGCCTATACGACGTCGCCCGGATGGCTGGGCTATTCGGACGACAAGCTGCAGCGGCTCGCCCGCGAAGCCGTCGAGGAAGGCTTTCGCACGATCAAGCTCAAGGTCGGCCTCAGCCTCGATGACGACATCCGGCGTTGCCGCCTGGTTCGCGCCGCGGTCGGCCCGGATATCGCCGTCGCGATCGATGCGAACCAGCGCTGGGACGTGCAGCAGGCGATCGATTGGCTGTGGCCGTTGAAGGAGTTCGGCCTCGCCTGGATCGAGGAGCCGACCAGCCCCGACGACGTGCTGGGCCACGCGGCGATCCGTCGCGGCGTGGCACCGACTCCGGTCTCCACCGGCGAGCACACGCACAACCGGGTGATGTTCAAGCAGCTGTTCCAGGCGCAGGCGGTGGATCTGGTGCAGATCGACGCCGCCCGCGTGGGCGGCGTCAACGAGAATCTGGCGATTCTGCTGCTGGCGGCGAAGTTCGGCGTGAAAGTGTTCCCTCACGCCGGCGGAGTCGGCCTGTGCGAGCTGGTGCAGCATCTGGCGATGGCGGACTTCATCGCCATCACCGGCAAGAAGGAGGACCGCGCCATCGAATTCGTCGATCACCTGCACGAGCATTTCATCGATCCGGTAACGATCCGTGCGGGCCGCTACCTGGCGCCGACCCGGCCGGGTTTCTCGGCGGAAATGCATGCGCGCTCGATCGCCGAATACACCTTTCCCGGCGGTATCGTATGGCGCGATCTTCCCGCGGCCGAAAGCGCCTGACGACATGAGCGAACCCGTCACCAACATCATGGACCTGCGCGCGCTGGCACGGCGGCGTGTGCCGCGGGCGTTCTTCGAATATGCCGACCGCGGTTCGTACGACGAGTCCACGCTGCACGAGAACCGGGCCGCGCTGGCGCGGCTCCGGCTGCGCCAGCGCGTGATGATCGATGTCGACAACCGTTCGCTGGCGACCGAGATCGTGGGCCAGCCGGTCAGCATGCCGCTGGCGATCGCACCCACCGGATTGACCGGGCTGCAGCACGGCAGCGGCGAAATCCATGGCGCGCGCGCCGCTGCGCGTGCCGGCATTCCGTTCTGCCTGAGCACCATGTCGATCTGCTCGATCGAGCAGGTTCGCGCTGCCACCGACACGCCGTTCTGGTTCCAGGTCTACGTGATGCGCGACCGCGGCTTTACGCGCGAGCTGATCAGTCGCGCGCGCGAGGCAGGCTGCTCGGCGCTGATGCTCACCGCCGACCTGACCGTGCAGGGACAGCGTCATCGCGAAATCAAGAACGGCCTGGCGGTGCCGCCGAAGATCACCTTGCGCAATCTCTTCGACATCGCCAGCAAGCCGCGCTGGGCATGGAACGTGCTGCGCGCGCCGAGCCGCTCGTTCGGCAATCTGGAGGGCCGCATCGGCGGCGCCGACAGTCTGACCACGCTGGCGCAGTGGATCGCCAACCAGTTCGACCCGACGCTGAGCTGGCAGGATCTGGCATGGATCCGCGAGCTATGGCCCGGCAAGCTGATCGTCAAAGGCATCATGGATGCCGAGGACGCGCGCCTGGCCGCCGAGCACGGCGTGGATGCCATCGTGGTTTCCAACCACGGCGGCCGCCAGCTCGACGGCGCGCCCGCCACGATCGACGTATTGCCGCAGATCGTCGACGCGGTCGGCGGCCGGATCGAGGTGCTGTTCGACAGCGGCATCACCAGCGGGCAGGACTTGCTCAAGGCGCTTGCCCTGGGCGCGCGCGCCGGCCTGATCGGCAAGGCGTTTCTGTATGGGCTGGGCGCCATGGGCGAGGCCGGCGTGACCCAGGCGATCGAGATCATCCGTCGCGAATTGAGCGTGACGATGGCGCTGACCGGGCAGCGCGACGCGCGCTGCATCTCGCCGGATATTCTTCTGCGCTGAGTGGTTCCCCCAAGGAGCGAAGTCCTGCGGCCCAACAAATGCCGCGGCTCCTTTGTCGCAACAACTTCCTTGTGGGAGCGACTTCAGTCGCGATGGCCGCGGCAGCGGCCTGTATCGCGGCGCAGCTGCTCATTCACAACTGGACGGCGCAGCGCACTGCGTGCGCTTCGCGACTGAAGTCGCTCCCACAAATGAGTCGCGATCAGTCCGCCGGTCGACCGCCACACTCGGCCAGGTTGAAGATGCGCGTCATCGGCACCCACTTCTGTCCCGGCGCGGCCCATGGCAGCGGCTGCTGGAAGGTATCCATCAGCGCCTCCCAGACCTGCACGCGTTCGTTGGCGGCGTCGGCCGCCGCCTTGCTTGCCGCGTCGTAGCCCGCACCGGTTTCCATGGCCATGACCAGGCGATTGCCGGTGCGGAAGATCTCCATCGACTCGATGCCGGCCGCGCGTATCGAAGCGACGACTTCGGGCCAGATGGATGTCGCCTTGTGCCAGCGCTCGTATTCGGCGATGGCTTGCGGGTCGTCGCGCAGGTCGAGGGCGAAATAGAACCGGGCCATTTCAGTGCTCCATCGGCCGCGCGCCGGCCCAGTGGCGGCTGGCGAACAGCAAGACCATGACAAAACAGCCGGCCGGCACCAGCATCGCGTGCGCGATGCCGGCGACATCCGAGGTCGCGCCCATCGCCGCGGTCAGCACGGCGCCACCGATGATGGCCATCACCAGCACCGCGGAACCGAACTTGCGTTCGGCATCGTCACGGCCTTCGACGCCCAGCGCGAAGATGGTGGGATACATCACCGACATGAAGAAACTGCACGCCACCAGCGCATAGATCCCGACCTGGCCGGGCACGAACACCGCCGCCAGCGCCAGAACGATGTTGATCGTCGCGAAGGTCGCGAGCAGGCGCGCCGGCTGCAGGTATTTCATCAGCGCCGCGCCGGCGAACCGGCCGACCATGAAACACACCAGCGACGCGGTGAGGAAGTTGGCCGCGCTTCTCGCCGGAGTACCCGGCACGGTGGCCTGCACGTAGCGGATCAGGTAGCTCCAGACGCCCACCTGCGCGCCGACGTAGAAGAACTGCGCCGCCACTGCCGCCATGAAGCGGCCGCTGCGCAGCAGCCGCCCCAGCGTGCCGTGACGGGCAGCCGCGTGCTCCTGCGGCGCGACGCTGGTATCGGGGAAACGGGTCAGCAGGATGATCACGGCCCAGCCGATCACCACCAGGCCGATCACCAGGTAAGGCCACTGCACGGCAGCGGCCTCCTGCAACAGATAAGCATGCCGTTGCGCGAGACTCATCGCCGCCTGCTGTTCCGGCGTGTGTTCGATCCCCGAAAAGATGAAGAGCTGGCCGATCAGCACGCCGGAGATCGAGCCCAGCGGGTTGAAGGCCTGCGCCAGGTTGAGCCGGGCCGCCGCCGTTTCCGCCGGACCGAGCAAGGTCACCAGCGGGTTGGCCGAGGTTTCCAGGAAGGCCAGGCCGCTGGCGATCACGAACAGCGCGAACAGAAAGATGCCGTACGTCGCCGAGGCCGCCGCCGGCCAGAACAGCAACGCGCCGATGCCGTACAGCGTCAGGCCGAAGACGATGGCGCCCTTGTAGCCGAACCGCCGCATGAAGATGCCGGCCGGAATCGCCACCAGGAAATAGCCGAGATAGAACGCGCTCTGGACCAGGCCGGCCTGGAGGTCGGAAAGCGTGAATGCCTTCTTGAACTGCGCGATGAGCACGTCGTTGAGGTTGTTCGCCACACCCCAGAGAAAGAACAGGCTGACGACCAGGATCAACGGCAGCAACCGCGCGGATGCCGCGGCCGAGGGCCTCGCGTCGAGAGTGGCGGTGGTCGCCTGCGACATGTCTTGCTCCGGATTTGGCGTTGGCAAGGTGTATTCGTGCAAATATGAACTTATTATTCATTGGCATAACAAGGTGCAGCGCAACATCCTGTTCCGGCCGGCCGGACACTGCGTACACTCCGCAGGCCGTGGCGCACGCTGCCGTCGTTGCGGCAAACTCGATCCCGTCCCATCGCTGCGAACCCCATGCCCAAAGCCACTCCCAAGTATCGCGCCCCCGCCCTCGACAAGGGGCTGGACATCATCGAGCTGCTGGCCGCGGCGTCGGCACCGATCAGCATCAGCGAGATTTCCGAAGGCGTCGGCCGCTCGCGCGGCGAGATCTTTCGCATGCTGCAAGTCCTGGAAGAGCGCGACTACATCAGCCGCGGCGAGGGCGACAGCGGCTATTCGATCACGCCGCGCCTGTTCCGGCTGGGGATGGAACAGCCGCCGGTGAAGAGCGCGGTGGAGACGGCCTTGCCGATCATGCACCGGCTGGCCGACCAGGTGGATCAGGCCTGCCACCTGGTAGTGCCGTCGCGCGAACAGATCGTGGTCATCGCCCGGGTCGATCCGCCCGGCGATGTCGGCCTGGTGGTGCGGGTCGGCCATCGCCGGCCGCTGTCGCAATCGGCATCGGGCCATGTGCTGCTCGCCTGGCAAAACGACGAAATCCGCGAGCGCTGGCTGGACGTGATGGCCGAGTACGAGCCCAAGCTGGATCGCCGCAAGCTGCTGAAAGAGGTGCAGCTGATCCGCAGCCGCGGCTATGCCAGCAACGTCAGCAGCGAGGTCGACGGGGTTACCGATCTCTCCGCCCCGATCCTGGAACACGACCACGCCGTGTGCGCGTTGACGGTGCCCTTCATCGAGCGCCGCTCTTCGTCGACCGGCATCGAGGCCGCGCGGAAATATCTGCAACAGGCGGCGGCCGATATTTCGGACGCGCTGCAATACGGCAGTCCTGCGCGCTCCGGCTCCGCGTAGCACGCGGCGCGCGGACGGTTACGGAACGGCGGTATCGGCACGGAAGTTCCTGGCTGTCCCCAATCCTCGCAGGCGATGAATCACGTTTAGATGTTGCGCCGCTCCGCTGAGCGGCTACCGCCGCGGCACGCGCACCGATACGCCGCGGATTCGCCGATGCGAAGTCGCTCAGCCGGCGACATCGAACTGCAGTGAACTGAAGGCGCCCGCGCGGGTGAGTGCGGTTATCGTATGTTTGCCGGGTTGCGCCAGCGTCAGTGTCATCGGCGCCGCGTTTTCGCTGGTGCCTTGCAGTCGTCCGTCGAGCAGCCATTGCACGGTGCCTTGTGCGCCCAGCGCCTGCAGGGTGACGCGTAGCGGCTGGTCGCTGTGCGGTGCGCGACGCAGGCTGGCGCCGTTGCTGAGGCCGGCGATGCGGATCGGGCTGGCGACGTCGAGCGAGTCGGCGGCACAACCCGGCGCGAGTGGCGGCAGCGCCGAACTGGCGCGGTCGTCCACGCTCAGCCATGGTGTGGCGAGTGCGGGCCAGCGTGCGATCTGCAGCGTGCGCTCGTGGCTGGCGTGGCAGGCACCGCTGAGGCGCCCGCCCCTTCCGTCGACGCGCAAGGTGACCAGGCCGGCGGTCCACGCGCCCAGGTCACGCTCGGCGAACGTGGGCGGCAGCGCGCCGTCGAGTACCCATGCCGTGCGGTGCTGACGGCACTGTGCCGGCGCGGTGGCGTCGGCCGCGCCGCCGAGCGGCCAGCAGATGTCGACCGCGCGCACGCTGGCCGGCTGCGCCGCATGCGGTCGGCCGCCCCGTTGCGGCAGCATGTCGACGATCTGGAACAGCAGCGGCAGCGCAGTCACCGCGCCGTACTGGCCGGGTGATGGCGTGCCGTCCGGACGGCCGATCCACACGCCGACGGTCCAGCGGTCGATGACGCCGAGCGCCCAGGCGTCGCGGTAGCCGTAGCTGGTGCCGGTCTTCCATGCCACCGAATTGTGGCGGTTGATGGCGCCGGCCAGCGGCGCGCCTTCGACGTCGGCCGGATTGCTGGCCATGATGTCGCGGATGATCCATGCCGCGCCCGGCGACATCAGGCGGCGTGGCTGCGCCGGTTGCTGCTGTGTGTAGCGCGGCGCGCCGGCGATGCCGCCGTTGGCGAACGCGGTGTACGCGCCGACCAGGTTTTCCAGCCGCGTGGCGGCGCCGCCGAGGATGATGGCGAGGTTCGGCTTCGCACCGTCCGGCAGGCCCAGGTCGATGCCGCCGTTGGCCAGCCGTGCCATGAAGCGGGCCGGGCCGACCCGATCGAGCACGTCCACCGCCGGCACGTTGAGCGAACGCTGCAGCGCTTCGGCCGCACTGACCGGGCCGCTGAACGCCTCGTCGAAATTGCCTGGCTTGTAGCCGCCGAAATCCTGCGGCGCGTCGACCAGCAGGCTCTGCGAAGTGATCAGCCCGTCGTCCAGCGCGAGACCGTACAGGAACGGCTTCAGCGTCGAGCCGGGCGAACGCGGCGCGCGCACCATGTCGACGTGACCCAGTCTGACCGGATCGGCGAACTCGGCGGTGCCGACATAGATGCGCGCCTCCAGCGTGGCGTTGTCGACCACCAGTACGGCCGCCGAAGTGCGCGCGGGCAATCGCGACAGGTACGCGGTGACCCTGTCCTCCGCGGCGCGCTGCAGGTCGGCATCGATGGTGCTGACGAGGCGCCGCGCCAGCGGCTGTTGCTGGTGCAGGCGCTCGGCCAACAGCGCGGCGGACAACGGCGCGCGCAGCGAACGCGCGACCACCGGCTCGACCGCCGCGTCGCGCACCTGTGCGGCGCTCCACACGCCAAGATCGCGCATGCGCTTGAGCACCTTGTCGCGAGCGGCGCGAGCGGCTTCGGGGTGGCGATCCGGACGCAGCCGGCTGGGCGACTGCGGCAACACCGCCAGCAGCGCGGCTTCGGCGCGCGAGAGCTGGCTGGCCGGTTTCCCCAGGTACGCCCACGAAGCCGCCTCGACACCTTCGATCGGGCCTCCGAAGGGTGCGTGGTTGAGATACAGATCCAGGATTTGCGCCTTGCTCAGATGCGCCTCGAGCTGCAGCGCACGGAAGATCTGCACGAGCTTTCCGCCGAACGTGTGCGGACGCAACCAGCCAGAGCCGGGCTCGATGATCTGCGCCACCTGCATGGTCAGGGTCGAGCCGCCCGACACGATATGCCCGTGCCGCAGTCCGCCGGCGAGGCCGCGCATCAACGCATACGGATTGACACCGGGATGCCGGTAGAACCGGCGGTCCTCGTAGTGCAGCAGCGCCGCGAGATACAGCGGCGAAACCCGCTTCGCGGTGGTCGGATAACGCCACACGCCATCGCTGTCGGCGAATGCGCGCAGCGGCGTGCCGTCACGCGCCAGCACCACCGTGCTGCCGGTATCGGGCGCAGGCAGATGCAGCGGAAACAGACGATCGAGCAGCAACGCGGTCAACAGCAGTGCGGGCGGGACGACGCCCAGCACACGCAGCCAGCGCATCGCGCGGGCGCTTCTGGGCCAAACCGGCGCCGGTCGATCGGTATTGCTCATGCTGTACGCCGTAGTCCCCTCTGTGCGTGTGTGTAGGAGCCCGCTGGCGGGCGATGCTCTTGTTTTGATTTTTCCTATCCAATCATCAGAGCGAGAGCATCGCCCGCTAGCGAGCTCCCACCGGGGCGGGCGGCTCAGGGCTCGACCACGGTGATCTGCGCGGGCACCGGCTTGCCGATACCGCGCACGGCCGGGCGATACATGTCCTCCACCAGCGGCGGCGGCACGGTGTAGACACCGGGCGTGACCGCGCGCACCAGGTAGAACACGTGGGTCGCGTCGCCGCGCTGCAGCTTCAGGGCAGCGGCATAGCGGTCGTCGCGGTATTCCTCGTGCACGATGTCGGCGGAGCCGCTGTGCTGGGCGAGGTTGATGCCATCGATCACCACGCCTTCCCACTGTCCGGCGCTGCCGAGGTTGAGGTTTTCCACTTCGAGCCCGCCGGGCAACAGATCGGTGACCATCGCGTCGGGAATGTTGATGCGCGCCTCGATGCTCAGCTCGACGATCAGCGTGTCGCCTTCCTTGAGCGTGTCGCCGGTCCACGGTTTGCCGTCGGTGGTGAAGTAACTGCGCCGCACGTCGATCTGGCTTGGATCGGCTGCCGGCGCCTTCTGCGGAATGCCGGCCACATCGAGCGTGGCGAACACCGTGGCGCCGCCGGTGGGTTGCACGGTGACGCCGCCGGCGAGCTCGGCCACGCTCAGCTCGCGGGTCCACATGCGTTTGCCCGCCGGCGCCTGCTCGGTCTTGCCGCCCGCGCTTACCGATGCCGCCAGCGGCGCATCCGCGGCTGCATCGAACGCGCGGGCGACGCGGGCGATCGCCACCTGCTCCTGCGTGCTCAGATACGACCACGACCAGTGGTAGTACGGGATCTTCTGCTGCATCTCGTGCTCGCGCACGCTGGCGTTGCGCGCCCAGTCGATCAGCTTGGCGTCGTACTCGGGCTTGCTCATGCCGTAGCTGTGGGTCAGCGCGACCATCACCGCGAGATCGCGCAGATCCGAGCCGTAGTCGCCGACATACCATGGGCGCTCCTTGCTCCACGCGAAGGCTTCGGCGATCGCCTTCTGCGCGCGCTCATTGTCGCCCATCAACTTCAGCGCGATGCCCAGGTGCACCAGCGGCAACGGTGCCACCAGCTTGCTGCGGTCGTTGTCGAAGATCGCCCTCAGCGTGCCCAGCGGCGCGCGGTCGACCCGCGCCAGCACGAAGCCGGAGTAGGCCTCGTCGGCGATCCGCAGGTGATCGTGCTGCTCATAGTCGTAGTACGCATGACCGCCGGCGAGCAGATCGTCGCTGAGCCGCTGCAGCGATTTCTGCAGCACGTCCTGCGGCACCGCGAAGCCGGCGTCGCGCGCGTCGAGCATGAAGTCGACCACGTACGGCGTCATGAACGTCTCGATCGGGCTGGTGCCGCCCCAGAAACTGAAATGGCCGTTGCTGGCCTGGAACGAGGCGATCCGCGCCAGTGCGCCGTCCACCGCGCCCTTGCGCACGTTGTCGGCCGTCGGCGGCACGCCGAGCGCCTTGGCCGTCTGGCCGTCCAGAATCAGCGCGGCATAGCCCTTGCTGGTGGTCTGCTCGATGCAGCCGTATGGATACTTCAGCAGGTCACGCAGCGCCGAGTTGTACGGCAACGGCGGCAGCGTGCTGAGGGTGAGCTGGGCACGCACAGTGGCCGGCAACAGGCCGGCGGCCGCAGCGGTATCCAGATGCACCGGCTTGCCGCCCTCGATCGCCATCGGCACGGTTTTCACCTGCTCCGGCCACGCCGGCCGCACGGCAAATTCAAAGTGGCGGTCGACTTGGTAATCGTTGAGTTCGGCATGGATGTCGACCTTCGCCACCGCGGCACCGGCGCCGGCGGTGACCGGCATGCTCAGCGTCTTGCCGGCGCCGTCCTTCAGCGCCACGCTTTGCGTCGCGTTGTCGATGTCGATCAGGCCGTCGCCCTTGACCGTGACCTTGGCCACGCCGTTCTTGCCGGAAAGATTTTTCAGGTCGAGACTGATCCGCGCCTTGTCGCCCGCGGCCATCACCCGCGGCGTGCTCGGCTCGACCACCAGCGGCGCGCGCACGGTGATGTTGCCGTCGGCGTTGCCGTAGCGCGCATCGGTATACGCCAGCGCGGACAAGCGCAGGCTGCCGTTGAAGTCCGGCACGTCCACCTGCAGCGTGGCCTTGCCGCTGGCGTCGAATGCGGCCGGCCCCGCGAACAGGTCCACGATCTGCACTTTCGGATTGAGCCGCGCGGCATGCGGCATCGCCTTGCCGCTCATGTCGCCGCCGTAGCGCAGCTTGGCCTCGGTGCCGTCCATCGCCTCGATCAGCCGGCTGTACAAGTCGTACGCGTCGGTGGCCAGCGAGCGCTTGGCGAACAGCCAAGCCCACGCATCGGGCACCGGGTAGTTGGTGATGTTGAGCACACCCTGGTCGACCGCCGACAACGTGACGTACGCCTGCTTGCCGGCCAGGCCGTCGGCCTGCACGGTCACCTTGAGCGGGTTGCCCGGACGCATCATCGCCGGTGCGTCCAGCTTCAGCGGGATGCGCCGGTCGGTGCGGTCCATGTTGACGTGTTCGATGCCCATCGAGCGCGCCGGCGTGGTGTGTTCGTCGGCCGCGCCGCCACGGAACACCAGCGCCACCACATAGACGTCGTGGCGTTCCCAGTCCCTGGTCACCGGGATGTCGAAGGTGGCGCCGGCGGTGGCATTGATGTTTTTGGTGTAGAGCAGATGATCCGATTCGACCAGCAGCACGCCGGGGCCGTCATGCGGCGGCGTCACGCTGACCTTCATGGTGTCGCCGGCGCGATAGCGCGCCTTGTCCAGCTGCAGCTTGACCTTGTCGGGGCGCGCTTCCTTGCCGAGATTCTCGTCGTCCCAGCTGTAGCCGGCGAAGAACGGGAAGGTGGTGGTCAGCTTGGTCTGCGGGTCGTACACCTGCAGCTGGTAGCCGCCCCATTGAACCGGGAAGTCGAGCTTGACGCGCTGGCCGGCGGCGACGTCGACATCTTTTTCCTCGACCAACTGGAGCTGCTGGTTGGCGGTGGATTTCCAGTTGTCGCCGTGTTCGTACAGCCAGTAGAAATCGCGCAGCTCGCGCTGCAGCCGCACTTTCAGATGCGAGCCGGCAACCAGCTTGCCGTCGACGTTCGCGCGCAAGACTTCGAAACTCGCCGTGCCTTCGCTTTCGGAGCCTTGTTTCGGATCGAACAACGGGCGCACGCCGACCAGCTCCGGCGCCGGCCAGTACACCCGCTTCAATACGCGGGTGACCGCGCGGCCGCCGCTTTCGTACACGCTGCCGGACAGGCTCACCGCGAACGGTGCCACCGGCTTGACGTCATCGGGCAGGCTGACATCCTGTTCCAGCTGGCCGTGTGCATCGAGCTTGGCATCGACCGCATCGTCGGCGCTCTTGGGCAGGTCGATCAGCGGGTCGCCGAAGAACGTATCCGGCAGGTTGGCGAGCGGGTGCACTTCCGGCGCGACCAGCAGCTTGGCGGTGAAACGGTTGCCGTCCGCCGGCGCGCCATACAGATAGCTGGAAGCCACCTTGAGCTTCAGCGGCTCGTCCGGCATCAGGCGTGCCTGCGGGCTGGACAGATCGACTTTCAGCCGCTCCGGCAGAAACTCCTCGACGTGGAACGGGAAGGCCTGCACCGATTCCTTCGAAGCGGGATCGAGGCGGAATTCCAGCTGCCACAGACCGGTCGGCGCATCGGCCGGAATCGCCTGGCTCAAATCGAAATAATTCAGCTCGCGCGGCTCCATCCGCTTGTCGATCAGGCTGCGCCCGTCCGGCTGCTTCAGCCGCACGAACAACGACTGCTGTTTCATCGGCATGCCGTCGTAATCGCGCAGCAGCGCCGACACGCGCAGCGTCTCGCCTGGCCGGTACAGGTCGCGGCCGGACCACGCATACACCTCAAACGGCGCCTGCTTGCGCCCGGTGATATCGAAGTTGGAAACGTCCAGCGCGGGCCGGTTGAACGGCAGCACCGAGACATCCTTGCCGTGCCGCGCGATCAGCACGTCGGTCGCGTCGATCTTGTAGGCGATCAGCGCATTGCCGCTGGCGTCGGTGGTGGCCTTGAGTTTGCTGTTGCCGCCCGCGCCGTCGATCTCCACCGCCACGCCGCTTACCGGGGAACCGTCGCGCAGCGAGGCGACGTGCAGCAACACGTTGTCGCGATACACGCGAAGATGCAGCCCGAGGTCGCTGACGAAGAACACCGAGGTGTCGTACGAACTCTTGAACGTGCCGCCCTGCTTGATCACCGCCATGTACACGCCGGGCTCGGCGAGCTGCCTGATGTCCTGCACCGGCAGGTAGGTCACCGCACGCTCGTTCTCGGCGCCGCCCAGGGTGTAATGGTTGGCGTAGACCGAGTCGGCCATGTCGGTGATCGGACGGCGCGTGCGCGTGCCGCTGTCGCAGTTGTTCCAGGGGCTGATCTCGTGATCGAGCTCGTAGCTGTCGCGATGCTTGTTGGCGGGATAGGCGCAATACAGATCCGACAGTGCGTCATCGTGCACGCGGAAAAATTCCACATCCGCGTCGTGCACGTTCATCGACACCACCGGCAGCCCGCGCGTGCCGCGTGCCGGCAGCACGCTGCCGTGCGAGGCGAAACCCACCGCCGGCGGCAGATTGCCGGAGTACACGTCGTGCTTCAGCTCGCGCCCCAGCGTGTGGCCATCCGCGGCCAGCAGGCCGGCATGCAGCTGCACCGCGTAACGCTGGTTGGCATTGACGAACGGAAAGCTCAGCGTCTTGCCGTCGGGCTTCAGGCTCCAGCTGCCGCTGACCACTTCGCCGTTCGGCCCGGTCACCGCGATCTGTTGGTCGAACGTCTGCGCCGATGCCAGCGGCGCGTTGAATTGCAAGGTCAGCGCGCTGCGTGAATCCTGCGTTTCCGAACTGGCCGATACCAGCGCGAAGGCCGACCTGCCGGCCGCCTCCGCAGACTGCGCCGAGGCATTGCTGGCGGGTACGCCCTGCAATGTGGGTTTGCCGCCGTCGTGGCTGCGGTTGCAGGCCGCCAGCAGCAGGCCGAGCAGCAACGGAAACAGCGCGCGCGACAGCACGCTTTTCGACAGCAGACGGCGCGAAAAGCACTCGAACGATTGAACTGACATGTGACCCCTCTCCCTAGGATTGCATAACAGTATTGCCGGATTTCATGGCGGCTTGGTGGCGCCGATCGGGCGCGCGGATTTCACTGATGGGGCGACGCCACGGCCCGATCGTGCACGTGCCGGCCCAGCCAGTCTGCCAGCTGCATCATGACCTGGCTGCGTCCGGGCTCGGCTTCGTTGAACAGTTCGTGATAAAGCGTCGAGAAGAAGCGTGTGGTCAGCTGGCCGGTCGACGTGGCCTTCCGGGCGAAGGCACGGCTGCCGGACGGATCGACCAGCTCGTCGCTGTCGGCGACCAGCAGCAGCGTCGGCTGCGCCAGGCTGGCGGCATCGGCAATGCACCCCGCGCCTTCGCGGAAGATGAAATCGGCCAGCCGCGGCGTGACCCAGCCATGCCGCAGCGGGTCGCTGCGATAACCGGCCGCCACTTGCGGATCGTGCGAGAGCTTGTCGGAATCCAGCCCGTTGCGCAGCGGCAGACTCGGCGCGACACGGCTCAGCATCCCCGCCAGCTTGATCAGCCGGGGCGATTCCCAGCTGCGCAGGGCCGGCGACGACAGCAGCAGGGCCGGTGGCGCGATGCGGCCATCCAGCGTGGCGCGCAGCGCGACCAATCCGCCCATGCTGTGGCCCAGCAGCAGCGGCGCGTGGGGCAGCCCACCGCTGTAGTCGTTGTAGACACTGGCCAGATCTTCCAGCAGATCGTCGCGATGGCGCAGCGCCCCGCGCTGGCCCGGCGTCCGCCCGTGGCCGCGCTGGTCGTAACCGCGCACCGCATAGCCGCGCTGGTTGAACCACTGCGCCAACCATTGGTAGCGGCCGCTGTGTTCACCCAGCCCGTGCACGATCAGCACCGCGCCACGTGCCTGCGGCAGCGGCCAGTCGCGCAGGAACAGGCGCTGGCCGTCGGGCATGGCGAGCCATGCCGTATCCCGCGCGCGGTCTGCACCACTCTTCTGCTGCGCCGGTTGTCGGTGTTGTTCCACGTCTGCGCTTCCCCTCCGGTGTCCGCCACTATCTGTCCGGCAACGCCATCGACCGGACGGCTCATGCGAGGCCACGACGTGCCGGCCGCTCCTGCCCGGGCCGCCTGGCCGATGCTGGCGCTCAGTGCTCCATGACTTTCAGGTTTTTCGTCAGCCCGTCGAGCTTGCTCTTCATGTCGGCCTGGGGATGCGTTCCCTCGATGCCGTAGAACGCCGTGTACAGCACCGTGGGCGACTTGCCGCCAGCGGCAGCGGGCACGACCACGGCGTCGATCTTCATCAAGCTGTCCTCGTAGCGCGCCACGGCGTTGTAGGGATATTGGCGCTCCGACAATTTCTGCCAGCGGCTCGTCATGTCGTCGTCCAGTCCTGACGGCGGCGCGACGAAACGCTGGACGTTGACGTTGTTGTGATCGTCGGAGGCCGTGGTTTTCCAGACATCGATATCCGCCACATCCCAGACCGGTCGACCGTCGTCCAGGGAGAATCTGAAACCGAGGAACATCAGGTTGTCCGGCGTGATCGCCTGCACTTCGGGCGTGTACGAAAAAGCCACCCGCGGCGACGCATAGCTGAAGCGTCGGCCGTAGTCGAAGTCGATGTGGATGTTCCTGAGCGCGGCCGGCTGCAAGGCCGGCTCGGCCAGGAACGCCTTCCATTGCGCCAGGCTGCCTTCGTATGTGACGTAAACGAAGTTGCTCAATTCGTCCAAGTCCAGCTTCGTGTCGTGCTCGTTGGCGGCAGGCACGAACCGGCTCAGCATCACGCAGCCATCCGGGACCGGCAGCGAGTACTGCACGATCAGCGCATTCGCGTAGGGCAGCGGCCAGACCTCGACGTGCCAGGGGCGTTGCCAGCGGTCGATGTGCACGGACTGCAGGGTCGGCTTGCCGAACGAGGTCACCTTGATTTTTTCGCCGCCGACCGTGCGCTGGAACATGCCGGTTCGGGCCAGCAGATCCATGCGCAATGTCGCGTCGCCATAAAACTTCGCCGCGTCCACACCGTCCGGCCGGCGCAGATGGAGCAGGCCGTTGTGCCCTACGGCGCCGGCGTCCACGTATCCGTTGCCGTCCAGCACAAAGTGCTGTGCCTGCCTGCCCATACGTTCCCATTCCCCGTTGCTGCCGCGCACGATCAGCGTGGGGAAATTGTCGAGTGGCGTTTGCTGGTACAGCAGCCGCGCGGAGCCTTCGCCGTTGGGAAACAGGTGGGCCGACTCCTTCGCGAGCAAGGCCTTGATCTGCTGATCGCTGAAGGCGTCGAAATGTTTCTTGAACTCGCGATAGAACGCGGAAAGACCGAGCGGCAGCTTGAACTGCGCCTTGAAGGTGCCGTTCTGAAGCGTATCGAAAATATCGAGCTGATAGGCGGCACGGGAGTCCATCACGGCCTGACCGTCCGGCGCAGCCAGCACCTCGCTGATCGGCAGTGCATAGTTGAGGTTCTCGTTCGCCGATTTCATCAGCACGATGCCGATCAGCTTGCCGTCCTTGTCCAGCAGCGGGCCGCCGCTGTTGCCGGGCGAAGCGGCCGCCGAGAAACGCATCCATTTCCAGCGGCCGTCCTGCTCCTCCGGGGTGTCGGAGGTGTAGAGGCCATCGCGGATCACCACGCCGGTACCCAGCGCGTTGCCGACCGCATAGACCACCTCGTTCAACGCCGGCTTCGCGTTGACCTCGAGCGCGGTGGCCGCCGCCGGCTGCTCCGCCAGCGAAAACACCACGAAATCCTGCTGCAGCGAAAACTTCTCGATCTTGTCTATGGGATACACATGGCCGCCGGCATCCCGCAGCGCGGGCGCGCCCCACAGACTGCCGACACCGACCTGCAGCACGTGGGCCGCGGTGACGTAGCGGTTGTCGCCCAGCGCGAAGGCGGTGCCGATCGAATAGTACTTGTCGTTGCGTTCCTGATACGGCAGCAGCTCCAGCGGCAGCGGCTTCTCGTAGGTCAGCGGGTCATTGACCGGCTTGGCCGCCACCACCTCGAACGTGGCCGCCTGGATCTTCGGCAGCACCGCCGGATCGAGGCTGGCGGCATGCGCGGTGGCGCCGTACAGACCGACGAGGGCAAGCAAGGCCAGCCGGCGGAAAGCCGAGCGCATGGTGCCGGCCTTGCGCGGAATCGTTTCGAGAGCGTGCATGAGAATCCTTCGCATGAAGGCCGCCGCCGGATTCCCTCATGGGGGCCCCTGACCTGCGCCAGCCGAGCCCGAATATTGACATGTCGGAATGGCGCTTGCATCGACAGAAAGACGACTTTCGACGGCCGATTCGATGACGGATTGCACGGATCGCGGACGGTCCCCATATATGATCGGGTGAACTTTTCTCCGCCGCCGCACGGGCAGCCACCGATGCGTCTGGATCCAAGCCCGCTGGACGATTTCCATCCGGCCGTCGCCGCCTGGTTTCGCCATGCCTTCCCGGCACCCACCACGGCGCAGGCGGCCGCGTGGCCGTCGATCCACGCCGGCAACCACACCTTGGTCGCCGCACCGACCGGCTCGGGCAAGACGCTGACCGCGTTCCTCGCCGCGATCGACGCGCTGGTGCGCGAAGGCGTGGCCCACGGCGGCGTACTGGCCGATGCCACCACGGTGGTCTACGTGTCGCCGCTGAAAGCCTTGTCGAACGACATCCACATCAATCTGGAAGCGCCGCTGGAAGGCATCCGCGCCGAGCTGGAGAAGCTCGGCCTGCCCGACGTGGCGATCCGCACCGCGGTGCGCACCGGCGACACGCCGCAAGTGGAACGCAACCTGCTGCGCAAGCAGCCGCCGCACATCCTGGTGACCACGCCGGAGTCGCTGTACGTGCTGCTCGGCTCGGACTCCGGCCGCGCGATGCTGGCCGGAACGCGTACGGTGATCGTGGACGAGATCCACGCCATCGCCGGCAGCAAGCGGGGCTCGCACCTGGCGCTGTCGCTGGAGCGGCTGGAGTCGCTATGCCAGCGACGCTTGCTGCGGATCGGGCTGTCGGCAACGCAGAAGCCCATTGATATGGTCGCCGACTTTCTGGTCGGCGGTCCTGCTCCCTCTCCCCTTTGGGGAGAAGAGGCGAACGCGAGAAGCGACGTCACCATCATAAATACGGGACACACGCGTCCGCGCGACCTCGCGATCGAGGTGCCTCCGGTGCCGCTGGAAGCGGTGATGTCGAACGGCAGCTGGGAGCTGGTCTACAACCGGCTCGCGCAACTGGTGCAGGCGCATCGCACCACCCTGGTCTTCGTCAACACGCGGCGGATGGCCGAGCGCGCCGCGCGGCATCTGTCCGAACGGCTGGGCAAGGAAGCCGTGGCGGCCCACCACGGCAGCCTGGCCAAGGAGCAGCGACTGGATGCGGAGCAGCGGCTCAAGCGCGGCGAGCTGTCGGTGCTGGTGGCGACGGCGTCGCTGGAGCTTGGCATCGACATCGGTGAAGTCGACCTGGTCTGCCAGCTCGGCTCGCCGCGCTCGATCGCCGCGTTCCTGCAGCGCGCCGGCCGTTCCGGCCACAGCATCGACGGCACGCCGAAGGCGCGACTGTTCCCCGCCACGCGCGACGACCTGATCGAATGCACCGCCTTGCTCGATTGCGTGCGCCGCGGCGAACTCGACGCGCTGATCATGCCGCCGCAACCGCTGGACGTGCTGGCACAGCAGATCGTGGCCGAGGTCGCCTGCCGGGAATGGGACGAGGATGCCCTGTACGCTCTGGTGCGCGGCGCCTATCCGTACCGCGAGCTGGCGCGCGCCAGTTTCGACGCAGTGGTGCGCATGCTGGCCGAAGGATTCACCACCCGCCGCGGCGCCCGTGCGGCATACATCCACCGCGACGCAGTGAACCGCCAGCTGCGTGCGCGGCGCGGTGCCCGGCTCACCGCGCTGACCTCCGGCGGCACCATTCCCGACACCGCCGACTACAAGGTGGTGCTGGAACCGCAGGCCATCATCGTGGGCACGGTCAACGAGGATTTCGCGGTCGAGAGCATGGCCGGCGACATCTTCCAGCTCGGCAACACCAGCTACCGCATCCAGCGCGTCGAACGCGACCGGCTGCGGGTGGAAGACGCGCGTGGCGCGCCGCCCAGCATTCCGTTCTGGCTGGGCGAGGCGCCTGGGCGCAGCAATGAGCTGTCGTTCGGCGTGTCGCGCCTGCGCGATGAAATCTCCGCCCAACTCGACGCGGGCGGGATACCGTCGGCGATGGCGTGGCTGCACGACGCAATCGGCCTGGACTTGGCGGCCGCGCAGCAGCTGGTCGACTACCTGGCCCGCGCGAAGGCCGCGCTCGGCGTGCTGCCCAGCCAGCACACGCTGGTGCTGGAACGCTTCTTCGACGAATCCGGCGGCACCCAGCTGGTGATCCACACGCCGTGGGGCAGCCGCATCAACCGCGCGTGGGGGCTGGCGCTGCGCAAGCGCTTCTGCCGCCAGTTCAACTTCGAGCTGCAGGCGGCGGCGACCGAGGACGCGATCGTGCTGTCGCTTTCGACCAGCCACAGTTTCCCGCTGGAGGAGGTCGCGCATTACCTGCACTCGAACACCGCCGAACACGTGCTGATCCAGGCGCTGCTGGACGCGCCGCTATTCCCCGCGCGCTGGCGCTGGAACGCGGTGACGGCGCTGGCGCTGCCGCGTTTCACCGGCGGCAAGAAGACCCCGCCGCCGCTGCAGCGGATGAAGAGCGAGGACCTGCTCGCCGCAGTGTTCCCCGATCAGGTCGCCTGCCTGGAGAACATCGTGGGCGAGCGCGAGGTGCCCGATCATCCGCTGGTCAACCAGACCATGCACGACTGCCTGCGCGAGGCGATGGACGTGGATGGCCTGCTGCGGATCCTGCGCAAGCTCGAAGGCGGCGAGATCGCCATCGTGGCGCGCGATCTCACCGCGCCCAGCCCACTCGCCGCCGAAGTGCTGAACGCGGCGCCGTATGCGTTCCTCGACGACGCACCCCTGGAGGAACGCCGCACCCAGGCCGTGCAGACACGCCGCTGGAACGAGGCCGACAGCGCCGACGACCTGGGCCGGCTCGATCCCGACGCGATCGCCGCGGTGCGCGAAGAGGCGTGGCCGCAGGTGCGCGACGCGGACGAGATGCACGAGGCGCTGACGTTGCTGGGTTTTGTCACCGCGGCGGAAGTCGATGCCAACACTGGCTGGAACGAGCGGCTGCAGGCGCTGGCGACAGCGAAGCGCGCCACCTTGCTCGCGATCGACCCTGTAGGAGCGGCCTCGGCCGCGATGCCTTTGACCACTGCCGCGCAGAGCATCGCGGCCGAGGCCGCTCCTACAGGGAAATCCAGCGTCTGGACCTCCGCCGAAAAGCTGCCGCTGTGGCAGGCGCTGCATCCTGCAGCCTCGATGCATCCGCCGATCGCCGCACCCGTCGAATACGCCTTGCAAACATGGACACGCGAGGATGCCTTGCTGGAACTGGTGCGCCATCGCCTGGGCGGACTCGGCCCGGTCACCGTGGCGGCGCTGGCGCAGTCGATGTCGGTCGGGCGCGGCGAGATCGAAGCCGCACTGACCCGGCTGCAGTCCGAAGGCTACGTGATGCAGGGCCGTTTTACGGCCGATGCCGTCGACACGGAATGGTGCGAGCGGCATCTGCTGGCGCGCATCCATCGCTACACCATCGGCCGCCTGCGCCGCGAGATCGAGCCGGTCAGCCGGCGCGCGCTGATGCGCTTCCTGTTCGACTGGCAGCACGTGTCGGCGGCCACAAGGCTGAGCGGGCCGGATGCCCTGGTCGCCACGCTGGCGCAGCTGGAAGGCTACGAGGCGGCGGCCGGCGCCTGGGAGTCGGAAGTCCTGCCGGCGCGCATCGACGATTATTCGATCAGCTGGCTGGACGAGCTGTGCCGCGCCGGGCGGATCGGCTGGAGTCGCCTGCGCGCCGGCAGCGGTGGTGGCGGCGGACCGTTGCGCGGCACGCCGATCGTGCTTCTTCCGCGCCGCGACATGGCCGTATGGACGTCTGTTTCCGCGGGTGACGATGCGCAGGAAATCCTGCTGTCGTCGCGCGCGCAGGCCGTCGCCGATGCGCTGCGCGAACAGGGCGCCTTGTTCTTCGACGAGCTGCTGGATGCCACCCGGTTGCTGCGCACCGAACTGGAGGACGCGCTGGGCGAACTGGTCGCCGCCGGCCGGGTCAGCTCCGACAGCTTCGCCGGCCTGCGCGCCCTGCTGCTGCCCGCGGCGAAGCGCGACGGCGGCCGCCACCGGCGCCTGCGCCGGCACCAGCTCGGCGGCATCGAGGACGCAGGGCGCTGGGCGTTGGCACGGATCGCAACAAAGGGCGCTGTCGTCCCCGCAACTAAAGGTGGCAGCCCGGTAGATCCCGAGACGATCGAACACATTGCCCGCACCCTGTTGCGCCGTTACGGCGTGGTGTTCTGGAAGCTGCTTGAGCGCGAGGCGCCTTGGCTGCCGTCGTGGCGCGAACTGCTGCGCGTCTATCACCGGCTGGAGGCGCGCGGCGAGATCCGCGGCGGGCGCTTCGTCGAGGGCCTGGTCGGCGAACAGTTCGCCCTGCCCGAGGCGATCGCGCCGCTGCGTGCGGTCCGCCAGCGCGCCGACGACGGCGAACTCGTCTGCCTCAGCGGTTGCGATCCGCTGAACCTGGTCGGCACGGTGCTGGTCGGCGACAAGGTGCCGGCGCTGGCCGGCTCGCGCGTGCTGTATCGCGACGGTGCGGCGATTGCCGCGCTGATCGGCGGCAAGGTCACGCCGCTGATCGATCTGTCCGCCGCCGACGCCCAGTTGGCGAGACACGCCTTGCTGCGCTATCCACCGTCGTTGCCGGAAGCCGCGGCGGCGGCAGGCGGGGGCCGCTGAGTGCCGGCACCGCGAAGCACCAGGACATCAATTGGTGGGAGCGACTTCAGTCGCGACGTTTTTGGTCGTGTGGCGGGATTGTCGCCAGAAGCATCGCGGCTGAAGCCGCTCCTACAAGAGCGCGGGGCAGTTAGAGTTTGAGGCGGATGCGTCGGCGATCCATGGCCCGCACGATCAGCCACCACACCGCCACGAATACCACCGCGAGGGCCAGTGACGGGACGTAGGGGCCGAACCGCGGCATCATCCAGCTGGCAGACAGGTGTCGATAAAGCCAGCCCTGCCCCAGTCCCGGCAGCAGGATCTGCATCAGTTCGGAACCGGCATACGCGGCGATCGCATTGACGCCGAAGCGCCGTCCCCATGCCGGCCAGCCGCGCCGGTCGATCGGCAGATGGAACGCCAGCAGCGCCAGCGCGGCCCAGCCTGCCGTCCACAACACGAACGACGACGTCCACAGATTCTTGTTGAACGGCAGCCACAGCGACCGCGACCCACTGGGTGCGCGGCCTGGCGTAGAGCGCGAACAGCGCAACGCCCCCGTAGCACACGCCGATCCGGTGCAGCACGCCGGGAAAGCGCAGGTGCGCGCCGGGCATCCACCACCACGCAAGCACGTTGATCAGCACGCCGAGGCCGGCGATGCGCAGGGCACGTATCGATGCGGCACGCGTCAGCGCCGCGCGATCGGCGCCATGTTCCAGCCGCGGCAGGATCGCCAGCACCACCGACACGCCGACCGCGAACGGAAAGAACGGAAACACCAGGTCGGTCGGCGTGCAGCCGTTCCACGTCGCGTGCTCGAGCGGCCAGTAGACGTGACTCCAGTCGCCCGGGTCGTTGACCGGCGGCATCGGCGCCACGGTGCAGCCACGCAGCGCATCGCGCGAGGCGAGCCGGCGCGTCGGGGGTTCACGGCGCCACTCCTTCCGGCAGCAGCGCGACGCGGTCCAGCGCGTATAGCGGACCGTCGATGGGCGCGGTGTAGAGCAGGCACAACGCATGTTGCCCATGCTGCGCCGGCAACGCCGCATGGAGTTCGAATTTTCGGGCACTGTGCGCCGGATCGGGCAACGGCATGCTCGCCAGCACCGGCCCGCCGCATCGATCCAGATGCACCACCAGCTCGCCGAACGGCGTGGTGTGCGGATGCGACACCACCAGCTTCGCCTCATGCGCCAGCGCGTAGTTCCGTTCTAGCCGCACGGCATCGACATGGATCGTCGCCAGGCCGTCCATCGGCGTGGCCGGATACAGCTGGCAGCTGTTGAACAGGTTGGTGCTGTACACCGGCGCCAGCGAGGTGGCGTCGGGCAATGGCTGCACGCGCAGGCGGAAATCGCTGCCCGGACAGTTCGGCATCTGGTGGCCGCTGACGCTCAGCAGATCCGCTCGCGAGAGCGCGCGCTGGCGGGGCGCGGCAAGCGTGCTGCCGTCGGCGGCCAGGGTCACCGCGCGCACCGTGGCGGGCAACTTCACCGTCAGCGGTGCCTGGTACTGCGGCGAGTCGCGCCCCGGCACGCTGCCGTCCAGCGTGTAGTGGAGGGCGCCGCTGCCGGCCTGGTTGGACAATGTGACCTGCGCGGTGCCGCTTACCAGCGCCGCATTGCGGTCCAGCGCGATATCCACCGCGAACGCGCTGTCGGCGTAGGCGATGCCTTGGGCGCGATAGCGCGCGAACTGCGCCGGCAGCCGGCGGGTGAAACTGTTCCAGTCGCGCGACGCCGCCGGCGACCAGTCCACCTCGCTCAGCGCTGCGAGGCGGGGGAACACCGCGTGCTCGACGTGCTGCATCGTCGGCATGTGCTCGGTCCATGCATTCGCCTGCGCGCCCAGCACGTGTCGCGCCTGCGCCGCGTCGAGCTCCTTCGGCACCGGCTCGAACGCGTAGACGCTGGCGAGGTCGCGCACCGGCATGCGTCCGGCGGTTTCGTCGATGCGGTCGCTCTGCAGCTGGTCGAAATACAGGTCCGGCGCGGGCGACAGCACCACGTCGTGCCCTTGCTGCGCCGCCTTGATCGCGCCTTTCGTTCCGCGCCACGACATCACCGTGGCATCGGCCGGCACGCCGCCGTCGAGGATCTCGTCCCAGCCGACCAGCCGGCGCCCGTGGGCGTCGAGGTAGCGGCCGACGCGGTCGATCAGCCAGCCTTGCAGCGCATCTTCGTCCTTCAGGCCCAGCGCATGCATCTTCGCCTGCACTGCCGGCGAGGCCTGCCACTGGTCCTTGACCGCTTCGTCGCCGCCCACATGGATGTACTTCGAGGGGAACAGCGCCATCACCTCGTCCAGCACATGGGTGATGAATCGGAAGGTGGCGTCGTCGACGTTGTAGAGGTACGGATTGACGCCCCAGTCCACCGACACCGGCGGACGCCGGCCGGTGACGCCGAACTGCGGATACGCCGCCACCACCGCCTGCGCATGGCCCGGCATGTCGATCTCCGGCACCACCGTGATGTAGCGCGCGGCGGCGTAGGCGACGACGCGGCGGATGTCGTCCTGCGTATAGAAACCGCCGTAACGCTGCGGCTCGCCGTCGTGTCCGGCATCGGGCGGCGTGCGCCACGCGCCGATGCGGGTGAGTTCGGGATAGCGCTTGATCCGGATGCGCCAGCCCTGGTCGTCGGTGAGATGCCAATGGAACATGTTGAGCTTGTGCTCGGCCATCTGATTCAGCAATTGCTCGATCTCGGCCACGCTCTGGAAGTGCCGCGCGGAATCGAGCATCAGCCCGCGCCAGGCGAAACGCGGCTGGTCGCGGATATGCAGAGCCGGCAGCTGCAGCGCGCCGTGTTGCGCGTCCGGGGTGAGCAATTGCCACAAGGTCACCGCGCCGTAGAACAGCCCGGCATCGTCGCGCGCGGTGATGCGGATGCCGTCGGGCGTGACATCCAGCGCATAGCCTTCGCGGCGCTCTACCGGCGCACGCGGATCGCGCTGCAAAACGATGGCGCCCGACGTGGCGCCACCTTGCCGCACCGAAAGATGCAGGCCGCGGGTGTGGGTCAATCGATCGGCCAGCCAGTGCGCCGTGCGGCGAGTGGCGCGGTCTGGCCCGGCGACCACGATCGGCGTGCGGGCGTCGAGCCGGAACTCGCCGCTGGCGAGGCTGATCTGGCTCGGCAACGGAATCAACGACGGCACAGTGGCGGCAGGCGCCGCGTGCAGCGGCGACAGCACCAGCAGGCAGAACAGCAGGAACGAGCATCGGCGGATCATCGGTTTTCTCCGTCGCCAGCGCCGGATCATGCCATGCACGGCGGTTGCCCAACGCCAAAAAAACGGGCCCGCAAACGTGTGTTCGGGCCCGGAAGGGGGAAAATTGTGCGCGCCGTCCCTGGCGCGCGGAGATGCGGCTTCGGATCAGAACTTGAAGTTCACGCTGAGGTAGTACTGGCGACCGTTCGTGTAGAACGCTTCCGGGGCCTTGCTGAAGCCCAGGCCGGCCTGCGAACCCTTGATGTAGTAGCGCAGCGTCGGGTTGTTGAGGTTCATCGCGTCGAACGAGAAGCTCACGTGGTCGTTGAGCGTGTAGCCTGCCGAGAACGACAGGTAGCCCGTGCCCGCCTGCCAGTACGGCAGCAGCGGCATGCCCGCACCCGAGTTGCTCATCATGCCGTCGTAGAACGCGGAGCGGTAGGTGTAGTTGATACGCGCGTTCCAGCGACTGTCTTCGTAGAAGGCGGACAGGTTGGCCGTGCTCTTGGAGGTGCCGAACAATGGGCGGCTGCCTGCCGCCACGTTGTTTGCCAACGTGCCATCGGCATTGTAGAGGTACGTGCCGCCCGACGAGTGGCCGTTGCTGTAGGTGTAGTTGACCTGCGTGCCGAAGTGGTCGCCGATCGGCTGGACGTAGTTCAACTCCACGCCCTTGAGGGTGCCGTTGACGTTGACCGGCACGCTGACCAGATAATTGCTGTAGACCGGCGTGTGCGACGGATTGCTCACGCCGTAGGTCAGGTAGTTGTTGAGATAGGTGCGGGTGACCGCGCCGTAGTCGTAGTAATCGTGCATGTCCATCTCGTACACGCTGGCCGACAGCAGGCCGCGCTTCGAGAAATACCACTCCAGCGATGCATCGAAGTTGGTCGAGATGAGCGGCTTCAGGTAGGGATTGGGGCCACTGCCGGAACCCAGGGCGCCGGCTGTCTGCGGGTCGGTCAGGCTCACGAAACCGGCCAGCTGGCCATAATCCTGCCGGGTCAGCGTCTGCGAGGCCGCGAAACGGGCCAGCAGGCTGCCATCCTCGTTCAGATTGAACTTCAGGTTGAAGCTCGGCAGCAGCTTGCCGTAGTGGGCCTTGTAATGGTTCATGTACCAGCCGGCGGGATAGAACGCCGAATTGAGGTACGGCCCGCTGTAACTGGATTCCAGGATGGAAGGACTGGTATAGCCGACGTTCTCGTTGGTGGATACGTAGCGAACGCCGACATTGCCGCTCCAGTTGGAACCGGTGAAGTTGGCCTGCATGTAGGCCGCGGTGTTCTTCTCCGTCATGGAGTAGATGCCGTTCGGATAGAGGCGCGAGCTGGTGTCGCCAGTCACCTTCCGATTGGCATAAGCGTCATTCAGTGCCTTCAGCTGCGCGGGCGTCCAGTACCAGATATTGGATGGCATCTGGCCCACGCCAAGATCACTGGCGAAGCTGCCGGGGTAGTTGCCGCCACTGGCCGGGTAGATGGTGGAACCGGTACCGAACTGTACGGCCGACGCCCAGTTGGGACCCTGGGCGACATCCGTCGGGCTGTCGTGCGTATGCTTGTCGTATCGCGCGCCGAACTGCAGCGAGGAGAGCGGGCCGTCGCCGTCGAAGTCGAATTCGCCGTCGGCCTGGAACCAGTGCGCCTTGTCGATCACGTGGACGTCCTGCTCGCCGAAGATCCAGTCGAGACCGGCAGTCGCCGGATCGAACGCGTTGTTGGTTCCGCCCAGCGTCCAGTTGGCCGGCTTGCCGAGACCATTCAGCGAGTAACCGCCGGCTTGGCCGAAGCCCGTGTCCATCTCCATCACGTCCTGGGTCGGGGTATTGCCCGTGCCCCGGGTAACGCCGCCCTGGAACTTGAAGTCGAGGTTGCTGGTGGCCCGCCAGTCGGCGTCCAGCGTGAGGTACGAACTGGATTCGCTCTCGCCCGGACGCGAGATCATGTCGTAGATGCCCTGCGACACGCCGGGCTGCGCCGCTATCCCTGCGCTGGTGAGCACATTGCCGCTGATCGTATAGCTGGTCAGCGTGTCGCCCGGCAGGCGATCCCGGGTGCGCAACATGTAGTTGCGGTTGTAGTCGGTGGCATCCATCTTGGAGTAGAAGCCATCGAGGTTCAGCGTCAGGTTGTCGAGCGGCTTCCACTCCACGTCGATCGAGCCGCCCTTGCGCTTGCGCTCCTGTGTGAACAGCGCGGCGCCCGGCAGGTTGGGATAGAACACGCCGGTGCTGCCATTGCCCTTGTCGGTCAGGCCCAGTTGCTGGGCCACCGCCGAACCCGCCGGGATATACGAGTAGCCGAGCATTTCCTGGCCGTCGCGCTGCAGGCTGCGCTCTTCATAGAAGCCCTGCAGCATGACGCCGAACGTATTGTCATCGTTCTTCCAGTTGACCAGCCCATTGAACTGCGGCTTGGTGGTCCCCGGAAGATCGGCGTACGCGCCACCCACGCTGGCCTCGGCGGAAAACGGCTTGCCGAATTCCAGCGGCTTGCGGGTGATGATGTCGATGGAACCGGCCGCACCGCCTTCGAGCAAGCTGGCCTCGGAAGTCTTGTGCACCACTACCTGGCTGACGATTTCCGACGGCAGCATGGAATAGCTCACGCTACGGGTGCCGCCTCCGCCAACCACGAACCAGTCGCCCGAGGCGAGGGCATGGCCGTTGACCGTGGTCAGGGCGAGCGACGGCGCGCTGCCGCGGATGCTGGCGCGATCGGCCTCGTCAAAACCGCCTTCGGCGCCGGCGGCATCGGCGATGTTCACGCCGGGCAGCTGGCCGATGGTGTCGGCCACGTTCTTGGCCGGCAGTTTGCCGATGTCCACGGCGGATACCACCTCGACGTGCGAGTCGGCAGCCTGCTTGGTATCGAGCGAGAGCTGTTCGCTGTTGCGGATGCCGGTGACGATCACGGTGTTCAGAGTCGTGGCGTTGGTCTTGGCCTTGGTCTTGGCCTTGGGTTGGTCCTGTTTGGCCTGGTCGCTGCCGGTCGCGGCCTGACTGTTGTCCTGCGCAAACACCGCACCGGATATGCACAGACCGGTGATGATGCTGGCGGCTAGTAGTGTCTTGCGATAATTCATGATGTCCTCCCCTCAGAGGCTGGCTTGAATCAGAGCCGTCGTGGCGACGGCCATGGACTTGTGTTGCGGCTGGCTTGGCGCCGTGTCACTGGATGGTGCTCAACTCACTCTCCCTGCCGCTCATCCAGGAACCAGCCTGCGGCGCCAATGACACCAAGCTGGCCGTGCTCGAGCAGTCGTACCGGAACCTGTTGCAGATAGGCGCGCATCACGCCCTTGTTGAAGTAGCGTTCGGCGAAACTGCTGGCCAGCAGCAACGGCTGGATCTGCGGCAGGATGCCGCCGGCCAGGTAGACCCCGCCGCGGGCGCCGTACAGCAGCACCAGATCGCCGACGAAGCTGCCGAGCAGGCCGCAGAACACTTCCAGCGTTTCCACCGCGGCGGCATCCCCGCCGGCCAACGCGGCACCGGTGATCTCGGCCGGCGTCAGCAGCCGTGCAGCGCCACCGCGCAATTCGCACAGCGCGCGATAGAGCTTGAGCAGGCCTGGACCGGACAGCGCGTCCTCGAACGACACATGCGGGCGATCGCGGCGGAACACGCGCAGGATCTCGATCTCGCGCTCATTGCCCGGCGCCAGCGAAATCTGTCCGGCCTCGGTGGCCAGCACCTGCGCACGCGGCTGTCGCGGCAGCAGCACCGCCGAGCCCAGTCCGGTACCCGGCCCCATCACCAGCACCGGGCCGCCGACGGCGGACGGGGAGGCTTCGATGATCGACCGCGTTTCGCCGGGCTCGATGAACTGGGTGGCGTAGGCGACCGCCTCGAAATCGTTGATCACCGCCAGCCGGCTGATGCCGAGGCCGTCGCGGATCTCCCGGATCGACACCGGCCACGGCAGATTCTCGTTGACGATGGCGTCGTCCAGCACGTAGCCGGCGCAGGCCACCGCGCACTGGCGAATCTGGCCCTGCGCCGCCGCGTGCGGCGTGCGGGCCAGCTGCTCGACGAAATCCCGCAGCATCGCGGTGAGGCCGGTCCAGTCGGCGCAGCTGTAACGGTGGTAGTGCAGCACGCTGACCGGATGCTTCCCCGCCGTATTGCGGACGACCAGGCCGATGCGCGCATGCGTACCACCGACGTCGGCGGCCAGGAACGGCTCGCCGGACCCCGATGCAGCAGCCAACGCTGCCGACGGTTCCGCTGCATGACGCTGGTTGGCGACTTCCCCCACTCCACCCTCCCCGTGGCCGGCAACCTCCGGTTCGATGCGTCGATGATTCGCCGCCGACCGGGCCTTGGCCTGATTCGGACGGAGTCTGCTGTCGAAATGACAACGTTGTCAACCGGGTCAGCGACAAATTCGGGAACTTTCGATACTGCATTGCAGCAATACCGCCGCAGTAGTCCGCAAGATCATTCATGGAAGCATCGTGGATGGCTTTACACGGCGGCTTTCAGAAAAATCTTGCGGCTCCGTGGCGCCCCGCGGCAGTGCCGCACAGGCACGCCGATATAGCCGTCTGGATGGCCCGATCGGGGCTGCGGACGGTCGTTCTTGGCGCGGTATTAATTGACAACGTTGCACTTTCCGGCGATTAAGGAGACATTCCTGTCTGTCCCGGTCATTCGGCCGGTGCTGTACGGTCGGACTCCGGGGAGAAACAAGACCATGGCAACCACGATGACGGCGGCGCCGTCCGAACGCACCAACCTTGGCCCGATGCTGATCATCGGCCTGCTGTTTTTCATCTTCGGCTTCGTCACCTGGCTCAACGGGCCGCTGATCACCTTCGTCAAGCTGGCCTTCAATCTCGACGATGTGAATGCGTTCCTGGTGCCGATGGCGTTCTACCTGTCGTACTTCTTCCTGGCGCTGCCGGCGTCGTCGGTATTGCGCCGCACGGGCATGAAGAAAGGCATGGCGCTGGGACTGTTCGTGATGGCGATCGGCGCGGTGCTGTTCGGCCAGTTCACCACCATGCGGATGTATCCGGGCGCGCTGACCGGACTGTTCGTGATCGGCGCCGGTCTCTCGCTGCTGCAGACCGCCTCCAATCCGTACATCAGCATTCTCGGCCCGATCGACAGCGCGGCACAGCGCATCGCGTTCATGGGCATCTGCAACAAGCTGGCCGGCGCGATCGCGCCGTTCGCCTTCGGCGCACTGGTACTGAGCGGCATCAGCACCTTCGGCCAGCAGGTCGAGTCGGCGCCTACGCCGCAGGCGCGCGAGGCCTTGCTCAACGCCTTCGCCGGCAAGGTGCATCTTCCGTACATGGTGATGGCGGGGCTGCTGGTACTGCTTGCCATCTGGATCGCCCGCTCGTCGCTGCCGGAGATCAAGCCGGCCGGCGCCAACAGCGAACAGGCGATCGGCCACAAGCTCGGCAGCATCTTTAGCTTCCCGCACCTGTGGCTGGGCGTGCTGTGCCTGTTCCTGTATGTGGGCGTGGAGGTCATGGCCGGCGACGCGATCGGCACTTATGGCGCCAGCTTTCACCTGCCGCTCGATGAGACGCGCTTCTTCACCTCGTTCACGCTGGGCGCGATGCTGCTCGGCTACGTTGCCGGCCTGCTGCTGATTCCGCGCTTCATCTCGCAACAGCGTTATCTGGCGGTCTCGGCGGTGCTCGGAGTGCTGTTCACGCTGGGTGCGTTCGCCACCAGCGGATACAGCTCGGTGCTGTTCGTCGCTGCGCTCGGCTTTGCCAATGCGATGATGTGGCCGGCGATCTTTCCGCTGGCGATCAATGGCCTCGGCCGCCACACCGAAGCAGGTTCGGCGCTGCTGATCATGGGCATCGCCGGCGGCGCGGTGGTACCGCAGCTGTTCGTGCACCTGAAACAGCACATCGACTTCCAGCTCGCGTTCATGCTGCTGATGGTGCCGTGCTACCTGTACATCCTGTACTACGGACTGGCCGGCCACCGGGTCGGCCAGAAGGCCGGTGGATGAGTCCGCTTCGCGGCGGGCGTGGCCATAAGCTAGGATGCGTGCGATGCGGCGCATTCCTGCGCGACGTGGTCGGCGCCACGACCCTACATCACGATAGGCGTCTTACATCACGATGCACGAGGTTCAGCGGGTGCGTAGCGCCACTATCAAGGATGTAGCCGAACGGGCCGGCGTTTCGCTGAAGACCGTTTCGCGCGTGATCAACAACGAGCCTTCGGTGCACGCCCGCACGCGCGAGAAGGTGCAGCGCGAGATCGACGCGCTCGGCTACCAGCCCGATCCTTCCGCGCGCAGCCTGCGCAGCACCCGCGCGTATGCGCTGGGGCTGGTCTACGACAACCCGAACGCGCACTACATCATCAACCTGCAGCGCGGCGTGCTGTCGGTGTGCCGCAGCAGCGGCTTCGGCCTGCAGATCCATCCCTGCGACTCGTCATCGCCGAAACTGGCCGACGAGTTGCGCGACCTGGTGCGCCGCTCGCGCCTGGCCGGGCTGGTGCTGGCGCCGCCGATGTCCGAGCAGCCGGCGCTGATCCGGGCGCTGAGCGAGGCGAAGATCCCGTTCATACGCATCATCTCGGCGCGCAAGGATCCGCAGGACGGCTCTCCCTGCGTGTATGTGGACGACCGCGACGCCGCCTACGCGATCACCGAGCACCTGATCCAGCTCGGCCATCAGCGCATCGGCTTCCTGTGGGGCGGCACCGATCACCGCTCCAGCGTGGAACGCTACCAGGGTTACGAAGACGCGCTGAAGGATTACGGCATCGCCCTGGATCGCAAGCTGATCATCCCGGGCGACTACACTTTCGACGACGGCTTCCGCGGTGCGCGCAAGCTGCTGGCGTTGAAGGACCGGCCCAGCGCGATCTTCGGCTCGAACGACGAGATCGCCGCCGGCGTGCTGGCGGCGGCACATTCCGACGGCATCAACGTGCCGTACGAATTGTCGATCGCGGGCTTCGAGGACAGCCCGTTCTCCAAGCAGTCGTGGCCGGCCCTGACCACGGCGCGCCAGGCCACCGAAGAGATTGCGCGGCATGCCGCGCAGCGATTGATCGGCGACCTGCAGCGCGAAGCCCATGGCGAGGCGATCAGCAGCACCAACGAGGGCTTCAGTCCGGAGCTGGTGGTGCGGGGCTCGACTGCGCCGCGGCATACCGCGCCGCCCAGGCGTTGAGCGCCCGGGCGGCGTACGGCCGCCTCAGTGCCTGACGTTGTCGGTCTGCCCGATGAAGCGGGCGACGTTGTCGTGCAGCTGCTTCAATGACGCCTCGTGCGCGTACACCATGTGGCCGGACGGGTACCACGAGTAGCTGATATTGCTCTCGAGGCTGGCCGGGATCGGCAGGTGATGCATTTCGTAGTCGGCGGCGAAGAACGGCGTGGCCAGATCGTAGTAACCGCCGTTCAAGTACACCTTGAGGTTGGGATTGGTCTTCATCGCCATGGCCAGATCCGGCATCACGTTGGTCGAGGATTGCAGCGCCTCGCCGTGCACGCCCGGCGCCTTGTGCGAGAAGTCCCAGTGCTTGATGTCGGCAAACTCCCGGTATTGCTGGCCGTCGCCGAATTTCAGGTCGCGTCGCACGTAGTCGTTGAACGCGGCGATATAAGCCGAGCTGATCGCCGAGGACTGCGGATCGTAGTCGGAATCCTTGCTCATCGGATCGATCGACGGACCGGAGAAGCGGCTGTCCAGCCGGCCGGTGGTGATGTCCTCGCCGGTCTGCAGCTCGTGCTCGAACATGCCGCCGCTGACGCGCAGATTCGCCTTCAGCAGATAGTCCACCGGCAGGCCGGTGTACTGGTGCAGTTTCTCCGCCACCGCCTGCTTCTGCGCGTCGGCGAGTCGCGAACCGGCCATCAGTGCCTGCGCGTAATCGCCCTGCGCGTACTGCTCCACCTCCTTGAGGAACGGTTCCAGCGCCGCCGGCTGCTGCGGCAGCTTGTGGTGGTAGAACGCGGTGGCGGCGAACGTCGGCAACGCCAGTTCATACGGCAGGTCGATGCCCGGATTGAACTCGGGACCGTCGATGCTGGTGTCGAAACTGAGGATCTGGGAGAGCAGGATCACGCCGTTCAGATCCACGCTGTCCTCGTTCTCCAGGATGTTCGACAACACGGCCGAGCGGGTGGTGCCGTAGCTTTCGCCGAACAGGTATTTCGGCGAATTCCAGCGACCGTACTTGGACAGGAACTGGGTGATGAACTGCGCGAACGCATGGCCGTCGCCGTCGACGCCGTAGATCGCCTTGCGCCTATCCTTCATCTGTTCGTCGCGCTTGGACTTGTCGGCATCGTCCGCGATCAAGCGGCTGAAACCGGCACCGGGCGCATCGATGAACACCACGTCGGAGGCATCGAGCAGGCTGTAGTCGTTGTTGACCAGGCCGTACGGGGCGGCCGGCGTATGCGTGTCGTCAGAGGTCACCACTCGCTTCGGCCCGAACGCGCCCATGTGCAGCCATACCGTGGCCGAACCGGGACCGCCGTTGTAGATGAAGGTTATCGGCCGTTGGGTCGCCTCGGCGCCCTTCTTGAAATAGGCGACGTAGAACATGCTGACTTCCGGCTCGTTCTCCTTGTCGCCGCTGCCGTGCAGCACCAGTGTGCCGGCCACGGCCTTGTAATCGATGCGATGGCCTTCGACCGATACGGAACCCTCGCTGTTCGACGTCTGCGGATGCAGCAGGGCGGCATCGGGTTTCGCCTCGGGCTTGGCCTTGTCGTCCTTCTTGTCGGGGCCGGCGACGGCCATGGTGCTGAACAGCAGCGCGGCGAGCGCCGCGGCGAGGGGAAGTTTGCGCATGGACGGGACATCCTCAGCTGGCAGAGGCGAAGGCCGCCTCGGGGAACCGGCAGCATAGGCATCGATACGACGGGCTTTCATCTCCCAGAAGTCACTGCCGGTGACCGGTTCAGGCGCGGGCAATCAAGCCGATCGCCGCCAGCGCCAGCAGCACGCCGCCGAGGTTGATGCGGCTCAGCCGCTCGCGAAACAGCAGCAGGCCGACCAGCGCACCCAGCGCCACCACGCCAATATTCATGCTGGCGAACACCAGCGCCGGATGCTGCGGCAGCGCCTGGTGGCCGCGCAGGTAGAACAGGATATTGCCGAAGTTGGCCAGCCCCAGCGCGACACCCGCCAGCGCACTGCGCGCGGTGAATCGGCTGCGGCCACGCAGGCGACGCCACAGCTGCAGCGCCAGCGCGACCAGCAGTGCCAGCGCAAACATCGCCTGCAGCGACGCACCCAGCGGCACGCCGGCCTGCGCCACGCGCTTGAACAGGATGTCGATCGCACCGAAGCCGCCGAACACCAGCAGCGGATACAGCCAGCCGGCGGGGCCGCCTTCCGCCATGCCGTCCCTGCCGCGCCACACCATGCACAGCAGAGCGAGCAGACCCAGTCCGATGCCCAGCGCCTTGAACGCAGTGAGCTGTTCGCCGAACAGCGCGAACGCCGCCAGCAGCGAGAGCAACAGCGACAGCCGTTGCGCCGCATCGCTGCGCACGATGCCGGCATGCCGCACCGATGCGGCCAGCGCCAGGAAGATCGTCGGCAGCAACACGCCCAACCCGATCAGCGCCAGCCACGGCACACCCGGCTCGCGCAGCGTCGTCAGCGAGGGCTGCAGCAGCATGGCGGTGAGCGCGCCGGCGACCAGGTAATTCCAGGCGATGGCCTGGCCGATGTCGATGCCATAGCGCCGCGCCAGCTTCAGCAGCACCGACACCAGCACGCTGCACACGACACTGAGCAGTACGTAGATCATCCATCACCCCGCAAATGGCAAACCGCCATTGTGCCGCAGTGTGACCCACGCACCGCGCCCGCGCCGAGGCGTCACGGCCCGCTCAGAAGGAATCCAGCGGGATCTTCAGATAGCGCACGCCGTTATCCTCGGCCGGCGGCAGCTGGCCGGCGCGCATGTTCACCTGCACCGCGGGCAGGATCAGCGCCGGCATGGCCAGGGTGGCATCGCGTGCGTCGCGCATGCGCACGAAGTCGTCCTCACCGATGCCATCGCGGACGTGGATATTGCCGTTGCGCTCGGCCGCCACGGTGGTCTCGTGGGCAAACGCGTCGCGGCCGCCGACCTTGTAGTCGTGGCAGAGGAAGATCCGCGTGTTGCCGGGCAGCGCGAAGATGTGCTGGATCGAGCGGTACAACGTGCGTGCGTCGCCGCCGGGAAAATCGCAGCGCGCGGTGCCGTAGTCGGGCATGAACAAGGTATCGCCGACGAAGGCCGCATCACCGACCAGATGGGTCACGCACGCAGGCGTGTGACCGGGCGTATGCATCGCCACGGCTTCGATGTCGCCGATCATGTAGCGTTCGCCGTTCTTGAACAGATGGTCGAACTGGCTGCCGTCGCAGCGGAATCCGGGGCCGGCGTTGAACAGTCGGCCGAACGTGTCCTGTACGTCGCGGACGTGTTCGCCGATGCCCAGCCGGCCGCCGACTTGCGCCTGCACGTACGGCGCCGCCGACAGATGGTCGGCATGCACATGGGTGTCGATCACCCAGTCCACCCCCAGCTTTTGCGCCCGCACGAACGCGACCAGCGCGTCGGCAGATGTGTGCGCTGTGCGACCGGAGGCGGCGTCATAGTCGAGCACGCTGTCGAACACGGCCGCCCTGCCCGTGGCCGTGTCCCATGCCACGTAGCTGAAGGTATGACTGACTTCGTCGAAGAACGCCTGCACGCCGGCGCGCTTCATCGCCGGATTCCTCCGGCACGCGGGTGCTGGTGCCAGCCCGGCCGATAACCGTTCGGCGCGCCGCCGGACAAGGCGTCGAGGCAGGAGTGCATGGTCTCGCTTCCTGTGAATACGGACGTGGGGATTATCGCCTCTGCGCGATCGGCAGTTGCATCATGCGGGTCCGATGGCCTGGTCGCCGGCAAGGCGTCGGGCGACGCCTGGTCCAGTCCCTCATGCCGACCTTTCAGGCCGACGATGGACGCAGTGCGAAGTAGCGACCCGGCGATTGGCCGAAGCTGCGCCGAAACATCGCCACGAAGGCGCTCACGCTGGCGTAGCCGAGCGCGTCGGCGACGGTGGCGACCGGCTCGCCTTCGGCCAGCTGTTCCAGCGCGCAGCTGAGGCGAGCCTGCTGACGCCATTGCGCGAAGCTCAGCGCGGTCTCGGCGCGGAACAATCGGCTCAGGCTGCGTGCGGACAGCCCGGCACAGGTGGCCCAGTCCTCCAGGCTGCGGTTGTCGTGCGGCTGTTCGAGCACGGCCTGGGCGATACGCAGCAGGCGTCGGTCCAGCGGCATCGGCAGATGCAGCGGTTCGTGCGGCGCGCGGCGCATCTCGTCCAGCAGCACCGCCATTACCCGGTCCTGCTCCGCGTCCAGCCGCTCGTGCCAGGTCCACGAGCTGGCCCGGCGCACCAGCGCGCGCATCAAGTCGCTGACGCCGATCACGCAAGGATGCCCGGGCAGGCCGTGGTCGAGATCCGGCGCGATGAATACACCCCAGCCGCTCATCACTCCGCTGATGCTGACCGTGTGCAGCTCACCTGGGGGCATCCAGCCGGCACGGTGCGGCGGCAACATCCACGAACCGTGTTCGGTGTGTACATGGACCAGGCCGCTCTCGACGCAGAAGAACTGTCCACGCAGATGACGATGCCAGTCGTAGGTGTGGGTTTCCTCGCCGTATTCGCTGGCGGCTTCGCGCTCGATCCGATAGGCGATCAGCGCCGGGCCACCGGCTTGCTCGATCAGTTCATGGACCTGCGGCCTGGAAGGCGTCATGGCCAGTTCTCGACATAAGTTGACCAAATAACGTTATCAGCTTGCCTGTCGCCGGCCTATGCTTCCGGGTGCCGGACCGCCGTCTGGCACCAGCGCCGCGGCCTGCGCCACATCGCGAACACCCGCTTGCAGTCACGCCACGCGCCGCTCGCGCGTCTTTGCTGCAGATGCCCCCACATCAGCTGCGTTGCAAACCGAGGATGACCCCCATGTCACCGATCGAGCTGCTTTCCAAGCCCAAACCGACGACGTCCCCGCTGGAAACCTTTGTTGCCTGTGCCCACCAAATGCTGGATCCGGCCACGCCCGAGCAGGTGCGCCGCGCCGTGGAGCCCCGGCTGCTGGCCCAATTGCCGTCGTTGCGAGCCCTGGGCGTGTTCGAGCTGTTCGAGCTGCGCGACCCGGGCCTGCGCGCGTGGCTGACCGACGAACTGGACGGGCTGGCGATCGCGTCGCCGCCGCCATGCCCCGACCTTTTGCCTGAACAAACATAGACAAACACATATTTGCCTTGACAAATATATTTCGGGCAATAGAATGCCCGGCATGAATCAAAACGACCCCACCCCGACCTCCATCACCCATGAGCCTCATGCGCCGAGCCTGGGCATGCTGATCACCATGGTGCGCTCCGAGATAGTGCGTGCGATCGAGGCCGAACTTGCCGGCCAGGGACTGGATCTCAGCTTCACCCAGTACCTGATCCTCAAGAAATCGCAGCAGCTCGGTCCGGTGTCGGCCACGGAACTGGCCCGTGCGGTGGAGCTGGATGGCGGTGCGATGACACGCCAGCTGGACCAGCTGGAGCGCAAGGGTTACCTGCGTCGTTCGCCGCATGAACAGGACCGCCGCGCGTTGCGCATCGAACTGACCGAAGCGGGCCACACGGTCTGGCAGAACACCGCATCCGTGTGCAGCCTGCGCGTGATGAAAGCGGCGCAGCGCTCGCTGGATCCGGCCGAGCAGGCGCAGCTGCACGACTACCTGGAGCGCATGCTGCAAGCGCTTCGCGACAAGAACTGACCTTACTTCCGGACCACAACCCATGCGTCTGCACTTCCTTGCGGCAGCTATTGCATCGACCCTCGCGCTGGCCGGCTGCGTCAGCAGCGGCGGCCTGCACCCGGACGGCACGCCGACCGATCCCGCCTCCCTGAAAGCCGACCGCAGCCTGGCCGGCTTCCATCTTTCGCCTGCCGCATGGCCTGCCGCGGACTGGTGGACCGGGCTGGGCGATACGCAACTGGACACGCTGATCGCCGAGGCGCTACAGGACAACCCGGGCCTCGCCGCGGCCGATGCCCGCGCCCGCGCGGCCCAGGCCGAAGCAGGTGTCGCCGATGCCGCCCGCGGTCCCAGCGTGAACGGGGGCGCCGCGGTCGCTGGCGCCCATCCGCCGGCCGCGTTGCTCGGCAACAAGGCGCATTTCGAGATGGCCAAGTACGGCTACGCCAGCTTCAAGTGGGACCTCGACCTGTGGGGCGGCAAGCGTGCCGCGTGGGAAGCTGCGGTGGGCCAGGCGCGCGCGACCGAGATCGATGCCCGCGCCGCGCGCATCGAACTTTCCGGCAACGTGGCCCGCGCCTACGCCCAGCTCGGCTACGCGTTCACCCAGCAGGATCTGGCAGCGGGCGAATTGCAGCGCGCGAGCCAGTCGCGCGAGCTGACCCGCCAGCGGGTCGCCAGCGGCATCGACAACCAGATCCAGCTGAAGGAAAGCGACGCCGAAGTGGCGACCGCCGAGCAGGACGCGGCGCTGGCCAAACGCGCGGTCGACGCGGCGCGCTCGTCGCTGGCGGTGCTGCTGGGCAAAGGCCCGGACCGCGGGCTGGATATCGCCCGGCCACAACTGCTGAAACCGGCCGAGCTGGCGGTGCCGGCCAACCTGCCGGTCGATCTGCTCGGCCATCGTGCCGACCTGGTCGCCGCACGCTGGCGCGTCGAGGCTTCGGCCAGGGACATCAAGGCGGCGAAAACCGAATTCCTGCCGAACATCAGCATCGGTGCGATGGCCGGCGTGATCAGCATGGGCGGGGGCAATCCGCTCACGCTGCCGTCCCGCTTCTACCAGTTCGGGCCGTCGCTCAGCCTGCCGATCTTCGACGGCGGCAAGTTGCGCGCGAACCTGTCCGGCAAGGATGCGCAATACGACCTCGCCGTGGCGCAGTACAACCAGACCCTGGTCAGCGCGCTGAACCAGGTCGCCGACGAGTTGTCCGCCCTGCAATCGGTGCGGGACCAGCTCGCTGCGCAGCAGCGCGCGCAGGATGCGGCGCAGCAGGCGTGGGAGCTGGCGCTGCAACGCTACAAGGCCGGCATCGGCAGCTATCTCGAAGCACTCGTCGTGCGCCAGCAATTGCTCACCGCGAACCGCGGCATCGCCGCGCTGCAGGCGCAGCAGGTCGACCTTTCCGTTCAATTGATTCAGGCCCTAGGCGGCGGCTTCCAGCCGCAGGCCGGGGTACCAGCCATGCCTTCCCCGTCTTCCCACTCTTCGCGTTCCTGAGGCAGCCCCATGTCCAGCCAGACTCCTACCGCGGCCGAAAATACGGCCGGCGCATCACCGAACACCGCGGCACCCAAGAAAAACCCGCGCGGCATGATGCTGCGCGTACTCGCCATCGTGGTGTTGCTCGCCGTCGTCGGCTGGGCGCTGTGGTATTTCCTCGACGGCCGCTGGTACGAAGGTACCGACGATGCCTACGTCAACGGCAATGTGGTGCAGATCACGCCGCAGGTGCCCGGCACCGTGGTCAGCATCGGTGCCGACGACGGCGACCTTGTGCACGCCGGCGACGTGCTGGTGCAGCTCGACCCCAGCGACGCCGACGTGGCGCTGGCCGAGGCGAAGGCGAATCTAGCCAACACCGTGCGCAAGGTGCGCGGCCTGTATTCCAACGTCAACGGCGCGCAGGCCGATGTGGCCGCGCGCAAGATCGCGGTGGAAAAGGCCCGTGCCGACTACAACCGCCGCGTCGCGCTGGCCAGGTCCGGCGCGATCTCGGCCGAGGAGCTGGCGCATGCCAGCGACGCGCTGACCAGCGCCGAGAGCGGCCTGATCGTCTCCCAGCAGACGTACGAGACCAGCAAGGTGCTGGTCGACGATACCGTGGTGGCTTCGCATCCGGACGTGCAGGTTGCCGCGGCGCGTCTGCGTGCCGCGTTCCTCGACGATGCGCGCGCCACCCTGGTCGCGCCCGTGGACGGCTATGTGGCCAAGCGTTCGGTGCAGGTTGGCCAGCGCGTGCAGCCGGGTGCTCCCCTGATGGCGGTCGTGCCGCTGCACGGCGTGTGGGTGGATGCGAACTTCAAGGAAACCCAGCTCACCGGGATGCGGCTGGGCCAGCCGGTGGAGATCGAGTCCGACGTCTACGGCGGCAAGGTGAAATACAAGGGCAAGGTGGAGAGTCTCGGCGTCGGCACCGGCAGCGCGTTCTCGTTGCTGCCGGCGCAGAACGCCACCGGCAACTGGATCAAGATCGTGCAGCGCATCCCCGTGCGCATCGTGTTCGACGACCCGACCCAGTTGGACAAGCATCCGCTGCGCCTGGGCATGTCGCTGACCGTCGACGTCAGTCTGCATGACCAGGGCGGCCCGATGCTGGCGCAACAGTCGCCGACCCAGCCGGTCTTCAGCACCGACGTATACAAGCGGCAGCTGGCCAAGGCCGACGCGGCGATCACCCGGATCGTCCACGCCAACATGGCCGGCGGCAAATGATCCCCTTGTAGGAGCCCGCTGGCGGGCGATGCCCCAGCTTTGATCTTTCCTACCCAACCATCAAAGCAACAGCATCGCCCGCAAGCGGGCTCCTACACACATCTGACGACCGATACCGATGACCGCCCAATTCCGTCCACCCAATCTGGCACTCAGCACGATCGGTCTGTCGCTGGCGACCTTCATGCAGGTCCTGGACACCACGATCGCCAACGTGTCGTTGCCGACGATCGCCGGCAACCTCGGCGTCAGCAACAACCAGAGCACCTGGGTGATCACCTCGTTCGCGGTGAGCATGGCGATCGCGCTGCCGCTGACCGGATTCCTCACCCGCCGCTTCGGCGAGGTGAAACTGTTCGTGGCGTGCACCTTGCTGTTCGCGATCACCTCGTTCCTGTGCGGCATCTCGCAGAGCATGGGCATGCTGATCGTGTTCCGCGCGCTGCAGGGCGCGGTGGCCGGGCCGATGTATCCGATCACGCAGAGCCTGCTGATCGGCATCTATCCGCCGGCCAAGCGCGGCATGGCGCTGGCGCTGCTGGCGATGGTGACCGTGGTGGCGCCGATCGCCGGCCCGATCCTGGGCGGCCTGATCACCGACAATTACTCGTGGCCGTGGATCTTCTTCATCAACGTGCCGATCGGCATCTTCGCCAGCACGGTGGTGGCGAACCAGCTGCGCGGAAAGGTCGAGAAGACCGAGCGCCCGAAGATCGACTACGTCGGCCTGATCACCTTGATCATCGGCGTAGGCGCACTGCAGATCGTGCTGGACAAGGGCAACGATGCGGACTGGTTCAACTCCACCTTCATCATCGTCGCCAGCATCGTCTCGGCGATCAGCATCGCGATCTTCCTGATCTGGGAGCTGACCGACAAGGATCCGATCGTCGACCTCAAGCTGTTCCGCCACCGCAACTTCACCGCCGGCACGATCGCGCTGGTGCTCGCCTACGCGGCGTTCTTCGCGATCGGCCTGCTGGTGCCGCTGTGGCTGCAGCGCAATCTCGGCTACACCTCGACCTGGGCCGGTTACGCCACGGCGCCGCTGGGCGTGATCCCGGTGTTGCTGACCTTCTTCGTGGGCAAGTACGCCGGCCGCTTCGACCTGCGCCTGCTGGCGTCGGTGGCGTTCGTGGTGATGGGCATGACCTGCTTCATGCGCGCGGACTTCTTCATCGGCATCGACTTCTATCACGTGGCGATGGTGCAGCTGCTGCAAGGCCTGGGCGTGGCGCTGTTCTTCATGCCGATCCTGACCATCCTGCTGTCGGACCTGCAACAGAACGAGATCGCCGCCGGCTCGGGCGTGGCCACTTTCCTGCGCACGCTAGGCGGCAGTTTCTCCGCCTCGCTGACCACCTTGCTGTGGGAGCGCCGCGCGGTGAGCCACCACGAACAGCTGGCCGAACACATCACCGTCTACAGCTCGACCTCGCAGGAGGCGATCAGCCGGATCGGCCAGGGCAACCCGCAGGCCGGTGCCGGCGTGATCAACGACATGATCACCCAGCAGGGCTACCAGATCTCGTTCAATGAGGTGTTCCACGCGCTGGGCTGGATCTTCATCGGGCTGGTGCTGGTGATCTGGCTGGCCAGGCCGCCATTCAGCGCGAAAGCCGGCCCCGCCGCCGGCGGGCATTGATCGAACGCCGCCGCCGCGAGCTACGGATTGAAGGCCACGCCCACCAGAGCCATGGTTTCGCCGCGGTTGGGGTGGTGCAGATTGCCGTTTGAAATGTGTCGGATCTGCACGCTGAAACGCCGCCCCTGCCAGCCCAGCGTGCTGACGAACTCGTAGGGCGTGCTCAATGCCTGCGTGCGGCCGGTATGCAGGGCCGGCTGGAAACTGAGAAACAAGGGTCGATACCAGTCGCCGGCGTCGCCATAGTGGAGACGCGCCCCGCCTGCCACCAGCCAGATCGGGTCCCGCGTGGTGTAACGACCGCCATCGAAATGGGCGATATCGCGGCCATCGAGCCAGCCCAGCGAGACATCCGGCGACCAGCTGAAGCGGCTGTCGCCGATGCGGTGTTCGTCCAACACGCCTTCGACGAATACGGTATTCGTCGCGTAGCTATCCATGTAACTCCGGCCGCCCTGGATTTCCAGACGGGTAGCGGCGGCGGGAAAGGCAAGCGAGGCAAGGGGTAGCGCAAGCAGAACGAGGGGTGCGCGGAAAGGCAGACGCATGGAGGGACCTATAGGGGACTGGGTCGCGGTTGGTTTGTGTACCCCATAGTTTATTAAACAATGTCGTGCACGGGTGAAGCCCCCCGGCGGAAACACTATGTTTCTTCGCCATGTGTTTCGGTTGCGAAATGCCCCGGCGGCAGCCGCCGGGGCTTCCCCCCTGGGACGGTGCGGCCGCCGGCTTATCGTGCGATGGTTTTCGGCCCGACGGCTGCCGGTTGCAGGCTGGGGCTGCCCAGATCGAGCGCGCTCGACTTCAGCAGCACCGCCTTGGGATGCGCCTGGCGGATCGCCGCACCGAACTGCGCGGCGTCGCCCACCACCACCACCTTGCTGCCGTCGGCGTCCAGGTGCCTCGCCGCGTACTTCTCGATCTGCTTCGGCGTGACCGCCTGCACCTGCTCGATGTACTTGCCGATCTGCTCCAGCTTCACGCCGTAGATGGCCAGCTCGCCGACCTGTTCGGCGAGGCCGGCGGTGGTTTGCAGACTGTTGACGTAGCTGCCGATCAAGGTCGCCTTGCGCGCCGCCAGTTCGCTGGCGGAAACGCGTGTCCTGCCGAGCCGCTTGAACGCGCCCAGTACCAGCTCGACCACTTGCGGCGCCGAGGGGTTCTTGGTCTGCGCGGCGGCCAGCCACATGCCGGCATCGTCCAGCGGCTGCAGCCGGCTGCTGGCGCCGTAGGACAGCCCCCGCTTGATGCGGATCTCCTCGTTGAGGCGCGCCGAATACGAGCCGCCGAGCACCGCGTTGGCGACGATGCCGACGTAATAGTCGGCATCCTTGCGCGGCGGCGCCGCATGCGCGACGACCACGCCGGCCTGGCCGGCGCCATGCTGGTCGATCAGCAGGATCGCCGGCACGTGGCTGGCGGCCATGCCCACCGGCCGGGGCAGCAGTGGCGTGGACGGCCTGCGCCAGTCGCCGAAACTGCTCTGCGCCAGCTGCTTCGCCTGCTCCGGCGCGATGTCGCCGGCCAGGATCAGGATCGCATTGTCCGGCCGGTACAGCTTGTCATGCAGATGCTGCACGTCTTCGCGGCTGATCCGCACGATCGACGCCGGCGTGCCGCTGCGCGAGTGGCCGTAGGCGCCGTCGCCGAAGACACCGCGACCGGCCGCCAACGAGGCCAGTGCAATCGGCCGGCTCAGCGACAGGCGCAGATCGTCGATCGCCTGCGCCTGCGCGCGCTTCAGTTCGGCCGCACTGAAGTCCGGCCGCCGCACCACCTCGGCGAGCAGTCCCAGCGCCTGCGGCAATTTCGGCGTGGTCACGGTGACGCCTACCGCACTCCGGTCCCAGCCCGCGGCGGCGCTCAGCGAACCGCCCAGCGCTTCGACAGCAGCCGCGATCTGCGGCGCGGTCTTGCCGGCGGCGCCCTTGCTCAGCAGGTTCGCGGTAAGGTCGGCCAGGCCGGCCAACGCCGGCGGGTCCATCTCGCCGCCGCCACGCAACACCAGCTCGGCGGTGACCAGCGGCAAGCCGGCGCGGCGCACGCTGATTACCTGCAGGCCGTTGGCCAGCATCTGCGTGGATGGCGTGGGTACGCTCAGTTTCGGCGCCGGGCCCGGCACCGGCGGCGTGGCCGGGAAATCATCGGCGGAAGCCGAGGCGGCGAACACGCCACCGGCGGCCATCATCAGCATGGCCGTAAAGACGGCCAAACGAAGTGCTTTCGCGTGGCGGCTCATTGCGTTGCTCCCTTGCCGGCAGCCGTCGCTGCCGTGGCGGCCTGCGGCAGATAGTCGATGGTGACGCTGTGAGCGCCGAGGACGTACTTCTGCATGACCCGGTGGACATCGTGTTCGCTGACTTTCTGCAGCGCAGCCAGATCGGTGTTCACACGGTCCGGATTGCCTTCGATCAGGCTCGCCTGACCCAGCGCGAAGGCGATGCCCTGCGCGGTCTGGCGTTGTTTCAGCTCGCTGGTCAGCAGCTGGGTTTTCACCTTGTCGAGCTCGCTGGCCGGGATCGGCTGGGTCGCCAGCCAGATGATCTCCTCCTGCAGCAACTTCTCCGCGTCGGCCGGGGAATGCCCGCTGGCGAGGATCGCGTAGGCAGTGAACAGACCCGGGCCGACCCGGCCATCGGCGTCGGCCCCGACTTGCTGGGCGACCTGATGGCGATAGACCAGCGACTGGTACAGCCGCGACGAATCGCCTTGCGACAGCAACGCGGCGGCGACCTGCAGCGGGATGCTGTCGGCACTGTCGGCCGCGGGCGGGATCAGCCAGGTGATCGCCACCGCGGGCAACGGCGCGGTCGAGCTGGTCACGGTGTAACGCAGATCCTTCTTGCGCAGCGGTTCCTGCACGACGACCTGCGGTACCGGCGTGGCCGGTTTCGGCATCCAGCCGAAATACTGGTCGACCCAGGCATCGAGCTGCTTCGGATCGAAATCGCCGGTGACAATCAGAGTGACGTTGTCCGGCCGGTAGAAGGCTTTGTGGAAATCGATCACGTTCTGCAGCGAGGCCGCTTCCAGATCCTCGATGCTGCCGATGGTCGGCCGCCGGTACGGATGCACCGTGTACGAGTGCGGATCGATCGCGTTGAACAGCTTGCCGTACGGATTGGCCAGCACGCTCTGGCGGTACTCCTCCTCCACCACCGCGCGCTCGGACTTGAAATTCTTCTCGTCCACATTGAGGTTGGACAAGCGCTCGGCCTCGGCCCACAGCAAGGTCTGCAGGTAGTTGCTGGGAACGATCTCGAAATAATTGGTGACGTCGTCACCGGTCGACGCGTTGTTGGAACCGCCGACGTCTTCGGTGAACCGGTCGAGCTGCTCGGCGGGCATGTGCTTCGTGCTCTTGAACATCAGATGTTCGAACAGATGCGCGAAGCCGGAGCGACCCTGCGGATCGTCCTTGGAACCGACGTGGTACCACATTTGCACCGACACGGTCGGACTGGCGTGGTTCTCCACACTCAACACCTGCAAGCCGTTCGGCAAGATGCGCTGGTAGTACGGGATCGGCGGGATAGCCAGCTCGGCCGCAGCCAGCGGGGGCGACACGGTTGCCACGAACAGGACCAGTGAAGCCAGCCAAGCGATCGGACGCTGATGCATGGTCATCCGTTCAATTCCTCCGGGCGAAAGGCCAACCATAGCAAGTCGACGAAGGCGCTGGCTCTGCTGCCGGACGGCGGCACGGGTCTCGGCGCCACCCTTGACAGGCAATTTGACCCGGGTAGAATCCGTCCGTTATTTCACCCGGGTAAAATCAAATGCACCAGCCGGATCCGCCTACCTGCAGCGCATTCGACCACCAGCGCCTGATCGCCAGCGGCCCGCTGATCGAGGTGGTCCGTGCAACGAAGCAGGCGCTGGAAGCGGGCGCGCAGGGGCCGTTGCTGATTTTCGACGATCGCAGCAGTCGCCAGATAGAGATCGATTTTCGCGGCACGGCGGAGCAGGTGCTGGCGCGACTGCCGCTGGGCGAAACCGCACCGGAGCTCGTAGCGCGCGGCCCCGGCCGACCGAAGCTGGGGGTGGTGCCGCGCGAGGTCACCTTGCTGCCCCGCCACTGGGACTGGTTGTCCAGCCAGCCCGGCGGCGCTTCGGCGGTGTTGCGGCGACTGGTCGAACAGACCATGCGCCATCATGGCGCGAAGGATCGCGCGCGGCTTGCGCAGGAGTCGGTCGATCGTTTCATGCTCGCGATGACCGGCGACCTCGGCCGGCACGAGGAAGCGTCGCGCGCGTTCTACCGGCACGAGCGCGAGCGCTTCATCACCCTGACCGAACCGTGGCCGCGCGATGTGCGCGATCATCTGCGCCGGTTGGCCGCCGCGGCCTGGGACGACATGGCGGCCAGCTGACCGCGACGGCCCGCGCCTGCACCACACCTGCACGTTCCACTACGACGCCGGCCCACCAGCGGCGCCCAAGGACTTCACCATGCAACCCTCTTCTCGCGATTCACTGTTCGCCAATCATCGATTCACCCTGCTGTTCGGCGGCAGCACGATCTCGGCGATCGGCGATCAGTTCACCCTGGTCGCATTGCCGTGGCTGGTGCTGAAGCTCACCGGCGATCCGGCCGCACTCGGCCTGGTGCTCGCCGCAATGGCGCTGCCGCGGGCCGCCTTCATGCTGATCGGCGGCGCGGTGGTGGACCGGATGTCGCCGCGGCGGGTGCTGCTGGGTGCGCGCGGGATCAACACGCTGCTGGTCAGCCTGCTCGCCGTGCTGGTGCTGGCCGGGGCGATCCACATGTGGATGATCTACGTGCTCGCGCTGGGCATCGGCCTGTCTACCGCATTCGCCTATCCGGCCGGTTCGGCCATCCTGCCGCAGCTGATCCAGCCGCAGCAGTTGCAGCCTGCCAACGCGCTGTTCATGGGCATGCGCCAGCTGAGCATGATTGTCGGCCCGGCGATCGCTGGACTGCTGATCAGCACCGGTGCGCACGCCGGCCACGGCATGGACGACTCCGCCGGCCTCGGGCTCGCCTTCGGCATCGATGCGGTGAGCTTCCTGTTTTCGCTGGGCTCGCTGATGCTGATCCGCATCCACAGCGACCGTCATCCGAAGGTGCCGGTCGGCAGCGTGCTGGCCAATGTCGCCAGCGGCATCCGCCATATCTGGGCCGATCTGCCGCTGCGCGCGTTCATCCTCTACGCCGCCGTGGTGTCCGTGTTCGTGGGCGGCCCGATCCAGGTCGGCCTGCCGGTGCTGGCCGATACCCGGCTGGATCTGGGCGCCGCGTCGCTGGGCATCCTGATGACCGCGAACGGTGGCGGCATGCTGCTGGGCAGTTTTCTTTCCGGCGTCGCGGCGAAGCTGGTACGCGGCCGGCTCGGCCTGATGGTGCTGGGCATCGACAGCCTCGCCGGACTGGCCCTGGCCACGATGGCCCTGGTGCACTCGACCTTGGCCGGCGCCGCGCTGCTGGCCAGTGTCGGCGTACTCGCCGGCATCGCCCAGATCGCCATCGTCAGCTGGATCCAGCGCCGCGTGGCGCCGGAGATGATGGGCCGCACCATGAGCGTGCTGATGTTCACCTTCATGGGACTGGGCCCGTTGTCGGCCGCGATCGCCGGCAGCTTGTTGAAGGTGGTCTCGCTGGCGACCTTGTTCACCGCGGCGGGACTGACGCTGACGCTGATCGCCCTGAGCTGCATGACCAACCCGGCACTGCGCAGCATCGGCGCGGCGCGGGCGGCGGAAGCCGGCTGAGGATTCTCCGTAAGGCGTGCCGTTATTTCGGCAACGCCGGTATCTGCTGTAGCAGCGCACGCTGGCGTCGGATCTCGGCGCGCAGCTGCTTGCGTTTCGCCTTGCGTTCGCGGCGGTCGTAATTCCACAGGTAGATCGCTGGCGTGCTGAGCAGGGTCAGCAGCTGGGACACCAGCAGGCCGCCGACGATGGCGATGCCCAGCGGCTGGCGCATTTCCGAGCCGATGCCGAAACCGATCGCCAGCGGCAGCGCCGCGCCCATGGCGACGAGAGTGGTCATGGTGATCGGGCGGAAGCGCACCAGCGCGGCCTCGCGGATCGCCTCGGGCGCGGACAAGCCTCGTTCGCGCTCGGCGACCAGCGCGAAGTCGACCATCAGGATCGCGTTCTTCTTGACGATGCCGATCAGCATCAGGATCGCGATGATCGCCATCATCGAGATCTGCGTCTGCGTCACCAGCATCGCCAGGAACGCGCCGGCGCCGGCGGCCGGCAAGGTGGAGAGAATCGTCAGCGGATGGCCGAGGCTTTCGTAGAGGATGCCGAGCACGATGTACATCGCCAGGATCGAGCCGAGCAGCAGCACCATGCCGTTGGACTTCATCTGCTGCAGGCGCTGGTTGGCGCCCGTGAAATCGACCTTGACGCCGGCCGGCAGGCCGGCCGCATACGCGGCCTGCTCGACCAGCTTGACGCCGCGGTCCTGCGGCACGCCCTTGGCCAGGTTGTAGGTGATGGTGACCGCTTCCAGCTGGTTGTGATGGCGCACCCGGATCGGGCTGATGTTCGGCTCGATATGCGCCAGCGCGGACAGCGGGATCATCTTCCCCTCATCGTTGCGCACGCGCACGTTCAGCAGCGACTGCGGGCTCACGCTTTCCTGCGGGCTGGCGGTCAGCACCACCGAGTACTGGTTGATGTCGGAATAGATCTGCGACACCTGGCGCTGGCCGAACGAGTTGTACAGCGCCGAGTCGATCGTGCCGATGCCGACATGCAGGCGCCCGGCGGCCTCGCGGTCGATCTTCAGCAGCTGTTGCTTGCCGACCTGGTCGAAGCTGCTGCCGACGTCGCGGAATTCCTTGATGGTGCGCATCTGCCGTACCATCTTCAGCGCCCACGGCTGCAGGTCGCCGCCGTCGGTGCTGACCAGCTGGAATTCATACTGGCCGCCCTTGTCGCCGCTGCCGCCGCCGCCGAGAAACTGGGCGGCGCTGACCGAAACCTTCACGTCGGGCAACAGGTCGTAATGCTTGGAAAGCCGATCGACCACCTGCTTGATGCCCTCCTTGCGCCGGCCCGGACCGCTGCCGCGCGGTTTCAGGTCGACGAACATCTGCGCGCTGTTGCCGACCGCGCCGTTGCCGCCGCCATTGCTGCCGAGCATGGTCAGCTGGTCGAGCACGGCCGGATCGGCCAGCATGATCTTCGCCACGGCCAGCGTGCGTTCGGTCATCTGCTGCGGCGAGATGTTGGCGTCGGCATGGATGTCGACCTGCAGCTGGCCGGTGTCCTCGTCCGGCATGAAGGTGCCGCCGGCGGTCTTCGCCACCGCGAAGCCCAGGACAACCGTCAGTATCAGCAAGGTCAGCGGCTGCCAGCGCATGATGCGCCGGTGGTGCATCGCCCAGTCCAGCGCACGCTCGTAGCTGCGCAGCAGGCTGCGGTCGAAGTTCTCCACCGCCTGCTCTAGCCGCCCCGGCGGCTTGCGGTTCACCGGCTCGTGCCGCAGCAGGTAGGCGCACAGCGCCGGAGTCAGCGTCAGCGAGACCAGCGCCGAGATCACCACCGCGGCGGTCAGCGTCACCGAGAACTCGCGCAGCAGCATGACCAGCATGTTGTTGCCGAACAGCAGCGGCGCGAACACCGCCACCAGCGACAGCGTGATCGAGATCACCGTGAAGCCGATCTCGCCCACGCCGGTGAGCGACGCCTGCAGCGGCGTCTCGCCGTGTTCCATGTGGCGCACGATGTTCTCGATCACCACGATCGCATCGTCCACCACGAAGCCGATGCACAGCACCAGCGCCACCAGCGACAAGGTGTTGAGGGTGTAGCCCAGCGTCCACATCACCACGAACGCGCCGGCCAGCGACAGCGGCACGCTCAGCGTGGCGATCAGGGTCGGCCGCAGCCGGCGCAGGAACACCAGCATCACCAGCACCACCATCACGATCGAGATCAGCAGCGCCACCTGCACTTCATGCAGCGCCGACTTGGTGGTCTGGGTCAGGTCGAACACCGGCGTCATCGTGATGTTCGACGGCAACGACGCGCGCAGCTGCGGCAGCTTGGCGCGGATCGCCTCCACCGTGGCCACCGCATTCGCCTCCGGCCGCTTGGAGATCTGCAGGCCTACGGTACGTGCGCTGCCCGTCTGCTTGGTGTCGAACCATGCCGCCTGATACTGGTCCTGCTGGCCGCTGTAGACCCTGGCCACGTCGGACAGCCGGACCGGCGTGCCGTTCTTCACCGAGATCAGCAGGCGCGCGAACTCGGCCGGCTCGTGCAGGCTGTCGCTGGCGGTCACCGTCATCTGCGTGCGGCCGTCGCTCAATGTGCCCTGCGGCGAGGTGACGTTGGCCGCGCGCAGCGCGTTGGCGACGTCGTTCGTGGTGAGCCCCTTGGCCGCCAGCGCGTTGTCGTCCAGCTCGATGCGTACCGCGTGCGGCGTGCCCCCGAATACCTGTACCTGCGCCACGCCGTCGATCTGCGCCACCGCCGGCTTGAGCAAGGTGTCGGCCAGGTCGAACAGCCGGTCCTGCGGCAATCCGGTCGAGGTCAGCGTGATGAACAGGATCGGGATCTGCGAGGTGTCGAACTTGAAGTACTGCGGCGGCGACGGCATTCCCGTCGGCAGGTCGACCGCGGCCGCGTTGATCGCCGCCTGCACGTCGCGCGCGGCGCTGTCGGCGGTGCGCGTCATGCTGAAACGCACCATCACCGAGGCGGATCCTTCGCTGGCGTTGCCGTACATGTCGTCGATGCCGGGAATCCGCCCCAGGTGCCGCTCCAGCGGCGCCAGCACGGTATTGGCCATGGTCTGAGCACTGGCGCCCGGCTGGTTGGCCACCACGTAGACGCCGGGGAAATCCAGCGACGGCAGCGCAGCGACGCCGAGCAGGATGTACGCCCATGCTCCGGCGAGGATCAGGCCGACGGCGAGCAGCGAAGTACCGACCGGGCGGCGGATCAGGGGTGCGAAAATATTCATGGCGCTTCCGTGGCGAGCCAGCACGGCGGCGAAATGCGGCCGACGGATCGTCGTGCCGGGGACCGCATGCTGGCGACAGCGGAGAATGGTATCTCGATCATGCCGGCTTTATGCCTGCAATCGCGCCCCGGCGTATGTGCCTGAAGTCCACACCCTGTCGGAAGACAGGGGGCAAAGGATACGACAACGATGCGATGCAGGGGCGGCTTCAGCCGCGATGCCCTTCGGCACCCCGGCCGGAAGCATCGCGGCTGAAGCCGCTCCTACAAACAGCGCAACAATATCGGGCGCCGGACCTCAGCGCGTGGCCGGGCTGTAGCGCAGGGTCACATACCAGGCGCGACCGGGCTGGTTGTAGTAGTACACCGTCTCGTACGGGTGATCCAACGCATTGGCCAGCTTCGCCTCGACCTGCCAGTCCGCTGCGAAATGCCAGCTTGCACGCAGGGCCAGCGTGCTGTAGCCGCCGAGGCGGTGCAGGTTGGCGACGTCGTCGTAGCTCTTGCCGGCCGCGTACCAGGTGGTGCCCAGGCCGAACGCGCCGAAGCGGCGATCGATGTCGATGCGTGCGGTTCGCTCAGGGCGACGCGGCAGCAGATGGCCGTTGTTGGCGCCGCCGTCGTGGTTCTCCGGCTGCTGCAAGGTCAGATAGCCCTGCACCTGCCAGCCGTCCAGGTTCGCGCCGAGCTGGCCTTCCAGGCCGCGGATGCGCGCCTTGCTGACATTGAACGGCACGTAGTTCTGGTCGGGATCCAGCACGATCAGGTCGTCGATGTCGGTCTGGTAGGCATTCAATGCCCAGTTCCAGATATCGAGTTTCTGAGCCAGGCCCAGTTCGCCGCTGCGCGATTTCTCCGGCTTGAGATCCGGATTGGCCGACGGCGTGCCGAAGAACGGCGGGTAGTACAAGTCGTTGAACGTCGGTGCGTGGAACGCCGTGCCATAACTGGCCATCAGGCGCAGGCCGCGATCGAAGCTGTAGCCCCAGGCCAGCGCGCCGGTATCGTGGCCACCGTACTGCGAGCTGTCGTCATGTCGCGCCGACAGCTGCAGCTCGTTGCTGCCGAACGTGCCTTGGTACTGCGCGTAGGTGCCGGTATCGTTGCGGTTGTCGGCCAGGTAGCCGGTGCTGCTGTCGACATGCTCCCGCTGGTAGTCCACGCCCACCGTCAGCAGCTGGTTCGAGGCCAGCGCGATGTCGTTCTGCCATGACGCCTGGTCGCGCCGCGAATTGGAATAACCGGTCTGCGCGAACGGGTAGTAGGTGCCGTAATAGGTACCCTGGTAATACGTGGTGGCCAGATCCTTGCTCTGCCCCGCGTTCAGCGTGACCTTCCATGCCTCCAGCGGCGAGAAGCTCAGCCGTGCGCCGGCCACGCGCTGCTCGTTGACGGCGTCGTTGCCGCCATATGGGCTGCCGGCGTATTCCACGTCGTTCTTGCTGCGCAACCAGGTGACAGCCAGCTCGGTGCCGTTGTCCCAGCGGTAGCCGGCATTGGCCGCGCCATTCCAGTTGCGGAACGCGTCGTCGCGCGGATCGTCGACGAAGCAGCCGGCACCCATGCCGCCGTTGGCCTCCGCCGCGCCTATCTTGCAGCCAGGAAAACCGCTGGTGTACTGGCCGCCCAGGCTGAGGTTGTACCAGGCGTGCGCGTTGCCGCCGGACAGCCCCGCCTCGGCGCCGAACAAGCCGTTGCTGCCGGCGGTGACGCTCAGCGACGGCAACGGGCTCGACAAAGGCTGGCCGCCGTCGGCCTGACCATGCCGGGTGAAGATCTGGATCACCCCGCCGATGGCGTCGGCGCCGTACAGGCTCGAGCGCGGACCGCGCACGATCTCGATGCGCTCGATCTGCTCCACCGGAATCTGTTCCAGCGACGCGAAACCCGCCGTGACCGAACCCAGGCGCACGCCGTCGAGCAACACCAGCGTGTGGGTGGAATTGGTGCCGCGCACAAACAGCGAAGTCTGCTGGCCGAGGCCGCCGGCATTCGCGAAGCTCACCCCCGGCAGTCCGGTCAGCAGATCCTGCACCGACACCGGCTGCAGCCGCTCGATGTCGGCGCGTGTGATCACGGTGACCGACGACAGCGCATCGTCGACGGTGATCGCGGTGCGCGTGGCGGTGACGATCACCGGCCCCAGCGCGGCCGCGTCGTTCTGGTCGGCCGCGTGCGCGGTCATCATGCAGCTCAGGAGTGCCGCTGCCAGCAAGGTCTTCTTCAAGGTCGTTCCTCGGCCGCGCACCCGCGCACGGCTCATGCGTTCAATGAGCTGGAAGCCGGAGTGGGGAAGACGGAACAACGGGCAGGCCGAAACGCCACGCACGTGGTTCGGCCTCGCCCACCGCGAGCCACCAAGAATCGTTCGGGCCGGTCTCCGGGCTGGCGAGTGGCGCGCGGCGAACCGCGTGCCCCGAACGGCGCCTTCCCGTGCTGTGCACAGTGGCGTCCGCCGTTCGTGAATCTCGCTTACCGTTGCGGGGGCAGCGCCGGCCTTGCGGTGTCGAACGACACCACGCACCGGCTTCCCGTTTCATCCCTAGGGCGCTGAGCCGTCGGGACACCTGAACCGCGTCACTTTAGCTTCGGATGGCTATTTGGGCAATGCACGCCGTCGAACCGGTCTCGTTGAGCGACTGTGGGAGCGACTTCAGTCGCGATGCTTTTCCGCACACGCCGCCAAGAGCATCGCGACTGAAGTCGCTCCTACGCCGCGCCGCCGATCCAGCTCTGCTGCACGCGGTAATCGTCATCCAGCACCACCAGATCGGCCTGGTAGCCCGCGGCGATGCGGCCGTGGCTGGCGCCGAAGCCAAGGAACTCGGCCGGATAGGTGCTGGCCATGCGCACCGCTTCGTCCAGCGGCAGACCGAGCAGCTGCACGGCGTTGCGCACGGCGCCGGCCATGTCCAGCGCAGAGCCGGCCAGTACGCCTTGCGCGGTCTGGCAAATGCCGTCCTTGGCGGTGATGGTTTCGCCGTTGAGCACGTAGCTCGGATCGGCCGCGCCCACCGGCGGCATCGCGTCGGTGACCAGCAGCATCTTGCCGCGCGGCTTGGCGGCGATCGCCACGCGCAGGCTGGCCGGATGCACGTGATGGCCGTCGACAATGATGCCGCACCAGCTGTCGGCGTCTTCCAGCGCGGCACCCACCACGCCAGGCTCGCGGCTGCCCAGCGGCGTCATCGCGTTGAACAGGTGCGTGAAGCCGCGCACGCCGGCAGCCAGCGCGGCGTGCGTGGTCGCGTAGTCGGCCGCGGTGTGGCCGGCGCAGACGATCACGCCGGCGGCAGCCAGCGCACCGATGCTGGCCGACGGCACGCGCTCGGGCGCCAGCGTCAGCAATCGCGCGCCGCGATGCGGTGCACACAGCAGCGCCAGTTCCTCGCTGCCGGGGGCGTGAAAGAATCTCGGGTCGTGCACGCCCTTGCGGGCCGGCGCCAGATACGGCCCTTCCAGGTGAATGCCGAGTACGCCGGGCACGCCTTCGGCCAGCGCCTGCTCCACCGCGGCAAGCGCCGCGCGCATCACCTCGACGCTGTCGCTGATCAGGGTCGGCAGGAAGCCGGTGGTGCCGTAACGCCGGTGTGCCGCACCGATGCGGCGGATCGTTTCCACCGTGGGCGCGTCGTTGAACAGCGCACCGCCACCGCCGTTCACCTGCGTGTCGATGAAACCCGGCAGCAGCATCGCGCCGCGCAGATCGTGCACGGTCGCCGCGCCTACGCGCGGATCGGACGGTGGCAGCAGATCGGCGATGCGCTCGCCATCGAGCAGCACGGCGAGGTCGTTGCGCCAGCCATCTGAGGTGAGGACGCGGGCGTTGGTGAGGGCGAGAGTCATGACAAATATCCGTAATGCGCGAAGGACTGTGGGAGCGACTTCAGTCGCGATGCTCTTTGGCCAAATGCAGGAAAAGCATCGCGACTGAAGTCGCTCCTACAAGCCTTTCAGACCGTTTCGGTCACCTTGTTGAGATGCGGCGGCACGTCGGGATTGAAACCGCGGCGCAAGGCCAGCTCGCTCGCCGCGCGATAGAAGCTCTGGATGATCAGCAGCGGCGTGCACAGCGCCGGCAGGCCACCGATCACCGGCAGCACGCCCGCACCCTGCAGCCCCGGTGCCGCCACGAAGACCTGCGCGCCGCGGCCGCGGAATTCGCGCGCCACCGCCAGCGTGCCGTCCAGCGTGTCGTCGTCCTGCGCGAAGCACAGCACCGGAAAGTCCGGGCCGACCAGCGCCATCGGCCCGTGCTTCACCTCGGCCGCGCTGAACGCCTCGGCGTGCAGGCCGCAGGTTTCCTTGAACTTCAGCGCCGCCTCCAGCGCGATGCCCAGGCCGAAGCCGCGCCCGACCACGAACAGGTTGTGCGCGTCGACCAGGCCTTCGCTCAATGCCGACCAGTCGGCGTCCCAGCCGGCGCGCAGGGCATCGGGCAACGCCTGCAGCGCGGTGCCCAGTTCGGCATCGCCGCGCCAGCGCGCACACAGGTGCAGCACCGCGGCCAGCGCGGCGATATAGCTCTTGGTCGCCGCCACGCTGCGCTCCGGCCCGGCGTGCAGCGGGATCACCGTGTCGGCCAGCGCCGCCAGCGGCGAGTCCTCCACATTCACCAGTGCCACCACGCGGGCGCCGGCAATCTTCGCCGCCTGCGCGTTGCGCAACAGGTCCGGGCTCTTGCCCGACTGCGAGATCGCGATGAACAGCGCATCCTGCCATTGCTGCTCGGCCGCATATACCGAGGTGACCGACGGCGACACCGACGCGGTGACGATGCCGAGTTGGGTTTCGAACACGTATTTCGCATACGCCGCGGCGTGATCGGAACTGCCGCGCGCACAGGTGACGATGAAGCGCGGCGGCCGTGCGCGCAGCTCTTGCGCCAACGCGGCGACCACCGCCTCGTTGGCGGCAAACTGGCGCGCGACCACGTCGGCAGTCTCCTGCGCTTCGCGGTACATCAAGGTGTCGCGGGCAGTGATGTCGGATGTGTTCAAGATGGCCTCAGTCGGTTTGCAGTTCGGCGACGAAATCGTAGATGTCGCCGCGATACCAGGAACAGGTGAACTCGACCACGCGGCCGTCGTCCAGGAAACTGCGCCGCTCGATGCTCAGGCCGGCGCTACCTACCGCCACGTGCAGCAGCCGGGCCTGCTGCGCGTTCAGCGACACCGCGCGCAGCCGTTGCAGTGCGCGGCGCGGGCGGGCATTGAGTTTTTCGAGTGCTTCGTACAGCGAATCGTGCACCAGCAGCGGATCGGGCAGCACGCTGGCCGGCACCACGCTGCGCTCGATCGCCAGCGGCTCGTCCTGGCCGTAGCGGACGCGGTGCAGCCGCACCACCAGCGAACCGGGCGACAGGTTCAGCGCCATCGATTCCTCGGGAGTCACCTCGCCGATGCCGCGCTCGAAGAATTCCGAACGCGGATGCAGTCCGCGCTCGTGCAGATCCTCGGTGAAACTGGTCAGCCGCGACATCGGCTTGACGATGCGCTCGGCGATGAAGGTGCCGGCGCCATGGCGCTGGGTCAGCAGGCCTTCCTCGACCAATCCCGCGATCGCCTTGCGCACGGTCACCCGCGACAGCTTCAGCGCCTGTGACAGATCGCGTTCGCTGGGCAGTGCCTGACCCGGTTCGATGTCGCGATGCTCGACGATATTGCGGATCGCCCGACGCAGGCGCAGATAGGCCAGTGGCTGATGCGTGGCCGGGTCTTGGCAGATCCTGCGGTATTCGTTGGCCAGGGCGGTTTCCATCCAGCAAAGATACCAATAGCAAACCAGTTAGCGCAAGCCCGCCTTGCCGTGCCTGTATCGCAAGTCACGTCTGGCGCGGATTTCGAAAAGATGACAGGCGGTAGTGAATTCGTATGCAGCCCGGTAGTCGTTCTGGTATTTCACTGGTACCATCTGCAGAACCCGGGCGTTGCGCCATTCGGCCCCTGCCCGCCATCCGGCATCGTGTCGAGGTGACTGCGTGACTGCTTCCCCCCAATCGGTCGAACCGTTCGACCTGGTGATCTTCGGCGGCACTGGCGATCTCGCCGTGCGCAAACTGCTGCCGGCCCTGTTCCACCGCTTCCTCGACGGCCAGATCCCGGCCAGCAGCCGGGTCGTGGGCATCGCCCGCGAGGCGCTGAACGACGCGGGCTACCGCGCGTTGCTGCGCGAGGCGCTGATCGGCATCTGCGACGCGGCGAAGCTCGACGTGTTCCTGCAGCAGGTGTTCTACCGCTCGCTGGATGCGCGCAAGGATGCCGGCTGGGACGAATTCGCCGGGTTCATCGGCGCGCAGCCCGATCATGTGCGGGTGTTCTACCTGTCGACATCGCCAGAACTCTTTGTCGACATCTGCACGCGCCTAGGCCATTACGGGCTCAACCAGGGCGCTTCGCGGGTGGTGCTGGAAAAACCGATCGGCCGCGACCTCGCCAGCGCGAACCAGATCAACGATGCGGTCGGCAAGGTGTTCACCGAATCGCAGACGTTCCGCATCGACCATTATCTGGGCAAGGAGACCGTGCAGAACCTCCTGGTGCTGCGTTTCGGCAATGCCTTGTTCGAGCCGCTGTGGAATGCCGGGCACATCGACCACGTGCAGATCACCGTGGCCGAAACGCTGGGCGTCGGCCATCGCGGCGCGTACTACGACCGTGCCGGCGCGTTGCGCGACATGGTGCAGAACCACATGCTGCAGCTGCTGTGCATGGTGGCCATGGAGCCGCCTTCGTCGCTGGCGCCCGACGCGGTGCGCGACGAGAAGCTGAAGGTGCTGAATTCGCTCAGAGCCATCGACGACAGCAACGTCTCTCAGCTCACCGTGCGCGGCCAGTACCGCGCCGGCGTGGCCGAGGGCGGCAGCGTGCCGGGTTATCCGGACGAACTGGGCAACAACCGGTCCAACACCGAGACCTTCGTGGCATTGAAGGCCGAGATCGCCAACTGGCGCTGGGCCGGCGTGCCGTTCTACCTGCGCACCGGCAAGCGGTTGCCGAGCCGGGTGTCGGAAATCGTGGTCACCTTCAAGCCGGTGCCGCATTCGATCTTCGCCGCCGATGCCGGCACCTTGTCGCAGAACCGACTGGTGCTGCGGCTGCAGCCGGATGAGGGCGTGAAGCTGTGGCTGACCATCAAGCACCCCGGCCCCGGCGGCCTGCGCCTGCGCCACGTGCCGCTTGACATGAGCTTCGCCGAAGCGTTCGGCGTGCAGCAGCCCGATGCGTACGAGCGCCTGCTGCTGGACGTGGTGCGCGGCAACCCGACCTTGTTCATGCGCCGCGACGAGGTCGAGGCCGCATGGCGCTGGGCCGGTCCTATCCTGGCCGCCTGGTCCGCCAGCGGCGAGGCGCCGCGACCGTATACCGCCGGCAGCTGGGGACCGAGCGCGGCGGTGGCGTTGATCGAGCGCGATGGCCGCACCTGGAATGAAGACCAGTGAATAGCTTGGCATTCACGCGCTCGCTTCACTTCGCCATGCCGGCGCATTCGGCAGACTTTGCGTTCCCCTCTCGTTAGACGCGCAGCGGCACTCACTCGGCACGCTGCGCGCCATCACCATCCATGACCGCCCAACTCAACGTCACCACACACAGCTTCACCGATTGCCAGGCGCAAGCCGTGGCGCTGGCCGAACGGGTCGCGGTTCGCCTGCGTGCCGCGCTGATCGAACGCGGGCGCGCCGTGCTCGCGGTCTCCGGCGGCAGCACGCCCAAGGAATTTTTCGCCCGTCTCTCGCATGCGGCGCTCGACTGGGCGAACGTGCAGGTCACCCTGGTCGACGAGCGCTGGGTGCCGGACAGCGACGAGCGCTCCAATGCGCGGCTGGTGAAATCGCTGTTGCTGCAACACGCCGCCAGTGCCGCGCAGTTCGTGCCGCTGTACACCGGAGCGCCGACGCCGGAACAAGGGCTTGCCGAGGCCGACGCGCGCATCGACGCCCTGCCGCTGCCATTCGATGCGGTGATCCTGGGCATGGGCGACGACGGCCACACCGCCTCGTTCTTTCCCGGCGGCGACCATCTGGCCGAGGCGCTGGATCCGGATGGCCGCGCCCGCGTGCTGCCGATGCGTGCGCCCGCTGCCGGCGAGCCGCGCATCACGCTCAGCCTGCCCACCGTGCTGGAGACCCGCGCGCTGTATCTGCTGGTCTCCGGCGAAAAGAAACGCGACCTGCTTGCCGATGCGCGGCTCGGCCTCGATACCGCGCGGAACTACCCGGTGCGCGCCGTGCTGACCCAGCAGCGCGTGCCGGTGGCGGTGTACTGGTGCCCGTAGGAGCACACCCTGTGCGCGATGCTCTTGCGGCTATTCGGTCATCCCATGGGCGGGCCAGACCCGCCGTTCGCGCACAAGATGCGCTCCTACACCCTCGGAATGAGTCATGAACACGCTGCATCCTGTTGTCGCCGAAGTCACCGAACGCCTGCGCGAGCGCAGCCGCGAGACGCGGGCGGCCTATCTCGCGCGGATCGACGCGATCGATCGTAGCGGCCCGCAGCGCGAACACCTGTCCTGCGGCAACCTCGCACACGGCTTCGCCGCCTGCGGCAGCGAGGACAAGGCCGCCCTGCGCAGCGGCCGGCGTGCCAACCTCGCCATCGTTACCGCCTACAACGACATGCTGTCCGCGCATCAGCCGTACGAGCGCTATCCCGCATTGATCCGCCAGATCGCCCGCGATGCCGGCTTCACTGCTCAGGTCGCCGGCGGCGTACCGGCGATGTGCGACGGCATCACCCAGGGTCGCGCCGGCATGCAGCTGTCGCTGTTCTCGCGCGACCTGGTGGCGATGGCCACCGCGGTGGCGCTGTCGCATGACATGTTCGACGGCGCGCTGTACCTGGGCATCTGCGACAAGATCGTGCCGGGCCTGCTGATCGGCGCGCTGAGTTTCGGCCATCTGCCCGGCGCGTTCGTGCCCAGCGGACCGATGCCCAGCGGCATCCCGAACGAACAGAAATCGAAGGTGCGCCAGGCCTGGGCCGACGGCAAGGCCAGCAAGGCCGAGCTGCTCGAAGCCGAAGCCGCGTCGTACCACACCGCCGGCACGTGCACCTTCTACGGCACCGCGAACTCCAACCAGATGCTGATGGAGATCATGGGCCTGCACCTGCCCGGCGCCAGCTTCGAGGCACCGGACACGCCGCTGCGCGACGCGCTCACCGCCGAGGCGGTTCGGCGCGTCGCATCGCTCAGCGCGCTGGGCGAGCACTACCTGCCGATCGGCCACATCATCGACGAACGCGCCATCATCAACGGCGTGATCGGCCTGCACGCGACCGGCGGCTCCACCAACCACCTGCTGCATCTGGTGGCGATCGCGCACGCCGCCGGCATCCAGTTGCGCTGGGACGATTTCGACGCGCTGTCCGGCGTGATCCCGCTGCTGGCTCGCGTGTACCCGAACGGCTACGCCGACGTGAACCAGTTCCACCAGGCCGGCGGCATGGCGTTCCTGATCGACCAGCTGCTGGCCGCCGGCCTGCTGCACGGCGATGTCGACACCATCTTCGGCAGCGGCATGGACAGCTATGCGCAAGTGCCCCATCTCGACGACCACGGCGCACTGCACTGGAAACCCGTCGACAAGCAGAGCGGCAACCGCGGCGTACTGCGCGGCACCGACGAACCGTTCCGCGCCGACGGCGGCCTGCGCATGCTGCAGGGCAATCTCGGCCGCGCGGTGATCAAGGTGTCTTCGGTACCGGACGACAGGTTGCTGATCGAGGCTCCGGCCATCGTGTTCGAGGACCAGGACGAAGTGGCTACCGCGTTCAAGCGCGGCGAGCTCAATCGCGACTTCATCGCGGTGGTGCGCTTCCAGGGCCCGCAGGCGAACGGCATGCCGGAACTGCACAAGCTCACCCCCACGCTGGCACTGCTGCAGGATCGCGGCCACCGCATCGCGCTGCTCACCGACGGACGCATGTCCGGCGCTTCCGGCCGCGTGCCGGCGGCGATCCACGTCACGCCCGAGGCGGTCGCCGGCGGCAATATCGCGAAGATCCGCAACGGCGACATGATCCGTCTCGATGCGGTGAACGGACGTCTGGACGTCCTGATGGAACAGCACGAACTGGATGTGCGCCTGCCGCATACCACCGACCTGTCCACCCAGCACAGCGGCATGGGCCGCGAGCTGTTCGGCCTGTTCCGGCAGGCTGCAGCCACCGCCGATCTCGGCGCCGGCGTGCTGTGAACAATCTCCGCAGGAGCGCACCCTGTGCGCGAACAACCCGGTCGTGTCGCGGCACGATTCGCGCACAGGTGCGCTCCTACACAAAACCCACCAGCGAGTGACCTCATGAGCGGCATCGAACTCAAGCAGCAACAGATCGAAACCACCATGCGGCTGGCGCCGGTGATACCGGTGGTGGTGATCGACGACGTACGCGCCGCGGTGCCGATGGCCCGTGCGCTGGTGGCGGGCGGCACTCCGGCGATCGAGGTCACCTTGCGCACTTCGGCCGCGTTGGAGGCGATCCGTGCGATCGCCGCCGAAGTGGAAGGCGCGATGATCGGCGTCGGCACCGTGCTCAGCGCACGCGACTTGAAGGCTGCACAACAAGCCGGCGCACGCTTCGCGGTATCGCCCGGCGTGTCGCCGCACCTGCTCGATGCCGCCGACGACAGCGAATTGCCGCTGTTGCCCGGCGCCGCCACCGCCAGCGAAGTGATGGCCATGCTCGAGCGCGGTTATCGCCACCTGAAATTCTTTCCGGCGGTGCCGGCCGGCGGCCACAAGCTGCTCGGCGCGTGGGCCAGCCCGTTGCCGCAAGTCCGCTTCTGCCCCACCGGCGGCATCAGCCTCGCCAGCGCACCGGATTTCCTCGCTCTGCCGAACGTGATCTGCGTCGGCGGCTCATGGCTGACCCCGGCCAACCTGCTTGCCAACGGCGACTGGCCCGCGATCGAACTGCTGGCACGCGAAGCCGCCGGCCTGCGCAAGTCCGGATAATGCCGCCTGCCAGATAGCCGACGCGACGATCACCCGCACACGCTTGTAGGAGCCCGCTAGCGGGCGATGCCGTTGCTCTGATGTCTGGGAGATTTAAAGCAGCAGCATCGCCCGCTAGCGGGCTCCTACCTGCAGATCCAGACGTGCCATTACCGCCTCGGTGACGCGGGCGCAGCGCTGGCCCATGAACGGGAACGCCTCGCTCATGGTAACGGCCAGAGTGCCTTGCAACGAGGTGCGCAACAGGCGGCGGGCGCGATGCAGGCGGGTCTTCACCGTCTCCGGCTTGATCGCCAGCAAGGTGGCGGTTTCCTCGACCGTGCATTCCTCGATCTCGCGCATCACGTAGACGGTGCGGAATGCCTCGGGCAATTCGTCGATGGCGTGTTCGAGCAGATGGCGAATCTGGGCGCGGGCAGCGGACACGGCTGGATCCTCATTGCCGAATTTCGAGGGAAACCGGATGACGTGATGCGTATCGTCCGGTGCGGCGTCGATCTGCTCCAGCCCCACCATGGTATGGCGCTTGCGCAGCCGGCCGCGTGCCTCGTTCAGCACGATGCTGGTCAGCCAGGTCAGCAGGGTCGAATCGCCGCGGAACGTGTCCAGCTTGTTGTAGGCACGCATGTACGATTCCTGCAGTACGTCTTCGGCTTCCGCATCCTCGCCGACCACGCTGCGTGCGATACGGAACAACCGTTGGTTGCAGCGCTGCATGATGTGTCGGAACGCTTCGCGCTGGCCGCTGCGGACTTGCGCCACCAGGGCGTTGTCGTCCAGCGCGGCGTAATCGACAGGTACCAGTCGGACAGGCGATGTCATGGTTCTCTCCTTCTACACCTGATCGGATGCGGCGGCATCGCCTGAGGTTCCCGGCTCATCCTGCCAGCTGCGCCAGGATCTCGCGGCGTTGCGGCTCCTGCGCGAACTGCCCCAGCAGGCGCCGGGTCAGCATCGACACTCCGTGCAGGCGCACCCCGCGCGAGGACAGGCATTCGTGGCTGGCCTGCACGATCACCGCTACCCCATGCGGTTGCAGCACGTGCGCCAGCGTGTCGGCGATCTGGGCGGTCAGCCGTTCCTGGATCTGCAGGCGTCGGCCGCAGGCCTCCACCAGCCGTGCCAGCTTGGAAATGCCGACTACCCGCCGGTTCGGCAGATAGGCGATGTGCACCACCCCGCGGATCGCCGCCATGTGGTGTTCGCAGGTCGACTGCAGCGGGATATCCCGCAAGACCACCAGGTCGTCGTACCCACCGACTTCCTCGAACGTGCGGCTGAGCAGGCTGGCCGGATCCTGCCGGTAGCCGGAAAACCATTCCTCATAGGCACGTACCACCCGCGCCGGCGTGGCCAGCAGGCCTTCGCGTGACGGTTCGTCGCCGGCCCAGCGGATCAGCGTGCGCACCGCCGCTTCCGCCTCGGCCCGCGACGGGCGCGCGGCTTCAGGGGCGACGGAAGCCGCCATGGCAACGGCGGCGGAGATGAGCTGATCGGATTCGAGCATGGCTGCGGATTCGGTAGTGGGTGACACCGATCCGATGCAGCGGCCCGCGACGAGGTTCCCGGCGGTGGCACGCAAAAGCCGGAACCTGTCCGCCGCTGCTGCATCTCATGGACGCAGGCTAGGGCGCGGCCGGTTCGACCGCGACCCTCGCCGCATTCGTTCGTCCATTTCAAGGAGACAACACTCATGAACAAGCCACTGCTCGCTCTCGCCCTCGCCTTCGGCATCGCTTCCGTTGCCAACGTGCAGGCCCAGACCCCGGCCGCTAGCCCCGCCCCGGCCATCAACGACGCGCAGATCGCCCACATCGCCTATACCGCCGGCGAGATCGACATCACCGCCGCCAAGCAGGCGCTGAAGAAATCCAGCAACAAAGACGTACGCGCGTTCGCCGAGGAGATGGCGCGCGATCACGCCGCGGTCAACCTACAGGCACTGGCACTGGTGAAAAAGCTGGGCGTGACGCCACAGGACAATCCGACCAGCCAGTCGCTGTCGAAGAATGCCGCTGCCGAAATCAAGAAACTGGCCGCACTCAAGGGGAACGCGTTCGACAAGGCCTACGTCGACAACGAGGTGGCGTACCACAAGGCCGTCAATGGCGCGCTGAGCGATACGCTGATACCGTCGGCGCAGAACGCGGAACTGAAGTCGCTGCTGGAAACCGGACTCAAGCTGTTCCAGTCGCACCAGATGCATGCCGAGCATCTCGCGCAGAGCCTGAAGTAAGGAACACACTATGCTCCGCACGATGATTCTTCTCGCCGGCTTGCTGGCGCTGACCGGCGGTATCGCGCCGGCCAGCGCTGCCAGCAACGCGAAACAGACGGCGACGACGCAGGCTCATCGCGTGCATGTGATCGTGATCGACAAGATGCAGTACGGCCCGATGCCGACCGACGTGCGCGCCGGCGACATCATCGAATGGACCAATAAAGACATCCTCGAACACAGCGCCACCGCACGCGACGGTCGCTTCGACGTCGACCTGAAACCGGGTGCCAGCGGGCGCATCACCGCCACTGCCGGCACGCTCGCGTTCTTCTGCAAGTTCCACCCCACCATGACCGGCACACTGGTAGTCAAGTAAACCGGCAGGGACTCTGAAGCCCGCTTCGGAGGTTGCGTCGCCGTGTGTCCGCACGCGGCGACGCGACGCTGGTCGACCTGCTCTATCCCATCCCACGTCCGGCCATGGCTTGATCAGTTGCCGACGACAGCCTGCTTGACCGGCTTCACATAGGTATTGAACAGCTCGTCGATCCGCCGGTATTCGTCGTGCCACGAATCCGCATGCTCGAAGGCATGCCGTTCCATCGGATACAGCGAGATCCAGAAGTTGTGCTTGTGCAGCTCGATGAAGCGCTGATACAGGCGGATCGAATCGCTGGTCATCACGTTGTCGTCGATCAGGCCGTGCTCGATCAGCAGCGGATCGCGCAGGTTCGCCGCAAACTCGATCGGCGAGCTGGTCCGGTACGCCGCGGGATCGAGTTGCGGATCGTTGAGGATGTTGGAGGTGTATTCGTCGTTGTAGCTGGTCCAGTCCGATGGTGCGCGCAGCGCGGCGCCGGCAGCGAATTCGCCGGGTGCGCGCAGCAGCGCCATCTCGGTCATGAAGCCGCCGTAGCTGCCGCCATAGATGCCGACACGCTTCGCATCGACGCCATGGTTTTTGACCAGCCACGCCTTGCCGTCCAGCAGGTCTTCCAGTTCCGGGTGTCCCATCTGGCGGTAGATCGCGGTACGCCACGCGCGGCCGTAGCCTTCCGAGGCGCGGTAGTCCATGTCCAGCACCACATAGCCCTGCTGCACCAGCAGGTTGTGGAACATCTGCTCGCGGAAGTAGTACGTGGACGACAGCGTGACGTCCTGCAGATAGCCGGCGCCGTGCACGAAGATCACCGCGGGGCGTGACGCTGCAGCGCTCTCGTCGGCCGGCCCGTAGTACTTCGCGTAGATCACCCCGGCGCCGTGCGAGGACGGCACCTCGACGATCTTCGGCGCAATCCAGTCATGCGCGGTATACGCCGGCTTCATCGTGTTGGTCAGCTCGCGCGCCGCACCGCCGCCGCTAGGCTGCACCGCCAGCTGCGCGAACACGTACGGCGAGGAATGCAGCACGGCGAGCCGACTGCCGTCGGGCGACAGCTTGAAGTCGTCCATGCCCTGGTAGTTCGTGATGCGGCTGAGCGCACCGCCGCCGACCGGCAGGCGATAGACATCGTAGCTGTACGGCGCGACCTGGTTGGTGCGCACGTAGAACCACTTGCCGTCGTCGCTGAGCAGCGGATGGCTGACTTCGTAGTGCCCGCTCGTCAGGGCTCGTGCCTTGCCGTCCGGCGTCTTGGTGTAGAGCTGCGACCAGCCGGTCTCCTCGCTCATGTACCACAACGTGCGGTTGTCCTTGAGCCAGCCGAAATCGTTGAAGTTCCAGTTGATCCACGCGTCGTCATGCAGACGCTGCTGGTCGACCAGTGCGTGGCGGCCGAAATCGACGCTGGCGATCCAGCGATCCTTGTTGTCGATCGCACGCAGCTGCACCGCGAGATGGCTGCCGTCGTCGCTCCACACGATGCCGCCGCCACCGCCGTCTTCCGACCTGGCGATGATGCGCACGGCACGCACATCGGGTGCCTTCAGCGCTTTCGCCTGATCGGCCTTGCCGGCCTTCTCCAGCGCGGCGACCGTCTGTGCGCGGATCGTCTTGAGCGGGTCGTCTTTGATGCCAGGCAGCGTGTCGGTCTTCAGCGGGTATTGCCGGTGATCGCGCAGATCCAGCAGCAGCAGCGACTGCGCCGCAGGATCGTTGCGCCCGACATAGGTGCGCGCGTCCCTCGGCTCGGTATAGCCGCTGTCAGTGACGTAATGATTGACCTTCGGCGCTTCGCCCTTGGCGTGATCCTTGGGCACGGTGACCACCAGCATCCAGCGACCATCCGGCGATAGTTCGGTATCGATCGCCCGGGACTTGCCGCCCAGCCAGAACGGCTGCGGCGCACGGCCCGTATCGGCGGCATCCAGCGCCTTGTCCTCGTCGCGCATGGCCTGCTTGTCGGCCTTGATGTCGCGCAGGGTCTTGAACAGCTTGAGCTGCAGCTCGCCCAGATCGTCGGGCTGCCTGGCCTGCGGGTCGTCGGCGAACTTCAGCACGGCCGCCGGTGCGGCGACGCCGGCGGCGAGATCGTAGCTGTACCAGTCGTTGCCGTCACGGTACTGCAGCACGCGGCCGTCGGCGGAGAACTGCGGCGCGGACTCCTTCTGCGGCGTGCTGGTCACCTGTTGCCGGCGACCACTGGCCAGATCGACCACAAACACATCGCCATGCAGGATGAACGCCGCATGCCGGTGCGCGCGATCGAACACCGCCGGCCCGTCGGCCTGCGCCATCGCGGCCGGGTCGAGTTTCTCGCCCTGGCCGCTGGCCGGATCGACCTTGTACAGATCGCGCACCGGGCTGCCGTCGCGCTTCAGCGAGTAATACAGGCTGCGCCCATCCACGCTCCAGTACGGCGACTCCACCGCCTGCCCGATCCAGTCCGGATTGGCCATGATGGTCTCCAGGTCCAGCGGTCCCGGTGCGGGCACGGTGGCCGCCGCCAGCGGCAATACGGCGAAGGCCACAAGAGCGGCAGGCAGCAGTCGGCGCATGGATTTCCCCCAAGGCAAAGAAGCAGCATAACCGAGCGCCACAGCCGGAAGCGGCCCACCGTGCCAGAAGTCAGGCACGCGGATGCGGCAGGACCGGCTGCAGTCGCTTCGCCGGCGCGCTACCCTGCGAAACCCGATCCGTTGCGGAGTTGCCATGCGCCTCGTCTTCTTCGTCGCCGCCACGTTGTTCGCCGCCGGCGCCGTCTGTGCGACACAACTGCCGCTCTCCGAACAGAAAAGGCCGCCGCGCGATGTGTCGCTGATCGCCGGCCCCGCGCCGCTGCCGCCGCCGACGCCGCAACACGCCGACGCCAGCGTGATCCATGGCGTCACCGTGGAAGATCCTTACCGCTGGCTGGAAAATCCGGACGACCCGGCCGTGCGGCAGTGGATCAAGGGGCAGAACGCGTACACCGAAGCCGAGCTGGCCGCGATGCCGCAGGGCAAGGCGCTCACCGCTCGCGTGCAGCAACTGGCGATCACCTCGACCACGCGCTCTGGCCCCATGCTGGCCGGAGGCATGCTGTTCTACCTGCAGCAGACGCCGCCGCAGCCGCAGCCGGTACTGATCGCACAGGCGTGGCCGGGCGGCGCGGCGAAGACCCTGGTCGATCCGAACGCCGATCGCGGCAGCACCGCGATCACCGGCTACTGGCCGTCGCCGCACGGCCGCTATCTTGCCTACGGCACCGCCGAAGGCGGCAGCGAATTGACCACGATCCACGTGCTCGACGTCGACAGCGGCAGGACGCTGGACGACACGCTGCCCTGGGCCGGCGGCGGCACCACGCCGCAGGGCGTGGCCTGGGACGCCGACGAGAAAGGCTTCAGCTACGTGCGCCTCCCGCCACCGGCCGCGGGCGAGCCGGTGGAGCAGTTCAACGCCACGCTGGCGCACCACACGCTGGGCCAGGCCGCCACGGCGGATACCGTGGTGTTCGGCAAGAACTACTCGAAGGTCGCCGAATACGTGCTGGTGGATGCGCCGGGCACGGCGCAGGCCGCGGTGCTGGCGTACGACGGCGACGGCGGCCCGGCCGAGGTCTTCCTGCGTCACGGCAACCCGTTCCGGCGCGCGCTCGATCGCGCTGCGAACGTGCGCACGGCCGCGTGGGTGTCTGGACGTCTATATGTCGCATCGTTCCAGGACGCGCCGCGCGGCAAGGTCGTGGCGATCGGCGCGGACGGCAGGCCCGTGACGGTACTGGCCCAGCGCGACGGCGCGATCCAGCAGATCGCCCCACTGGGCAATGGTTTCCTGGTGGTGCGCAGCTGGGGCCCGGACTGGTGGATCGAGCAGTACGACGCCGATGCCCGGTTCGTGCGCCGGCTGCCGCTACCGGCGCAAGGTATCGGCGTGGGCGGGATCGCCTCCGAATCCGGCCAGGACAAGGCGCTGATCAGCTATGGCGGCTGGACCACGCCGGAGCACTGGGTGGAATACGACGGCCACAGCGGCACGCTGAAGACCGTGTTCGAAGTAAAACCGGCGGCCGATTATTCCAGGGTGACCGTTCAGCGCATCGACGGCACGTCGAAGGACGGCACCCGGATTCCGGTGACCGTATTGTCGATGGCGGGAATCGCGCCGAACGGTGCGCGTCCGACCATTCTTTACAGCTACGGCGGCTTCGATATTCCGATCAAGCCCGGCTTCATCGGGCCGAATCTCGCCTGGCTGGAGCGCGGCGGCGTGCTCGCCTACGCGAACATCCGCGGCGGCAACGAGAACGGCCAGGTCTGGCACGCGCAGGGCCAGCGGCTGCACAAGCAGAACGTGTTCGACGACTTCCACGCCGCCGCGCTGGCCTTGTTCGACACGCACTGGACCGACCGCGCCCACCTGGGCATCCTCGGCGCCAGCAACGGCGGCCTGCTGATGGGCACGCAGATCGTGCAGCATCCGGCCGACTACCGCGCGGTGATGGCGAAGGTCGGCATCCACGACATGCTGCGCCACGAGACCGTGTTCGCGAACGGCCGGTACAACGTCAGCGAATACGGCACGGTCGGCGATCCGGCGCAGTTCAAGGCCACCCTGGCGTATTCGCCGCTGCAGAACGTGCGGCCGCACACCGCCTACCCGGCCGTGCTGACGACCACGGGCGCCAACGATCCGCGGGTGGCGCCGTGGCAGTCGCGCAAATTCACCGCCGCACTGCAGAGCACCACCTCATCGACGCAACCGATCATGCTGCTGACTCGCATGAATGCCGGCCACGGCATCGGCGCGCCGTTCAGCCAGCGCGTCGGCGACACGGCAATCGGGCTGACGTTCTTCGCGCATGAGCTCGGGCTGCCCGGGAAATAGGCAACGGGACTTTCTCAGCTGCCGCGGAACTCGCGGCGATACATCGACGGCGTGGTGTTGAACGCGCTGTCGAAGTGCTGGCGCAAGGACAGCGGCGACCCGAAACCCGCGCGCTCGGCAATCCGCCCGACCGGCTGGGCAGTGGTTTCCAGCAGGCGCTGCGCCAGCGTGAGCCGCTGCCACAGCAACCATCGACCCACCGTGGTGCCGGTGTGCCGGCGGAAATGCCGGGTGAAACTGCGCCGGCTCATCGACGCCCTGGCGGCCAGCGAATCCACGCTGTGCGCCGCGTCCAGATGGCGCGCGGCCCAGTCCAGGGTCTTCGCCAGCGGGCCTTCGCCGGCCGAGGCCGGCACCGGCTGCTCGATGTATTGCGCCTGGCTGCCCTGGCGATGCGGCGGCACCACCAGGGTGCGCGCGATGCGGTTGCTGGCCTCCGCGCCGAACTGCTTGCGCACCACATGCAGGCAGCAATCGATGCCGGCCGCGGTACCGGCCGAGGTGAGCGCGTCGCCTTCGTCCACATACAACACGTTCGGATCGACCCGCACCTGCGGAAAGCGCCGGGCGAAATGTTCGGCCCAGCGCCAGTGGGTGGTGGCGCGGCGACCGTCGAGCAGGCCGGCCTCGGCCAGCACATAGGCGCCCAGGCACAAGCCCACGATCATCGCGCCGCGGCGATGGGCACGCCGCAAGGCGGCCAGCAGTGCGGGCGGTGCGGGTTCGTCCGCATTCCGCCATGACGGCACCACCACGACCTGCGCCCGCGCCAGCTCGGCCAGCCCGTACTTCGTGCCGATGCTGAAGCCGATCTGGCTGCGCAGTTCGCCCGGTTCGGCCGCGCATACCCGCACGTCGAACAGCTGCTCGGCACCGGCGGCCTCGCCGAATACCGCGCAAGGTACCGACAAGTGGAATGGCCGGATCCGGTCGAACGCCACGATCGCCACCCGCGTCGCCGTCGCTGTCATGCCGTCATCTCCAGGTTGGCCCGATAATGACTAATTATGGCATTCGGGCCACTCATGGCAACAGCCGCAACGGCGGATCATCTGCTCAGCGGACTCGTCCCGCCACTCGAGGTAACGTGCCATGACCCACACCCCCAACCGCGCACTCGTCGTCGTCGACGTACAAAACGAGTACGAAACCGGCGGCCTGCGTATCGAGTACCCGCCGATCGAGGGCTCGCTGCGAAAGATCGGCAAGGCGATCGATGCCGCGCATGCAGCCGGCATTCCGGTGATCGTGGTGCAGCAGATGGCGCCCGCCGATGCGCCGCTGTTCGCCACCGGCTCGCACGGCTGGCAGCTGCATGACATCGTCGCCCGCCGCCCGCGCGAGCATTTCATACAGAAGAAGCTGCCCAGCGCATTCGCCGGCACCGACCTGGGCGAGTGGCTGCGGCAGCATGGCATCGACACGCTGGCCGTGACCGGCTACATGACCCACAACTGCAACGACACCACGATCAAGCACGCGTTCGACGCCGGACTGCAGGTCGAATTCCTGATGGACGCATCCGGCAGCGTGTCCTACGCGAACCGCGCAGGCTTCGCCAGCGCCGAGGAAATTCACCGCGTATTCAGCGTGGTCGAGCAGTCGCGCTACGCGGCCGTGCTCGACACCGACGAATGGATCGGCTGCGTGACGGACCAGACCCTGCCCGAGCGCGACACCATCCACACCTCGCACCAGCGCGCCCTGGCGCTACAGGGAACACAACAGGCGACCTGAACCGACAATCGCAGGGGTGGCTGCTACGATGCACGCTTGCCATTGCGGATGTCACCATCCATGCCCCTGCCCGCCATCGAACGCGAAACCGCCTCCGACCCGCGCTACAGCATCATCTGGCTGCATGGCCTGGGTGCCGACGGCAACGACTTCGCGCCGATCGTGCCGGAGCTGGTCGACCCGGCATGGCCGCCGCTGCGTTTCGTGTTTCCGCACGCGCCGGTGCGGCCGGTGACGATCAACAACGGCTTGTCGATGCGCGCGTGGTATGACATCGCCGCGTTCGATCTCCATGCGCGACAGGACGAGGCCGGCATGCGCGCGTCGATCGGCGAGGTGGAAACCCTGATCGCCCGGGAGCGCGGCCGCGGCGTGCCCAGCGAACACATTCTCCTGGCCGGCTTCTCCCAGGGCGGAGCGATCGCGCTGGCCGCCGGACTGCGTCATCCGGAGAGGCTGGGCGGCATCATCGCGTTGTCGACCTATCTGCCGCTGCTCGCGACGCTGGCCGGCGAACGCCACGCGGCGAACGCCGCGTTGCCGATCTTCTGGGGCCACGGCACGCTCGATCCCGTGGTGATCCTGCAGCGCGGCACCGACTCGCGCGATCTGCTGCAATCGCTGGGCTACACGGTGGACTGGCATATCTATCCGATGGCCCACTCGGTCTGCGCCGAAGAGATCGGCGACCTGCGCCGCTGGCTCGGCCAGCGGCTGGCGTAAGCCGCGCCCGCATGCGGCATACTTGCCCGCATGCGCGACCAGACGCCCAGCCGCGGCCCGCGCGGCCGCATCGAACACAGCCCGTTGCCGGACTTCTGCGAGCTGCCGGCGTTGTTCGCGCTGCTGGTGGTGGGCGCGCTGACCGTGACCGTGATGTGGCTGGCACACGACGACCCGCGCGACTGGTCCGCCTACAGCGTCAGCATGCTGTTCGTGACCTTGCTGGGCATGGTGGTGGCGGTAACGCTGTGCATGCTGCGGCCCTGGCTGCAGCGCCTGCCGAAGCACCTGCCCTATGTCGGCGTGTGGCTGCTGATCATGCTGATCGTGCTGGTCGCCAGCATCGTGGCGCACTGGTTCGATGGCGCGTTGCAGATGCACCTGGTGCGCAGCAGCCTGCGCGTGTTCGTGCGCGACAACGTGCTGGTCGCCGCTCTGCTCGGTACCGCGATGCTGCGCTACTTCTATGTGCTGGCACAGTGGCAGGCGCGGCTGGCGGCGGTGACCCGCGCCCAGGTCGAGGCGCTGCAGGCGCGCATCCGCCCGCATTTCCTGTTCAACAGCATGAATACGGTGGCCGCCCTGATCCGGGTCGACCCGGCCGCGGCCGAACGCACGGTGGAAGACCTGTCCGAACTGTTCCGCGCCGCGCTGGGCCAGCACGACACCGACGACGGCACCCTGGGCGACGAGCTGGCGCTGATCGATCGCTATCTGGCGATCGAACAACTTCGCCTCGGTGGACGCCTGCGCGTGCAGCGCGAGCTGGATGACCTGCCCGCCGACTTTCCGCTGCCGTGCCTGCTGCTGCAGCCGCTGGTGGAGAACGCGGTACGTCACGGCATCCAGCCGTTGCGCGAAGGCGGCGAGGTGATCCTGCGGGGACATCGCGACGGCCGCGGCATCCGCATCGAGATCAGCAACCCGCTGCCGGACACACCGGCCGAACCCGGCAACGGCCATGGACTGGACAGCGTGCGGCAGCGCATCGCCTACCGCTACGGCGCGCAGGCGAAAGCGCAGGCCGGACCGCAGGGCGGCCGCTTCGTGGTGCTGCTGCACCTGCCCGGACCAGCGCGATGATGCGCGTGCTGATCGTCGACGACGAGCCGCTGGCACGCGCGCGCCTGGCCGCGCTGCTGGGCGAGTGCGACGGCGTGGAGATCGTCGGCAGTGTGGGCGATGGCGAAACCGCGCTGGGCTCGCTGGAGGACCTGCAGCCGGACGTCCTGCTGCTGGACATCAACATGCCCGGCCTCAGCGGCACCGCACTGGCGCAACGATTGTCGGGGCGCACGCGGGCCCAGGTGATCTTCTGCACCGCCTACGAAGCACACGCGCTGCAGGCGTTCGAACTGGGCGCGGTCGATTACCTGCTCAAGCCGGTGCGGCTGGAACGGCTGCGCGACGCGCTGCAGCGTGCGCAACGACGCCTCGCCGATCAGCCGCGCGAGCCCGTCGCCTATCTGCGCGGCAGGATGCGCGGCGAACAGGTCCGCATCGCGCTCAACGAAGTGATCTGCCTGCTCGCCGACGAAAAGTACGTGGTGGTGAAGCACCGCCGCGGCGAACTGCTGATCGAGGAGTCACTGCGCCAGCTGGAGGAAGCCTACCCGGATCAACTGATACGCCTGCATCGCAACTGTGTGGTGCCACCCCCGCGCCTGCTCGGCATCAAGACCCTCGCCGACGGCCGCGTACTGGCACGCCTGGACGGCACCGAACTCAGCCCCGAGATCAGCCGGCGCAATTTGCCGGCCGTAAGGAAGTTGTTGCGGCTGGGGTGAATATGCACGGGCTGTTGCGAACGATTTTGCCGTTTGAGCGGTGCGCTTCGGAATTGAATTCGCACCGGTCCGGCACGGTTCGTGCAGTCGGCCCGAATCCACCTCGGCTAGACAAGCGGCTTGTTTCAATGGGCTTCAGATCACCCATCCCTGGAGTCACCATGAACCATCAATTCAAAGTCGGCGATCACGTGCGCTGGAATTCCGAAGCCGGGCATGTGAGCGGAAAGATCATCAAGGTGCATACGCGCGACATCGACTACAAGGGCCACATGCATCGATGCAGCGAAGATGATCCGCAGTACGAAATCAGGAGCGACAAGACGGATCACATCGCCATGCACAAGGGCGCGGCGCTGCACAAGGTCGACTGAGATGCCAGACGACCCCGCCACGATCTGGACGATCGGTCATTCGACCCGCACGCTGGAGGAGTTTCTCGGTCTGCTGTCCGAATACCGGATCGAGGCGATCGCCGACGTGCGCAGGTTTCCCGGTTCGCGCCGCTATCCGCATTTCGCTCGCGACGCGCTGGCCGAAACTCTGCCGGCTCACGACATCGCCTACCAATGGATCCCCAAGCTCGGCGGCCGGCGCAGGGTGCAGCCGGGTTCGCCCAACTACGCGTGGCGCAATGCCTCGTTCCGGGGGTATGCCGACCACCTGGCCAGCGCCGAGTTTGCCGAGGGGTTGCAGGAACTGCTGATACTGGCAGCGGCCAGGCGCACCGCGCTGATGTGCGCCGAGGCCGTGTGGTGGAGCTGCCATCGCTCGCTGATCGCCGACGTATTGAAGCTGCGCGGCATCGAGGTGACCCACATCATCGATGCCACGCACAGCACGGCGCATCCGTACACCTCGCCGGCGCGCATCGTGGATGGGAGATTGAGCTACGCATTGCCCCGACGCGACCCGCCCCAACCCGCACCGTACCCCCACGTGTAGGAGCCCGCTCGCGGGCGATGCCCTTGCTCTGATGGCGGTAGGAAAGATCGAAACTGGAGCATCGCCCGCTAGCGAGCTCCTACTCCAGAGGACGATCGCCGGCGCGCATCGTGGATGGGAGATTGAGCTACGCGTTGCCCCAACGCGACCCGCCCCAACCCGCACCGCACCCCCACGTGTAGGAGCCCGCTGGCGGGCGATGCCGTTGCTCTGATGGCGGTAGGAAAAATCAAAACTGGAGCATCGCCCGCTAGCGGGCTCCTACCCCGGAGGACGATCGCCGGCGCGCATCGTGGATGGGAGATTGAGCTACGCATTGCCCCGACGCGACCCGCCCCAACCCCCGCAGCGCACCCCCACGTGTAGGAGCCCGCTGGCGGGCGATGCCGTTGCTCTGATGGCGGTAGGAAAGATCGAAACTGGAGCATCGCCCGCTAGCGGGCTCCTACCCCGGAGGACGATCGCCGGCGCGCATCGTGGATGGGAGATTGAGCTACGCATTGCCCCGACGCGACCCGCCCCAACCCCCGCAGCGCGCCCCCACGTGTAGGAGCCCGCTGGCGGGCGATGCCGTTGCTCTGATGGCGGTAGGAAAAATCAAAACTGGAGCATCGCCCGCTAGCGGGCTCCTACGGGAGATCGGGGCGCTGCTCGCCCTACTCCTTCTTGATCGCGTGCCCGCCGAACTCGTTGCGCATCGAGGACAGCAGTTTGTCGGCGAACGAGTCGTCGTCGCGCGAGCGGAAGCGCTCCATCAACGACAAGGTGATCACCGGCGCGGGTACGTTGAGTTCGAGTGCGGCGTCGACGGTCCAGCGGCCTTCGCCGGAATCGACGACGTAGGGTGCGATGCCATCCATGTTCGGGTTCTTGCCGAGGGCGTCGGTGGTCAGGTCGAGCAGCCATGAACGCACCACGCTGCCGTAGCGCCATATCTCACCGACCTGGTGCAGGTCGAGGCCGAAATCCTGTTTGTGCCTGAGGATGGAGAAGCCCTCGGCATAAGCCTGCATCATGCCGTACTCGATGCCGTTGTGGACCATCTTGGTGTAGTGGCCGGAGCCGACCGGGCCGACCCGGCCCCAGCCCTGATCCTTGGCCGGCGCCAGCGTCTCGAAGATCGGCCGCAGCGCCTCGACGGCTTTCTCGTCGCCGCCGATCATCATGCTGTAGCCCTCCTTCAGGCCCCACACGCCGCCGCTGGTGCCGCAGTCGATGTAGCCCAGGCCGTGGTCGGCATACAGCTGCGCGCGGCGCAAACTGTCCTTGTAGTTCGAGTTGCCGCCGTCTATCACGGTGTCACCCTCGTCCAGCAGCGGCAACAGCGCGTCGACGGTGTCATCGGTGATCTTGCCGGCCGGTACCATCAGCCACACCACGCGCGGACTGGACAGCGCGCCGACCAGGGCTTCCAGCGATGTCGCCGGCGCAATGCCGTCGGCTTCGGCCGCCTTGCGCGCGTCGGCGTTCGGGTCGAAGCCGCTGACTTTGTGGCCGCCCTTGACCAGACGTTCCGCCATGTTGGCGCCCATGCGCCCCAGACCGATCATGCCGAGTTCCATAGTTGTCCTTGTGCTGAGAGAGTGCCGATGTGAAATAGGGAATTGTAGAGGCGCCACCGATTAAATCGGCGTGACAGAGGTGCGGTGCGGCGGTTCCTCAGCCTGCCAGCCAGCGACGCAGCCGCGCCCGGATGCGCGGGGTCAGTCGCGTGCGGTTGTAGGCATCGGCGGCGCAGCGGACCGCCTCGGCCTGCGTGGGATACGCGTGTATCACCCGCGATAGCGTGCGCAGGCCGATACCGGCCACCATCGCCAGCGTGACCTCACTGATCATGTCGCCGGCATGGCGCGCCACGATGGTGGCGCCCAGGATCTTGTCGGTGCGCTCCCTGACATGGACTTTCACGAAACCGCCATCCTCGCTGTCAGTCACCGAGCGATCGATCTCGTGCATCGGGATGGTGAATGTCTTCACCGGAATACCTTGCCGGTTCGCCTCGCGCACGTAGAGTCCGACATGGGCGATTTCCGGATCGGTATAAGTGCACCAGGGAATGACCAGGTCGCTCATCCGCTCGCGGCCGCGGAACAACGCGTTCTGCACCGCGATGCGTGCCGAGACCGTGGCGGTGTCGGTGTACTGGTGCTCCAGACAGACATCGCCGGCGGCATAGATGCGCGGATTGCTGGTGCACAGGAAATCATCGACACGGATGCCGTCGCCGGCCGCGTAGTCGACGCCGGCCGCTTCCAGATTCAGCCCCTCGACATTGGGCACGCGGCCGGTGCCGGCCAGGATCGCATCGACGGCGATCGTGTTGTGGTAATCGTCGCTGAGCAGGTCGATCCGCTTCTCCCCGTTCTCCACGCGCACCGTGACGGCCTGCGTGTTCAGCCGCACCTCGATACCGTCGCGCGCGAACGCTTCGGAAAGAATCTGCGCCGCGTCGCGCTCTTCCCGGTCGAGGAACAGCGGCATGTCCTGCACGATGGTGACTCGCGCACCGAGCCGGCTGAACGCCTGGGCGAGTTCGCAGCCGAGCGGGCCGCCGCCGATCACCAGCAGGCGGGACGGCAGCTCGGGGAGGTCGAATACGTTGGCGTTGGTCAGAAAGCCGGCTTCCCGCAGGCCGGAAATCGATGGAACCTGCGGACGCGCCCCGGTCGCGACCAGAGCCTTCCGGAAGCGCAGCTGGTCCCCGTTGACCGTCAAGCTGTCGGCCCCGGAAAACTCCACGTTGCCGAAGAACAGGTCGACCCCGGCCGCGAGCAGATGACGCACTGAATCGCCGCCGCTGAGATGGCTGCGGATGCGCCGGACGCGCTCCATCACGGCGGCGAAGTCGACCCGGATGTCGTCCGGGACCTGCGCGCCATAGCGGTTCGCATCGCGCATTTCGGCATACAGCCGCGAGGTGCGGATGATCGCCTTCGACGGCAAGCACCCCGTATTCAGGCAGGTGCCGCCAAGCAGATGGCGCTCGACCAGTGCCACTTTCACGCCCAGCGCGGCGGCGCATCGTGCGGCAGCGAGACCGGCGGCACCGCCGCCGACGATCACCAGCTGGTAGCAGCTCGCAGGCCTGGGATTGCTCCACACGTCAGGATGCAGATTGGCGGCGCGCTCGCGCTCGTATGCATCCTGCGGTGTGCGTGGCGAAGCATCGATAGGCAGCGACATCAGCCTGCTCCATTGGGAATCGCATGCCGGAGCCAGCCGTCGCGAAAGCCCGCGCAACCCAGCCCACTGCGGATATACGGACAGTCGCGCATCAGCCGCCAGGGCAGCCCGCTGCGATGGTTCTCTATCATCAGCAGCACGATGCCCTGGTCCAGGCCGTAGTGCCCCGCGGAAATCCACGCAGACCCGTCGACCTCGGCAACTGAGGGGTTGAAGCTGCTGGCGAACCGGTCCGCGGTCAGCATTTCCGGGTAGCGCGCCATCATGTTGCGCACGTCGCTCAGGATGATCTCCGGCGCGAACGGCAGCGAGGCCAGCACGGACGGCGCCGACAAGGTGCCGTCGTCCGGCCCGTACGGCACGCCACGGGCGGCATAACCGAACAGGCGGCGCCTTTCGTTGGATACATCCGGCAGCTCATCGCTGGGACCGTCGCAGGCGGTCAGTCCCCAACAGTCGATATCGTAGCCGGCGAATCCGTGCGGATTGCGCTGTGCGTACTCGCGCTGAATCAGCACGGCGCGCCGGCTGTTCTCGAAATAATCCGAGCGCTTCTCACACATGAAGCCGTCGCGGATGCCGCGAAAATCTATCCACGCATGCGAGAACTGATGCACGAACAGCGGGCCTGCGTAGAGATAGTCGTAGTCGTACAGGTTTTCCCACTGGTAGGTGGCCGTCCACGCCTTGTAGCAATCGCCGCGGATCGGATGGGTGGGTGAACCCATGGCCAGCACGTACAACAGGATCGCTTCGCTGTAGCCCTCCCAGCCGTAATGCAGGAATCCGCACTCGGGTTTCCAGCCTTGCCGGATGGTATCGCCCTCATCCTGCGCCCAGCGCCAGTCGATGCGCCAATACAGGAAATCCGCCAACTCACGCAGCTCGGCCTCATCCGGCGTATCGGCGGTGAAATATGCGCTCGCGGCGAGCACGCCGGCGATCAGCAACGCAGTGTCGATCATCGACAGCTCCGACTGCCAGACGCGGGCACCGGTGTGGATATCGAGGAAATGGTAGTAGAAGCCGGCGAAACCGGTCGCCGTGGGGCTGCCGCTCTGGTCGCTGTCACGGAAGAAGCGCAGCGCCGCGAGGCAGCGCCGCACCGCATCCCCGCGTTCCATCCAGCCCCGCTCCACCGCCACCGGATACGACGTCAGCGCGAAGCCGACCACCGCGATGCTGACGGGCGAGTTGTCACGCGAGGTATCGGCTACGAGGCCGTTGCGCGGATTCATGTTCTGCAGGAAATAATCGAACGCGGCGCGCTCCAGCCGATCGAGCAAGGCCTCGTTCGTGAGAGCGCAAAGCCGAGACATCCGCGACTCCACGCCGGCTCAAGCCGCGGCAGTCGATGACGGGCCGCCGCGCGGTGCACCATGCCTGCGGCATGACGGCCGGCGTGCCAAAGTGGGGTTGAAACGCCCGTGCTGTCTGCTTCGGTCATTCATCGCGCTATCCTACTCTGCCGTGGGGTGAAGCCCAGGTCGACGCGTTGACGCGACGGATGCCGATACAGGCGCATGCTGATAGCTCAGCGCCAACCGACGAGACACCCATGCCATCCGCTTCTTCCCGCACCATCGACGCACGCCAGCACGCCCTGCTATCGAACGGCAGTTACAGCGTCATGCTGGGCAGCAGCGGTTCCGGCTACAGCCAGTGGCGCGATCTGGCGGTCACGCGCTGGCGCGAGGATCCCACCGGCGACGGCTGGGGCAGCTACCTGCTGCTGCGCGACGAGGACAGCGGCGAGGCGTGGTCGGCTTCACTGCAACCGTATGGCGTGCGCACACCGGACGACGCGGTATCGTTCAGCGCCGGGTGCGCCAGCTTCGGACGCCGGCACCATAGCCTGCACAGCATGCTGGACGTGGCGGTGGCCGTCGATGCCGACATCGAACTGCGTCGGCTCACACTGAGCAATCACGGCGACCGCACGCGCACGTTGTCGCTGACCTCGTATGCCGAGCTGGTGATCGGCCCGAGCGGCGCCGACAACGCGCATCCGGCCTTCTCCAAGATGTTCGTGCAGACCGAGTGGGACGCCGCACACGGCATGCTGCTGGCCACCCGGCGCCGGCGCGCGAACGGCGAGACCGAGGTATGGGCGGCTCAGGCATTGCAGATCGCGGGACAGCCCGCCGATGCCGCGCCCGAATATGAAACCGACCGGTCGCGCTTTCTCGGTCGCGGCAACACGCTGCGTCAGGCGCAGGCGATGCAGCCGGGCGCTGCCTTGTCGAACACCAGCGGCTGCGTGCTCGATCCGGTCTTCAGCCTGCGCCGGCGCATCACGCTCGGACCCAACAGCAGTGTGACCGTGCTGCTGTGGACGCAGCTGGCCGACTCGCGCGATGGCGCGCTGGCACTGAGCGCACGGCTGGAAAGTGCGGATGCGGCCGAGTCGCTGTTCGCCGGTGCGGTGAAGCATGCCGAGGCCGGACAACAGCGGCTGGGCATCGATGCCGCCCTGCTCGCACGCTTTGCATATTGGATGAGCGCCGTGGTGAACAGCGATCCTGGCCAGCGGCCCGCGCCGAATGTGCTGGCGCGCGGCCGCGGTGGTCCACCCACACTGTGGGCCGCTGGCATCTCCGGCGATCGCCCGATCGTGCTATGCCGTCTCAGCAGCGACGCCGGACTGCCGCCCGTGCAGGAGCTGCTATTGGCACAGCACTACTGGCGCGGCCAGCGGCTGGCCGTCGACGTGGTGCTGCTGAATACGGCCGACGGTGCCGATGGCGACGCGCTGCACAGCGCGCTCACGGCGCTGGCGAGCACGCAACAGGCTCAGCTGAAAGCCGACGACCGGCTGCCCAAGGCCGAGCTGTTCGCACTGCGCGACGACGCGATCGACGACGACTTGCGCAGCGGCCTGCTGACCGTCGCCCGGGTCGTACTGGACGATGCCGCGACGGAGCCTGTTGCCGCGGAACCCGCACCCACCGCCATCGCGCCGGCGATCATCCGCACGAGTACGCCAGCTTCCGTGGCAGCCGTGCCAATCTCCGGCGAACTGGAATTCGCCAACGGTATCGGCGGATTCACCGATGCCGGTCGCGCCTATGAGATCAACCTCGACGACAAGCGCGGCACGCCGGCGCCATGGGTGAACGTCATCGCGAATCCCGCGTTCGGCTTTCTGGTCTCGGCCGAAGGCGGCGGTTACGCTTGGTCGCTGAACAGCCAGCAGAACCCGCTGACGCCGTGGTCGAACGATCCGGTCAGCGACGTTCCGCATGACGTGCTGTATCTGCGCGATGAGGATACCGGCGTGCTGTGGAGTGCCACGGCGCTGCCGATCCGGGTAGCCGGCGCCACATACAAAACCACCCACGGCAAGGGCTGGACGCGTTTCGAGCATGATGCGAACGGCATCGGGCTGGAGCTGATTCAGTGCGTGCCGACGACCGACTCGATCAAGCTGTCGCGGCTGCGCCTGTACAATCGCTCGACGCGCACACGCCGGCTGTCGGTCACCGGCTATGTCGAGTGGGCACTGGGTGCGAATGGCACCACGCCGGCACCGTATGTGATCACCACGCGCGATGAAGCCACCGGTGCGTTGTTCGCGCGCAATCGGTGGCGGCCGGATTTCGGCGATCGCGTGGCGTTCGTCGATCTGGCGGGAGTGCAGCATTCGATGAGCGGCGATCGCCGCGATTTTCTCGGCCCGCTCGGCAGCGTCGCGCAGCCCGCCGCGCTGCGTGACGACGCACCGCTGCCGGGCCGGCTCGGTGCCGCGCCGGATCCCTGCGGTGCGCTGCAGACGCGCATCGAACTGCCGCCGAACACGCAGATCGACCTGGTCTTCATGCTCGGCGATGCGGCCGATGAAGCCGTCGCACGCGCCTTGATCGAAAAGTATCGCGCGGCGGATATCGACGGCGTGCTGGCCGACATCGCCACGCAATGGAACGACGTGCTCGATACGCTGCAGGTGCGTACGCCGGATCGCGCCATGGACATCCTGCTCAACGACTGGTTGCTGTACCAGGTGCAGGCCTGCCGGTTGTGGGCGCGCACGGCCTACTACCAGGCCAGCGGCGCTTACGGTTTCCGCGACCAGCTGCAGGACGTGATGGCCCTGTGCGTGAGCCGCCCCGATCTGGCTCGCGAGCACCTGCTGCGCGCAGCCGGGCGCCAGTTTGTCGAAGGCGACGTGCAGCACTGGTGGCTGCCGCCGAGTGGCCAGGGCATCCGCACGAAGATCAGCGACGACCGCATCTGGCTCGCCTATGTCGCCATGCACTATGCCGGCGTGACCGGCGATGCCTCGGTGTTGGACCAGGTCCTGTCGTTCCTCGCGGGCCAGCCGATTCCCGAGGGCGCTACCGATGCGTTCTTCCAGCCGTCCATTTCGGACCAGCGCGTCACGGTATACGAACATTGCGCCCGCGCGCTCGACACCAGCCTCACCCGCGGCGCGCATGGCCTGCCGTTGATCGGCACCGGCGACTGGAACGACGGCATGAATGCGGTGGGCGAACAAGGCCGCGGCGAAAGCAGCTGGCTGGGCTGGCTCCTGCTCTGTGCGATCGACGCGTTCGCGCCGTTTGCCCAGGCGCGCGGCGAAGACGAACGTGCGCAGCGATGGCGCGACTACGCCGTGGATCTGCGCGCGGCGCTGGAACGTGCCTGGGACGGCCAGTGGTATCGCCGCGGTTATTACGACGACGGCACGCCGCTCGGCTCGCACAAGAACGACGAATGCCGCATCGACACCATCGCGCAGTCGTGGAGCGTGCTGGCCGGCGCCGACGACGCACGGCACGCGGCGCAGGCGATGGCATCGGTCGACCGGCTGCTGGTGGATCGCGCCGACCGGATCGCCCGCCTGTTCACCCCGCCGTTCGACCATGGCACGCAGAACCCCGGCTACATCAAGGGCTACCCGCCCGGCGTGCGCGAGAACGGCGGCCAGTACACGCACGGGGCGACCTGGTCGATCTTCGCCTGGGCGAAGCTCGGCGACGGCGACCGTGCCGCCGGGCTGTTCGACCTGCTCAATCCGATCCATCACAGCGATAGCGCCGAAGCGGCGGCGCGCTACAAGGTGGAACCTTATGTGGTCAGTGCCGACGTCTATTCCGTCGCGCCGCACATCGGCCGCGGCGGCTGGACCTGGTACACCGGCTCGGCCGCATGGCTTTATCGCGCCGGGCTGGAAGCGGTGCTCGGCTTCCTACCGCAAGGCGACAGCCTGCGGATCGATCCATGTATTCCCAGGGACTGGCCAGGTTTCCAGATCGTCTATCGCTATCAGGGCACGCGACACACGAGCCGCTACGAGATAACCGTGTCGAATCCGGCCAGGGTCTGCCGTGGCGTGACCCATATTGAATTGGACGGCCAAACGCTGGTCATCGATGCCCCCATCAAGCTGCTTGACGATGGCCGGATCCACCTGCTGCACATCACTCTCGGCTGACCGCACGCGCGTCGTTGCCGTAGGAGCCCACTCGTGGGCGATGCTTTTCCATGGAAAGAGCAATCGCCCCCCAGTGGGCTCCTACAAAGAGCCTCGACCGTGCGGGCTAGTGGCGACGCGTGCGTGAGGCGCCGAGTTTGCGGGTGAGTGTGTTGCGTCCCACGCCAAGCGCCTGCGCCGCGTTCTGGCGGTGGCCTTCGTTGGCCTGCAGTGCCGCCTGCAGCAGTGTCTGGTCCAGCGCTTCGCGGGCGCGGGCATGGATGTCCGCCTCGCCACCGGTCAGCGCCTCGACCGCCCACTCCCGCAATGCGTCCGTCCACTCCCCGCCGCTGGGCGCGTGCGCGCTGCTGCCGAGGTCGGCGGGCAGGATTTCGCTGCCTGGCGCGATCACCGCCAGCCGGCGGCACAGGTTTTCCAGCTCGCGCACGTTGCCCGGGTAATCGCGCTGCGCAACCAGTTTCAACGCGGCCCGAGAGAAACGTTTCGGTGGCAGTTTCAGCTCATGCGCGGTGGCCGCGAGGAAATGTTGTGCCAGCAACGGAATGTCGCTGCGCCGCGTGCGCAGCGACGGCAGCTCGATGCGCACCACGTCGAGGCGATGCATCAGATCGGCGCGGAACTGCCCGGCGGCCACGCGCAGCGCGAGATCCTGATGCGTGGCGGCGACGATGCGCACGTTGCAGCGGATCAACTCGCGCCCGCCGACGCGATAGAACTCACCGCCGGCCAGCACGCGCAACAGGCGGGTCTGCAGCACCAGCGGCATGTCGCCGATCTCGTCGAGAAACAGCGTGCCGCCTTCGGCCTGCTCGAAGCGGCCGGCAACGCGGCGCGTCGCTCCGGTGAACGCGCCGGCCTCGTGGCCGAACAGCTCGCTCTCCAGCAGCTCGCTGGGGATCGCCGCGGTATTCAATGCGATGAAAGGCTTGCCGCTGCGCGCGCTTTCCACGTGCAACGCCCGCGCGACCAGCTCCTTGCCGGTGCCGGTTTCGCCGGTGATCAGCACGTTGAGGTCGCTGGCGGCGACGCGGCCGATCAGCCGGAACACTTCGCGCATCGCCGCGCTCTCGCCCAGCAGCGCGTGTTCGGGCGCGACGACGTGGTTGCCGGTCACCGTCGGCGCCGCGACACTGGCCAACGCGCGCTGCACCGACGCCACCGCGTGATCGAGATCGAACGGCTTGGCCAGATAGTCCACCGCGCCGGCGCGGTAGGCTGCCGCGGTGGTGGCCACGTCGGTATACGCACTCATCACGATCACCGGGCCGATCGCCAGCGCCTGCAGTTCGGTGAGCAGGGCCAGCCCATCCTCGCCCGGCATGCGCACGTCGGTGAGCAGCAACGCGGGCCGCGTGTCGCGCAATGCCGCGCGCACACCGGCCACTTCGCCGAACTCGCGCACCGTCAGGCCCGCATCGCGCAAGGCTTCGGCCAGCACGAAACGCACCCCGCGATCATCGTCGACGATCCAGATTTCTTCAGTCATGGGTACGCTCCAGCGGCAGGTACAGCGAGAACACCGTGTGGCCGGGGCGGCTGCTGTAGCGCAGCTCTCCGCCGTGTTCGTGGGCGATTTCGCGCGATAGCGCCAGGCCCAGGCCGCTGCCGTCGGCACGGCCGGAGACCAGCGGCTGGAACAGCGTATCGCGCAGTGCGGCGGGCACGCCGGGACCATCGTCGATGACGTCCACCCGCAGCGCCATGCGCAGCATCCGCTCGCGCACGCGCAGTCCGTGCTCGACCCGCGTGCGCATCGTCAGCGTACGCGCGCCGGCCTCCAGTGCGTTGCGCGCCAGGTTCAGCAGGATCTGCTGCAAGCGGTCGGCGTCGCCGTGCAGGTCGGGTACGCTGGGATCGTAGTCGTGGCGCAGCTGCGGCGGCGCGGGTTCAGCCAGCAGCAGATCGCACAACCGTTCCAGCAGGCGATGAACGTTGACCGGGCCGAGCTGCGCCGCGCCATCGTGATGCAGCAAGCGGTTCGCCAGCGTGCCGAGCCGGTCCGCCTCGTCGATGATCATGCCGGCCAGCGCCTGCAGATCCTCGTTGTCTACCCGTCGCTGCAGCAGCTGCGCGGCACCGCGCAAACCGGCCAGCGGGTTCTTCACCTCGTGCGCGAAGCCGCGCAAGGTGGCCGACAGCGGCGAGCCCGTCGACCGCGGCTCGGCCAGCACGTGCACTTCCAGCAGCAGGCCATCCCCGAACGGCTGCAGCGCGATGTCCGCGCTGACTTCGCGGCCATCGGCCGCAGCCAGCGCCACCCCGCGCCACTGCGCCGGCCGCTGCTCCGCAAGCACCTTGCTGGCCTGCAGCACGCCCTCGTCCGCATCGTCCAGCAACAGCCCGAGCGGCTGCCCCACCGCGTTGCGGAAACCCAGCTCGAGACATTCGATCAGGGCGGGGTTGAGCCAGCACAGGCGCAGCTCCGCGTCGACCAGGGCCACCCCGGTCGCCATCTGCTCCGCCCACACCCGCCACGACTGATCGCTCATTGCACCATCATGGACAATGTCTCGTCTTGGTGCAAATCGACTTCCGGCGGGCGAGCGGCTCCTGACGGCAATTTGGACAGAACTCCAAAGTTTGTAGGTCAAACACAAACTTTGGAGAACGGGCCGCTTACAAACTTTGGAGTTTCGACCTCAACCGTCGCTTGTCGACCCCTATGCGCAGGTCGCAACTATGCGCAGTTGATCGTCGCGGGTGCCGCCAGCCCCTTGCGCAATGCGGTTGGAGCTGGACGCACCTGCGCATAGTTACAACGTCTGCAGGAATCGCATGAGCGCGTCCGGTGCCCGGTATCGACGCATCTTGGTATCCGGTGCCTCCAGTCGTGCAAGCGCCTTCTCCTTCATCGCAAGGTCGGCTTCGACATAACGATGAGTGGTCGTCGTACTCTCGTGCCCAAGCCACAGGGCGATCACGTTGAACGGCACGCCCGACTGCAACAGGTGCATGGCGCTCGTATGTCGCAACGTGTGGGGTGAGATGTGTTTCTTGTGGAGGCTGGGTTGTTCTGCGGCTGCCCGTCTCACGGCCAGTGCCAGGCGTTGGGCGACGTTGGATCGGTGCATTGCCTGCCCATCACGATTGGGCAGCAAGGCGGCCTCGCCGCGTAGCGTCGGGTTCCGCCGTAACCAGGCGCGGACTTCCACAACCGTCGTGCCCCACAGCGGTATGGATCGCAGCTTGCGCCCCTTGCCATGCAGGTGCACGCAGGCGCCACCCTCCAGGACGACATCGACCACGCGCACGCCGATGATCTCGGACACACGCGCGCCGGTGTTGTAGAGCATCGCCAGAAGGAGGTGGTCGCGCTGCGAGGACCAGGTCGTGCCGGGTTGCCCAAGCACCGCCATCATCTCGGCTCGACTGAGGAACCCCAGCAGCGGCCGTTCGAAGCGCTTCATCGGCACCGCCAGCGCCCGCTCGATGTCATGCAGCGAGGACACATCACGGCGTGCGGCGAACTTCAGGAACGCGCGCAACGCAGTGAGCCTTAGGTTGCGGCTGCGAACCGCATTGTTCCGATCCTGCTCCAGGTGATCAAGGAAGGCTAAGATCAACTCGGGACGCATATCGACCAGTTGCATCGCCGTGGGGGTCTTGCCCAGCCTGCAACCGGCGAAGTCCAGAAACAGCATCAGTGCATCGCGGTAACAGGCCACTGTGCGTGGGCTGAGCGCACGTTGCGCGACCAGATACTCGGTGAAGAACTGCTGGACCAGCGCGGCGAATGACGGTGGCTTGGGTGCCGTGGCCTTACGCATCTTCGGCATCCGCGTGCGACATGAACGACTCGAAGCGGCCCGCAGCCAGCGCCATCAACTCCGGTACAGCCGAGAGGTACCAGTAGGTGTTGGTTACCATCGCATGGCCGACGTAGGTCGACAGCGACAGCATGGCCTGATCGATGTCCACGCCTGTGGCTTGCCACTTGAGGATACGGCGCACGACGAAGGTGTGCCGCAGGTCGTGGATGCGTGGGGCATCGTGCGTTCCGGGGTTATGCAAACCCAACTGCCGGCGGAGTTGGCCGAAGACGCGATGGACCTGGCGGTCACCCAGCGGCAGCCCTCGACGCCGACCGCGGGTGCCGATGAAGAACGGGGCATCTTCCGCGGCAGACTCACCCGCCAGGTCGCGCGTCCGGCGATACCGCCGCAGGGCGTCCACGGTGCTGGGGTGCATGGGCACCTGGCGCGACTTGCCAAACTTGGCCTGGTGGATGTGCAGCACTCCGGTCTTGAGGTCGACGTCCAAGTTGCGCAGCGACAGCGCTTCACCGATACGCAGACCGGTCGAAGCGATCAGGCCAAGCAGCGTCTCGAAGACGGCACCGCGAAGTCCCGCCACAGGCCCGAGCCGTCTGGCGGCAGCCAGTAGGTCGATGACCTCTTGCTGGCTGTAGATATGCGGTGCCTGCCGTTCCGGCAGTCGCCCGAAGATCGCATCATCGGGCACCTCGGTGCGTGGCTCGAACTGCTGCAGCCAGCGCATGAACGTGCGCAGCTTCTTCAGCCGCCGCGCCCAGTTGGCCATGACCTCCAGCGTCAACGGTCCGCGATGGCCGACCGCCCGGACATAGCCCGCGAAGCTGCGCAAGCCGTAGCCCTCGTTGCGGTCGGAGAACCCCAACCGGCGGCGTTCGGCCAAGAACTTCTCGATAAGCGACGGCACGGAAGGGCGCGCGCTCATGCCGCACTCCCCGGCCATGGCAACGCAACCTCAGTCAACGTACGGCTGTCCAGCTTGGCGTAGATCATCGTGGTGTTCAGCGAGCGGTGGCGCAGCACGTCGGCCACCTCCTTCAGCGACGAACCACCGGCCAGCAGCCGATTGGCCATCGTGTGGCGAAGCAGATGCGAGCGTGTGTAGGGCAGCCCGGCGCGCGCGTAGGCCTGCCGGATCGTCTTGCGCACGAGATCGGGGCCGACGGACTCATCACGCGGTGCCACCGCGCGCGCGAAGACGGCACGGTTGCTGGTCTTGGGGCGCTCCTGCTTAAGGTAGCCAGCGATGGCCTCGCCGGTGGTCGCGGGCAGCGGCGGCACATCCTCGCGGCGCCCCTTGGTACGGCGTAGCGTAATCGTGCCGCGGCGCCAGTCGATATCGTCCAAACCGAGCCGAGCGATCTCGCCGCTGCGAAGTCCAAGATCGAGGGCGCAGCGCACGATGGCGTCGGCGCGGCGCATCGAACGACCGGGGCGACCGAGCGATGCGACCAACTGCTGGACTTCTTCAGCCGTCAGCGTCTTGGGCAGCGAGGACAGCGACCAGTTGGCAGGGTAAGACACCGCTCCGACCAGACGGTGAACGCGGTCCCCCCATGAGGCGCGGTAGCGGAAGTAGCCGCGCAGCGACGCCACCACCGAGCCGGCACTGGCAGGCTTGCTGTAAAGCTTGGCTTGCTGCGCGAAGAAGCGTCGAATGTGTTCGGGCTTCATTGCCGCGATGTTGAGGACGCCGTCGCCGAAACGCGCGGCCAGCAGCCGACCGACGATGCGCAGCGCCATGCTCCGGGTCCTGGGCGCCAAGCCGCGTGCGTGCTCCATGTATTGGTCATATCGGAGCAACTCCGCTTCCACCTCGGTAGTGCCGACGGTCGGCGACACGATGGCGCCCTGCGCGCGAAGCACGACAAGTAGATGGGTCAGTGCCGCGCTGAGGTCCCGTCGATCGTGGCGCATGGGTCCCGCGCAGTTGCAGGTCGGGAGGTGCTCGTCGAGGAACTCGGTGATCGACCGTTCGTCGATCCGGCGCAACTGGAGGCGTGTGCTGCGCGCCCAGCGTGCGAAATGCGTGATGCCAGCCAGGTAGGCAGCGCAGGTGGATGTGGCGTACCTGCCCTCCGTGATGTGCTGCTTGAATGCATGCGCGTACGGGCCGATCGGCCCGTCGGCGAGCCAGTCGATGCCAACACTGCGGGAACGGTGAACGATGCTCATGGTGGTCTCCAGAAGTGGAACCACCAGTGCACTTGAGCACGAAAACTATGTCCAGATCTGCGCCGACCGACCTCGCTGTATGATGCCCCACGTCTGCGTTAACGCAGTCTCCATCCAGCTACCTGCGCATAGTTGCGACCTGCGCATAGGGGTCGGAAGCCGCCCTCCACCGGCCTTGGGAAACCGACAATATTGCCGAAGCGACTGGTCCAAACGATCACTTTCCGATGCATTCGTTTTGGCGCGCGCGACTCAACGGATGTGGGCAGAGGCCTTCAGGGCAGGCCCAGCACGCTACGCGCACCCGCGCGGAAGCGCCGACTGAGATCCAGTCTGGTGCCGTCGTGCAGCACGACTTCCGCACAGCCCTTGAACAGCGGATGCACTTCGCGGATGCGCGCGAGGTTCACGAGTGTGCCGCGGTGGATGCGCAGGAAGCGCGCGGGGTCGAGCTGCGCCAGCAGGTGACGCAAGGTGTCGCGATGCAGGTAGCGCGTCGGGCCGATGTGGATGTGCAGGTAGTTGCCGTCGGCGCGGATCCAGTCGATGTCGTCGACGGGGAGCACGCGGATGTGTTCGCCGTGACGCACGCTGAGGCGTTGCACATAGCCATCGGCGGGCGTCGGTGCGGACGCATCGCCGGTGCCGGCGTGCAGGCCTAGCCAGTGCCGGTTCACCCGCGCCATGGCCTGGTCGAAGCGGGCCTGGTCGATCGGCTTGAGCACGTAGTCCAGCGCCATCGCATCGAACGCGCGCAGCGCGTGTTCGGCGAACGCGGTGGTGAACACCACCAGCGGCAGGCGGTCGGAGGCGAGTTCGTGCAGTAGTTCGAAGCCGTCCATGCCGGGCATCTGGATGTCGAGGAACAGCAGGTCCGGCTGCAGCGCCCGCACCGCCTGCATCGCCTCGGCGGCGTTGCCGCATTCGCCGACGATCTCCACCTCGTCGTGCGTGGCCAGCGCCTGGCGCAGGGCCAGCCGCGCCAGCACTTCGTCGTCGACCAGCACGGTGCGCAGGCGTGGCGTGGTCATGCGACGTATCTGGTGAAGGGCAGGCGCACTTCGGCGCGCGTGCCGCCGCCGGCCAGCGGGGCGAGTTCGAGCCGCGCCAAGTCGCCGAACAACATGTGCAGGCGCGAGCGCGTGTTGCCCAGACCGATGCCTTCGGGTGCGCCTTGCGGCGGCAGGCCGAGGCCGTCGTCGTCCACGCGCAGTTGCAGCTGCTCGCCGTCGCGCCGTGTCGAGACGCGCAGGATGCCGGCGCCGGGCTTGTCCTGCAAGCCGTGGCGCAGGGCGTTCTCCACCAGCGGCTGCAGGATCAGGTTGGGTACCGCCGCCGCCAGGGTGTCGTCGGCCACATCCAACTCGGTGCTGAGCCGGTCCTGGAAACGCACTTGCTGGATGTCGAGATAGCAGCCGAGAAAATCCAGCTCGCGCGACAGTGGCACCTGCGGCGCATGGCGCTCTTCCAGCGTCAGCCGCAGGAAGTCGCTGAGCCGCGCGATCATCAGCCGCGCCTGCAGCGGATCGGCCAGCGCCAGCGCCGAGATGGCGTTGAGCGTGTTGAACAGGAAGTGCGGCTGCAGCTGCATGCGCAGCGCTTGCAGCTGGGACTGGGCCAGTTGCGTCTCCAGCTGCGTGCGGCGCAGACGCTCGCCGCGCAGATGGCGGCGCGATTCCAGCCCGCGCAACACCACCAGGATGATCCAGTAGGTGAGCACGGCGAGGTGGAAGCTGTAGGCGAACTCCATCCGCAGGTACTGGCCAAGTGTATGCACCGGCATGCGTCCGGGGCCGCATAGCGACCAGAACACCACCAGGTGTGCCAGCATCTGCAGCAGCGCCACTGCCGGCGCGGCCGGCACGTGCACCAGGCAAAACCGGCCCCAGCCGCGCCCTGTGCCCTGCCGGCCCAGCCAGCTCACCAGCGGCACCAGCAGCATCCACAGCCAGAAGTTGCTGAGGTTCCACGCCAGCGCGCGCAACCATCCCGGCGGGTAGCCCTCGCTGATCGACGCCAGCCCGCCGCTGAGCGCGTAGGACAGCGCCAGCAGCGTCCAGAAGCCGAATGCCAGGGCCCAGGTCCTCGTCTGCCGCGAGGTGATGTCTTCCGGCACAGGACTCTCGCTGGCCACGCCAGCCGCTGGCTCACTATTCATCCGCGCAGTATGCCCATGCCGCGCAGCCGGCGGATAGGCCGGAAGTGATGCCCGCGCGAAACGTGAGCCGGGAGTCAACGCGCCCCTGCCGCAGTGGGCCCATGGCCCCGTTTCATCGAGATCGGCTCGCCCTGTGTTCCGTCAGCCAGGGTCTGAGCGACAGGCGATGGATGCGGTGGTCCGCCGCCGTGAAATACAGCGTGGATAGGTCTGGATCGAGACGCGCCTCCTCGCCCGACGGCCCGAGGTGGATCGGTAGGCCCCAGCCCGCAGGTGTGGCGAAGGCCATGAACAAGTCGTTCGTATTCGCTGCGGCGGGCTCACGATTCGAACTGAACACGATGAAGGACTTGTCCGGCGCGATCGCCGGATCGACATCGGCGGTCGCGCCTTCGTTCGACGGCAAGGGCAGCCGTACCGGCGGCTGGAATTGCCTGCCGGCAAACTGGCTGAAGTAGATCCGCAGATGATGGCTCTGCGGATCGGGCCTCATGAAATACAAGCTGCCGTCCGCCGCCACCGCCGGCGAGTAGGTCGCCGGGCTGCTGTTGACGATATCGGGAAGCCGCATCGGCGTGCCCCAGCCATTGCCCGCGCGGTTCACGCGCCACAGGTTGCCGCCGCGGCCAGGTTGCGGCTTGCCGCCGAAGTAGCCGTCCAGCGCTTTGCCGCCGGCCGTGGCGGGCCGGTTGGAAATGAAGATCAGATACGAGCCATCGGGCGCCATCACGGGTTCCAGGTCCATCCACCGGTCCGAAAACGGCGCACGCTGCGGCGTCGACCAGACTCCTGCCTGCCGATGCGAAAGATAGATCCGCCGCGTGGGCCCCTTTCCTCGTGCGAACACCACCGTCCGGCCATCCGGTGTGAACGCGGGCGATGCATCGTCGCCCAGCCCCCATGCCGGCTCCGCCTGAAGCTGGCGGGAAGCCGTGGGAGCCGTTGCGGATGGTGCGTCCTGCCAGGAGGCCAGCGATACCTGCCAGATATGGTCGGCGCCGTTGTTCCATGTCGCCGCGGCATTTGGGTCCAATGCCGGCAGGCGGCGATCGCTGTAGAAATACAGCGTGCGGTGATCGGGGCCCAGCTGGGCGCCCATGCTGTGCTTGCCGCCGTTCACCGTGTCGCCGAGATCGCGCGGCGCGCTCCAGCCGGTGGGCGTGTGGAACGCGATGGCCAGCCGATAAGGTTGCTGCGTATCGTGCTTGATGCTGAAGACCATGAACGAGCGGTCCGGCGCGATCGCCGGATCGCGAATCTGCGCGTTGGCATCGCCCAGTGTCACCGCATACGGCCGCTGGTAGCCGCCATCGCGGTAGACCGAGCGCAGCAGATGGAGCTGCGCGTCCGGCGCGCTGCGGCCGATGAAGTAGATGCTGCCGTCGGCCGCGACGCTGGGGGCAAACGTCATCGAACTGCTGTTGACGATATCGGGCAGTCGCACCGGCGCGCTCCAGCCATGGCCTTGCTGATTCACCCGCCACAGGTTCATGCCGCGACCGGCATAGCGCTTGCCCGCGCTGACTGCGTCGATGGGCGAGCCGCCCGACCCGGTCGGCCGGTTCGAGACGAACAGCACGAACGAACCATCCGGAGCCATCGCCGGATCGAGGTCGCGCCATCGGCCGGAGAATGGCGCGACCCGCGGGCTCGACCAGTGGCCGCCGTGACGGTGCGATTCCATCAGCGTGGAGCTGTCGGTGCCGCGCATGAAATACACCGTCGCGCCGTCGGGCGTGAACGCCGCCGCGCCATCGTCGTCGGTCCCGGCGATCTCGCCGGGCGCGAAGATCGTGGCCGTTGGCGAAGAATCCGGCGACATGGCCCGAACCGTGTGGGCCATGCCGGCGAATAAGGCCGTGGCTGCAAGGATCGCGCTGAGTGCCGGCAGGCGCGTGTCAATTTTCCGCATGTCTATCTCCCTTGCCGCGCGTCCGCTGTACAAGCCTTCAGACGAGGCGCCGATGTGGTTGATGAAATCAGGCTGGCATGGACTATCGGTGGCGTCGCTGATCTTGTGACGACAGGCACCGTGGGGGTGATGAACGGCACGCGGGCACGTATCGATGGTCGAAGGCGTCGTAGGCGAATCGCGCGCCGGTCAGCGCGACCGCTGCCCAATGCGTGGCGACCGTTTGTCCCGTCATCGTCGTCGGTCGTCACAGGAACGGTGCGGCGCACCGCCATGCCGGGCAGGCTGCCTCAGCGGCAATCTCGCCGCGGACGAGGGCAGCAGCATGCGCAAGCAATATCTCTTCCAGATCGGCTTGGCGTGCCTTGCCGCCACGACGACGGGAATGACGGGTGCGATCGCGGCGACTGGCCCGGACGAAACCGCCAGGACCGAAGCGGCGGTGATCGCGGTGGATCAGCACTGGCTGGAGGCCGAACTTAGTGGTGATACCGTCTGGCTCGATGCCATGCTGCTGCCCGAGTACCGCTCGGTCGGCGCCGACGGCGCGGTGCATCCAAAGTCCGCGATCATGGCGCACGCGGTGAAGAACCGCGGTTCGGACGAGGAACGTCGCAAGGTGGAGGCATGGATCAAGGCGCATCCGTCGGGCAAGGCGGTCGTGATCCACGGCGACACCGCGATCCTGTCGTTCTACGACCCGGCGAAGGGTGCGGCCAGCGACGTGCGTTCGTCCGACATCTTCGTCTACGTCGACGGCCGCTGGCACGCGCTGTACTCGCAGCACAGCTGGCCGGGAAAGAACTAGGCAACCCTGTGTGGGAGCGACTTCAGTCGCGATGGCCGCGGTAGCTGCCTGCAGTATCCCGGTATCGCCGTTGCTCGACGCACCACCGGATGGCGCAGTGCGCTGCTACGCCATCGCGACTGAAGTCGCTCCCACGAGACAAGCCACGGCCGGTGTGCAGCGTTCCCCGCAACACAGCGGACCTCGCCCCTCGGCCGCTCACCAGGGAATCACTTCGCCGTCGCGGAAGAAGCGCCCGGTCGGTGCTGGCACGGGCAGGTCGGCTGCCCATACGATGCCTGCCGCGCCGCGCTCCACGGGCCGGCCGCCGGGGCCGCCCAGCTCGGTGGCGACCCAGCCAGGACACACGGCGTTGACCGCGATGCCGCTGCCCTCGAGCTCCGCCGCCAGCGTTCGAGTATAGGCGTTGAGCGCGGCCTTGGAAGTGCGATACGCCACGCAGCTGGCGCTGGTCGAGCCGCTGGCGCCGCAACCGCTCGATACGTTGACGATGCGGCCGTAACCGTGCCGCCGCATCAGCGGCAGCAATGCGCTGGACAGACGCCAGCTGCCGAACAGGTGAGTCTCCAGCGCGGCGTGCGCCGGCGTGATGTCGCGGGTGCTGGCCGCGGCGTCGTGGTCGTAATGGCCGCCGGCGTTGTTGACCAGCACGTCGAGCCGGCCGTAGGTAATCTCGATCCAGCGCACCAGCGCATCGACCTCGTCCTGCCGGGTCACGTCGAGCTGCACCGCGATCACCTCGCCGGGTGCCCCGGCGAGCTTGCGTACCGCATGCAGGCCTTTGTCGAAATCGCGCGCACCCAGCAGCACGGTCATGCCGCGTTCGCTGAGCTGGCGCACCACCTCGAAGCCGAGGCCGCGGTTGGCGCCGGTGACCAGCGCCACACGATAGACCGGTGCGGTCGCCGTCGCCGGCACGCGTCGGGCCGGCCGGCTCATGGCGCGGCGTCGGACTTGGCCACGGCGCTGCAATGCTCGTCGCCACAGGCCTGCCAGCCGCCGCCTAGCGCCTTGTACAGCGCCACGGCGCGGGTGTTGATCGCCGCCTCGGCCTGGGCCAGATCGTCTTCGGCAGCGAGCTGGGTGCGTTCGGCATCGAGCAGTTCGAGGAAGCTGGTGGCGCCTTCCTGGTAGCGCACGCGGGCCAGGTCGGCGGCGCGTTTGCTGTGCGTGCTCTGCTCGATCAGATGATCCACCCGCACACGTTGCTGGTTGAATCCGGTGACCGCGTTGTCGATGTCCTCGATCGCCAGCAAAACGGCCTGCTGGTAGTTCGCCTGCGCCGCGTCGGCGCGCGCTTCGCTGACATGCAGGTTGGCGCGCACGCGCTGGATGTTCAGGCCGGACCAGCTGATGCTCGGCGCCAGCGACCATGCGCGCGTCGACGGGCTGCCGAAATCATTGCTGCGTCCGGCCAGGAAACCGAGGAAGCCGCCCAGCGTGATGTGCGGAAAGAAGTCCGCCTTGGCCACGCCGATGCGTGCCGTGGCGGCGGCATATTCGCGTTCGGCGATACGCACGTCCGGCCGCCGTGCCAGCACGTCGCCGGCGTCGCCGATCGGCAGGCTCACCGCAATCGGCGTGAAGCTCTTCGGCGAGACGTCGATGTCGAGTTCGCCCGGCCGTTCGCCCAGCAGTACGGCGAGCCGGAATTCGCTGGCGCTGGCCTGCGTCTGCAGCAGCGGCAGCTGCGCCTGCACCGCACTGAGCCGGGCTTTCGCGCTGGCCACGTCCTGCTCGGAACCGGAGCCGAGCTGCTGGCGCAGGTCGGTCAGATGCACGGTCTGTTGCTGGCTTTCGATGTCGCGCCGCGCGATGTCCAGTCGCAGCTGGCTGCCGCGCAATTCGAAATAGTTGCGTGCGACCTCGGCCAGCAGACTCACTTGCGCGCTGTGCAGTGCCGCCTCGCTGGCGCCGAGATCGGCCCGGGACGCTTCCACCGAACGGCGCACGCCGCCGAACAGGTCCAGCTCCCACGACGCGTCGAAGCCGGCCCGGTACGTCGTCACCGTCTGCCGCTGCGTGCCGAAGCCCGGCTGCTGACCGCGGCTGCGCGTGTAGTCCACGCCGGTATCGATCGTCGGCAGCTGGTCGGATTTGGCGCCGCTGAGCAGCGCCCGCGACTCGCGCAGGCGTGCCACCGCGATGCGCAGGTCCAGATTGTTGGCAGCTGCGCGCTGGATCAGCGCGTCCAGCGTGGGGTCGTTGAACTGCTTCCACCACGCGGCCTGGAACTGCGCGTTGTTCTCTTGTGCCGCATCCAGTCCCTGCAGCTGTGGTGCGGCGGGTTTCGTTTCGCGATAGTTCGGACCCACGCTGGCGCAGCCGGCCAGGGCCAGGGCCAGGGCCGCGCTCAGCGCGGCGACCTTGAGAGACATTTTCATCAGTGGTTCTCCAGCGCCGGCAGGGCGTGTGCCGCGGCGCGTGCGGCCGCACGCGCTTCGCGGCGCTCGACCAGGGCGCGAATCAGGACATAGAACAGCGGGGTGTAGATCAGTCCGAAGATGGTCACGCCCAGCATGCCGGAGAACACCGCCACGCCCATCGCATGGCGCATCTCGGCACCGGCGCCTTGCGAGGTCACCAGCGGCACCACACCCATGATGAAGGCAAACGACGTCATCAGGATCGGGCGCAGCCGCAGCTTGGCCGCTTCCAGCACCGCTTCGTGACGGCTCATGCCTTCATGCTGACGTTCGCGGGCGAACTCGACGATCAGGATCGCGTTTTTGCACGCCAGCCCGACCAGCACGATCAATCCGATCTGGGTGAAGATGTTGTTGTCGCCACCGGAGAGCCACACGCCGGCGATCGCGGACAGCAATACCATCGGCACGATCAGGATCACCGCCAGCGGCAGCGACCAGCTCTCGTACAGCGACGACAGCACCAGGAACACCAGCAGCACGCACAACGGGAATACCAGGATCGCGGTGTTGCCGGCCAGGATTTGCTGGTAGGTCAGTTCGGTCCACTCGAAGCTGATGCCGTTGGGCAGGTTGTCCTTCGCCAGTTTTTCCATCGCCGCCTGCGCCTGGCCGGAGCTGTAGCCCGGCGCCGGGCCGCCGTTGATCTCGGCAGTCGGGTAGCCGTTGTAATGCTGCACGCGATCCGGGCCGGCACCCTGCTGCACGGTGACGAACGAACCCAGCGGCACCATCTGGCCCTGCGCGTTGCGCGTCTTCAGCTGCAGGATGTCCTGCGGCGTGTGGCGGAACGCGGGGTCGGCGGACACGTTGACCTGGTACGTGCGGCCGAACCGGTTGAAGTCGTTGACGTACAGCGAACCCATGTAGGCCTGCATGGTCTGGTAGACGTCGCCGAGGTTCACGCCTTCGGCCTTGGCCTTCTCGCGATCCACGTCGGCGTCGACCTGCGGCACGCTGACCTGGAAGCTGGAGAACAGTCCGGCGAGCGCCGGATCCTTCCGGCTGGCGGCGATCAGGTTCTGGGTCTGCTTGTACAGCTCGTCGAAGCCGCGGTCGCTGCGGTCCTCCAGCTGCAGGCGGAAGCCGCCGATGGTGCCCAGTCCCATCACCGGCGGCGGCGGGAACACTGCGATGTAGGCGTCCTGGATCGCGCCGAACTTCTGGTTCAGCGCGCCGGCGATCGCGCCGGCCGAAAGATCCGCGCTGCGGCGGTCCTCGAACGGCTTCAGCGTGACGAACACGATGCCGGAGTTGGTCGAGTTGGTGAAACCGTTGATCGACAGGCCCGGGAATGCGACGGCATGTTCGACGCCCGGCTGCTTCAGCGCGATCGCGCTCATCCGCTGGATCACGTCCTCGGAACGATCCAGTGAGGCCGCATCGGGCAGTTGCGCGAACGCCACCAGGTATTGCTTGTCCTGGCCCGGCACGAAGCCGGTCGGCACGTGCGAGAAGCCGAACCAGGTCAGGGCGATCAGTCCGGCGTACAGCACCAGCGCCAGCTTGCCCTTGCCGACGATGCGTTTCACGCCACCCACGTAGCGCTCCGACCCGCGGTGGAACATGCGATTGAACGGCCGGAACAGCCAGCCGAACGTGCGGTCGATCGCGCGGGTAAGGCGGTCCTTCGGCGTGTCGTGGCTCTTCAGCAGCACTGCGGCCAGCGCCGGGCTCAGGGTCAGCGAGTTGAACGCCGAGATCACCGTGGAGATCGCGATGGTCAGCGCGAACTGGCGATAGAACTGGCCGGTGAGGCCGCTGACGAACGCGGTCGGGATGAACACCGCACACAGCACCAGCGCGGTCGCCACGATGGGGCCGGTGACTTCGCGCATCGCCTGGCGCGTAGCTTCCTTGGGCGGCTGGCCCAGCTCGATGTGCCGCTCCACGTTTTCCACCACCACGATCGCGTCATCGACCACGATACCTATCGCCAGCACCAGTCCGAACAGCGACAACGCATTGAGCGAGAAGCCGGCCAGGTACATCACCGCGAATGTGCCGATCAGCGACACCGGCACCGCCACCAGCGGAATGATCGAGGCGCGCCAGGTCTGCAGGAACAGGATCACCACCAGCACCACCAGCAGGATCGCCTCCAGCAAGGTATGCGCCACCGCTTCGATCGAGCCGCGCACGAATACGGTCGGGTCGTACACGATCGAGTAGTCCACGCCCTGCGGAAACTCCTTCTTCAGCTGCGCCATAGTGGCGCGCACTTCGTCGGAGATCTGGATCGCGTTGGAGCCGGGCCGTGCGAAGATCGGCAGCGCCACTGCCGGCTTGTTGTCGAGCAGGCTGCGCAGCGCGTAGTTGTTGGAACCCAGGTCGACCTTGGCGATGTCGCTCAGATGGGTGACGCCGCCGTTCGCGTCGGTGCGCACGATGATGTTGCGGAAGTCGTCCTCGCTGACCAGCCGGCCGCGGGTGTTGATGTTGAGCTGGAATGCCGAATTGGTCGGCCCGGGCGGCGCGTTCAGCGCACCGGCGGCGACCTGCACGTTCTGCTCGCGGATCGCGTTGACCACGTCGCCGGTGGTGAGTCCGCGCTGCGCCAGCTTCTGCGGGTCCAGCCACACGCGCATCGAGTATTCGCCCGCGCCGAAGATCTGCACGTCGCCGACGCCGTCGAGCCGGCCCAGCACGTCTTTCACGTGCAGCCGCGCATAGTTCGACAGGTACAGCATGTCGTAGCGCTGATCCGGCGAGGTGAGATGCACCACCATGGTGAGGTCGGGCGAGCTCTTCTGCGTGGTCACGCCCAGCCGCTGCACTTCCTCCGGCAGCTTGGGCAAGGCTTGCGCCACGCGGTTCTGCACGTCGACCTGGGCGGTGTTGAGATCGGTACCCAGCGCGAAGGTCACGGTCAGCGTCAGCGCGCCGTCGCTGGTCGCCTGCGAGGAGCTGTACAGCATGCCCTCGACGCCGTTGATCTGTTCCTCCAGCGGCGTGGCGACGGTTTCCCCGATCACTTTCGGGTTGGCGCCGGGATAGCTGGCGCGCACCACCACGGTGGGCGGCACCACCTCGGGGTATTCGCTGATCGGCAGCTTGAACACCGCGATGGAGCCGGTGATCACGAACAGCAGCGACAGCACGGCGGCCATGATCGGCCGGTTGACGAAAAATTGGGCGATGTTCTTCATGCAATGAATCCTCGACGAAGCCGTTTCGCGGCTTCGGTCTTCTTTGCTCCTGCCCCTGCGTCGCAGGGAGAGGTGGGGAGGGGGTAATGCTTGTTTCTTGCTACGCGTTCTGGTTTTCGCTGCGCGGTTCGCGGGAGGGCTCCATTCTTCCCCGGCTGCTTCGGTCGCAGGGGAGGGGAGGCGCGGTCAACCCTGCGGAGCCTTCACCGCCGCCGTGCCGGCCTGCGCCGTGCGCGAGTCATTGGCGTCCGGTGCGTCGCCGCGTTCGACCAGCGCCTTGTCGGCCGCGTCGAGGCGGTAGCTCATCGCCACCTTCTGCGGGTTCACCTCGGCACCGGGACGCACGCGTTGCAAGCCGTTGACGATCACCACGTCGTTGGCGTCCAGGCCGCTTTCGATCACGCGCAGGCCGTGAAACAGCGCGCCGGTGCTGACCTTGCGGTATTCCACCTTGTGCTGCTTGTCGACCACGTAGACGAACTGGTTGCCGAGGTCGGTGCCGATCGCACGGTCGTCCACCAGCACGCGCGGGCGGGCCTGGCCGCTCTGCAACTGCACGCGGGCGTACAGGCCGGGCGTGTACAGCCCGTCGGTGTTGTCGAACACCGCGCGCAGCCGCATCGTGCCGGAGCCGGCGTGCAGCTGGTTGTCGACGAAGTCGAGGCGGCCTTTATGCGGATGGCCGGATTCGTCGGCCAGGCCCATCGCGGCTTCGATCCGTGCGTCGCGTCCGGCCTTCGCCGCGCCGCTGCGCAGGTGGTCCAGCTTGAGCCAGGTCTGTTCGTCCACGTCGAAGTAGACGTAGACCGGATTGACCGAAACCACGCTGGTCAGCACGTCGCTACTGGTGACGAGGTTGCCGGGATTGACGCGGGCATTGCTGACGCGGCCATCGATCGGCGAGCGCACCTGGGTGAAATCCAGGTTCAGCCGCGCGGCGGCCAGCGCGGCCGTGCTGGCCGCCAGCTGGGCACGCGCGCTTTGTTCGGCCGTGCTCTCGCGATCCGCGTCCTGCTGCGCCACGGCGTGCTGCGCCAGCAGCATCTCGGCGCGGCGCTGGTTGGTCTCGGCCAGGCTCAACTCGGCACGGGCCTGCGCCTGATTCGCACTGAGCCGGTCGACCTCGGCCTGATACGGGCGCGGATCGAGCTGGAACAGCACATCGCCCTTGTGCACCAGCGCGCCTTCCTGGAAATGCACCGAGTCCACGAAGCCGCCGACCCGCGGCTGCACCTGCACCGTATTGACCGCTTGCAGCCGGCCGGTGAATTCGGCGCTGTCGCTGACCTGGCGGGTCAGCGCCTGCGCCACCGTCACCTCGGCCGGACCGCCGCCAGCCGGTGTTTGCGCCTGGCTGCTGCGGCCATGCAGGAGAACCCAGCTGCCCATCACACCGGCGGCCAGCAGAGGTATCAGCATCCATTGTTTTTTCATGTTGCGCTCCCAGAACCTGACAGGCCGGTACACGTCCCCGGCGAAGGGACGAAAGAATAGGTGTACCTGACGGTATAGAAAATCCGCTTCTTGCGCATTACACTCGTGACTCGCGATCACGAATCGGCCAGGAATCCGGGCAATGGAAGACTTTTCAGCAATTTCGACCTTCGTGCGGGTGGTCGAGGCCAAGAGCTTCGCTGCTGCCGCCAGCCAGTTGGGGATGACTCCGTCCGGTGTGAGCCGGGCGATCGCCCGGCTGGAAACCCAGCTCGGCGCGCGGCTACTGTTCCGCTCGACCCGATCGTTGCGATTGACCGACGATGGTGCTTCGTTTCATGCACGTTGCAAGGAGATCCTCGCCGATCTGGCCGAGGCCACGGAGGCGATGGGGCATGCGCGCAGCCATCCGGTCGGCAAGTTGCGGGTAGCCGCCCACTCGGCGATCGGCCGCGCGTCGCTGATTCCGAATCTGGCCGAGTTCGAGCAGCGCTACCCGGATATCCGGCTCGAGCTGGCCATGTGCGACTACCACTTCGACCTCAACGAAGAGGGCTACGACTGCGCCATCCGCATGGGCGAGCTGGCCGACTCCAACCTGATCGCACGCAAGCTCGGCTACTTCAACAATGTGCTGTGCGCCTCGCCGGACTACCTGCGCAAGCACGGCGCGCCGCACAGCATCGACGACCTCAAGCAGCATCGCGCCATCAACTACGTCTATCCGAACACGGGCAAGCCCTACCAGTGGCAGTTCGACACGCCGAGCGGACGCGTTGCGCTGGATATCGACGCGCACATGCTGATCAACGACGGCGAATCGGTCATCCAGGCGGCGGTCGCCGGGTTGGGCATCATCCAGATCGCGCACTGCCTTGCCGCCAGCGCGCTGGCCAAGGGGCAGCTGGAGATCGTCATGACCGATACGATTTCCACCGGCTCGCCGGTATGGATCGTCTACCCGCAGAAGCGGCATCTGTCCGCGCGCGTGCAGGCCTTCATCGAGTGGGTCAACGAACTGTTCCAGCGCACCAGCGAACCGCAGTGCCGGATCACGGCACGGATCAAGGCCGAGCAGGCCGAACGCGGCGAGCGCGTAGCCGCCATCGCCTGAGCGCGATTGTGTGTACCTGTGTGTAGGAGCCCGCTGGCGGGCGATGCTCTTGTTTCGATGGTGGGTAGGAAAGATCAAGACAAGAGCATCGCCCGCCAGCGGGCTCCTACGTCGTCTCTATATTCCGGGGTCCTGCGAAACGTCAGGCCCCCGTCGGCATCAGCGCCAGCAAGGCGATGCCGAGCGCGATGCGGTAGATCGCGAAAGCGGTGTAGCGATGGCTGCGGATGTAGCCGAGCAGCCACTTCACGGCGATGAAGCCGACGATCGCCGAGACCACGAAGCCGACGATGAGCGCCGTCCAGTCTTCGTGTGCCGCGCCGCCGTTCTTCAAGACCTTCAGCAGCTCGTAGCCGGTCGCCGCGTACATGGTCGGGATGCCGACCAGGAATGCGAACTCGGTGGCGGCGGCGCGATTGCTGGTGCCCGCCAGCATCGCGGCGAAGATCGTCGCGCCCGAGCGCGAGGTGCCGGGGAAAATGCCGGCGACCATTTGTGCGATGCCGACCAGGATCGCGACCCGCCAGGTGACCTGGGTGCGATCCGCCTGCTTTGCGGCAATCGCTTCGGCGCCGATCATCCAGAAGCCGCCGATCACCAGCGCCCAGGCGATCGGCGTCACCGTCTCCGGCAGTTTGAAGCCATAGTGGGTGACGATCAGCCCGAGCACGCAGGTGATCAGGAACGCGACGGCCAGCTTGTACAGGTAATCGCGGTTGGCCGGCTCGCGCCACTGCGTGAACAACTGCCAGATGCGGCCCCAGTAGATCAGGGTGATCGCGAGGATCGCGCCGGCCTGGATACCTACGTTGAACAGGTCCGAGCGGGCACCGAGGCCCAGCTTCTCGGCGATCAGCAGATGGCCGGTACTGGAGATGGGGAGGAATTCGGTGATGCCTTCGATGATACCGAGCAGGATGACGTGAAATAGATCGATCACGGGACGTTCCGTTGCGGGTGGAGGGCGTGCCGGCGAACGCATCGCCGGCATGAAGCGCCATAGCTTACGGGTTTTGCCCTCGAGGGGGCGGTGGCGCGGGCGCCGTCCGGCCGCCTGGGCACGCACTGGAACAGTGCAAACCCATCGCGCACGCGCGTGTTGATGGTGCTAAGGCGAGCGTGATCGACGCGCCCAAGCCCTGTCGATGCGGATGCCGCAACGCTTGCGCGCCATGGCACGGGGCTTGCTCAGGTGAGCCATGGCCCGGCATCCGCAGGGTCACAACACGGTGATCCATAGACGCCTGGACGTCCGTCTCTGTGCCTGCCGTTTCGTCAAGGGGAGTCGAACTCATGAAACGATGTTGGATACCTGTGGGCACCGCCGTCCTGCTGCTCGCCGCCTCCGGCCTGACGCCGGCGTTGGCCGACGAGGCCGCGGCCAGCAAGTGGGTCGGCAGCGCCGACGTGGTCAACGACTACCTGTTCCGCGGCATTTCGCAGACCAATCGCAAGCCCGCCGCGCAGGCCGGCCTCGAATACGACCACGCCAGCGGCTGGTACATCGGCGGCTGGGGCAGCAACGTCAGCTGGCTGTCCGATGCGTCGACGTCGGCCCAGCCGATTTCCAGCAGCCTGGAGCTCGATTTCTACGGCGGCTACCGCGGCAGCTTCTCCAGCGACTGGAGTTATGACGTCGGCCTGTATCGCTATCAGTATCCGGGCAGCTATCCATCCGGCTTCACCCTGCCCAACACCACCGAGGGCTATGCGGCACTGACCTGGAAGAGCGTGTCGCTCAAATACTCACATGCCTTCACCAACCTGTTCGGCTTTGCCGGCAGCAAGCACAGCAGCTATGTCGACCTGTCGTGGAACCAGGAGTTCGCGCCGGGCTGGCTGCTCAATGCCCATGTCGGCCACCAGAAGGTGGAGAACACGCCCGGTGCGTCGTACACCGACTGGAAGCTGGGCGTGACGCGCAATTTCGCCAGCGGCTATTCGGTGGCGCTGGGCTACTACGACACCAACGCGAGCAGGGCCGTCTACACCAATGCGCACGACCGCTACCTGGGCCGAGCCACGGCGGTGCTGACCCTGGCCAAGGCGTTCTGAGCCGGCGCATCGCATTGCAGAAAATCCACCCTGGGAGTCACGCATGAAAATGGTTACCAGCGTCATCCGTCCCTACAAGCTCGATGAGGTCCGCGATGCACTCGCGCAAACGGGCGTCTCGGGCATCACGGTGACGGAAGTGCGCGGCTTCGGCCGCCAGAAGGGTCACACCGAGCTGTATCGCGGCGCCGAGTACGTCGTCGATTTCCTGCCCAAGCTCAAGCTCGAGGTGGTGGTGTCCGACGAACTGCTCGATGTCGTGCTGGAGGAGATCCAGCGCTCGGCCCGCACCGGCAACGTCGGCGACGGCAAGATCTTCGTCACCCACGTGGATCAGGTGATCCGCATCCGCACCGGCGAGCTCGACGCCGACGCCCTCTGACCGAACCGCACGAGGTTTCCATGAAAGAGTTCAAGTTGTTCCGTGGCATCCGCACGTGGTTGCCGTTGCTGGTACTCGGCCTGGCCGCGCCGATGCTGCATGCCGAGGCGGTCGCGCCGGTGGTCGACAAGGGCGACGTGGCATGGATGCTCACCTCCACGCTGCTGGTGTTGCTGATGACGGTGCCGGGACTGGCGCTGTTCTACGGCGGCCTGGTGCGCTCGAAGAACGTGTTGTCGGTGCTGATGCAGGTGATGACGGTATTTTCGTTGCTGCTGCTGCTGTGGGCTGCCTACGGCTACAGCCTCGCGTTCAACGGCGGCGGCCCGTTCATCGGCAACTTCGACAAGATATTCCTGCGCGGCGTCACCAAGGACACCTTGGCGGCCACGTTCAGCGCCGGCGTGTCGTTGCCTGAGTACGTGTTCGTGGCGTTCCAGGCCACCTTCGCCGGCATCACCGGCGCGCTGATCGTAGGCTCGTTCGCCGAGCGGATGCGCTTCCGCGCCGTGCTGCTGTTCGCCGCGCTGTGGTTCACCTTCGCCTACCTGCCGATCGCCCACATGGTGTGGTACGGACCGAACGGCTATCTGTTCGCCAAGGGCGCGCTGGATTTCGCCGGCGGTACCGTGGTGCACATCAACGCCGGTATCGCCGGCCTGGTCGGCGCGTACCTGGTCGGGCCGCGGCTGGGCTTCGGCCGCGAACCGATGAAACCGCACAACGTCACCTTCACCATGATCGGTGCGGCGCTGCTGTGGGTGGGCTGGTTCGGCTTCAACGCCGGCTCCAACCTGGAGGCGAACTCGGGTGCGGCGCTGGCCTTCATCAACACCTTGCTGGCCACCGCCGCGGCGGTGCTGGCATGGCTGGCGGTCGAGGCGCTCCTGCGCGGCCATGCGTCGATGGTGGGCGGCGCCTCCGGCGCGGTCGCCGGCCTGGTCGGCATCACGCCGGCCTGCGGCACGGTGGGACCGATGGGCGCGATCGTGGTGGGCGTCGTGGCCAGCCTCTGCTGCGTGTGGGGCGTGACCGGCCTGAAGAAACTGCTGCGCGCGGACGACGCGCTGGACGTGTTCGGCGTGCACGGTATCGGCGGCATCGTGGGCGCGCTGCTGACCGGCGTGTTCACCGCGCCGGCACTCGGCGGCACCGGTGCGGCAGGTTTCTCGATCGGCCACCAGCTCGGCGTGCAAGCGCTGGGCGTGGGCATCACCGTGGTCTGGAGCGGGCTGGTCTCGGTGCTGTCGTACTTCGTGGTCAAGGCGGTGTTCGGCCTGCGCGTATCGCCCGAAGCCGAGCGCGAAGGGCTGGATATTACCTCGCACGGCGAAAGCGCTTACGATGTGTGAGCGGCGCGTCGCCTATGTGCCCGAGTGACCTGGTCGAATGATTCATGATGGTGCAATACATTGCCTGTATTGCACCATCATGTTTCTTCGCAGCCCGTCCGACGCGCCGGGAAAAGCCCGCAGCCGTTGCCGTACACGGTTTCTTCCATTGGCATGGGCTTTGCTCTATCCAGCTCATCCTTCACAGCCGAGGTTGCTACATGTCCGCCAAAAAAGTGCTCGACCTGATCCAGGAACATGAGGTCGAGTTCGTCGACTTCCGCTTCGCCGACATGCTCGGCGTACACCACCACGTCAGCTTCCCGGCCCACGCGGTCGACGAGTCGACGTTCGAGGACGGCAAGATGTTCGACGGTTCGTCGATCACCGGCTGGAAGGGGATCAATGAATCGGACATGGTGCTGATGCCGGACCCGGACACCGCCCATCTCGATCCCTTCAGTTCGCACGTGCAGCTGATCGTGCATTGCGATGTGCTGGAGCCGTCGACGATGCAGGCCTATGGCCGCGATCCGCGCTCGATCGCCAAGCGCGGCGAGGCGTACCTGAAATCCACCGGCATCGCCGACACCGCGTTCTTCGGCCCGGAGCCGGAGTTCTTCATCTTCGATTCGGTGCGCTGGCAGAACGACCCGGGCCGCGTGTTCTACGAGATCGGTTCCGAAGAAGCGACGTGGTCGTCGCGCTACAAGTACGACGGCAGCAACTCGGGCCACCGGCCGGGCGTGAAGGGCGGCTACTTCCCGGTCAGCCCGGTCGATTCGCTGGGCGACCTGCGCGCCGACATGTGCAAGGTACTGGAGTCGCTGGGCCAGACTGTCGAAGTGCATCACCACGAAGTGGCCAATGCCGGCCAGTGCGAGATCGGCGTCAAGTTCAACACCCTGGTGAAGAAAGCCGACGAACTGATCACCATGAAGTACGTGGTCAAGAACGTGGCGCACCAGAACGGCAAGACCGTCACCTTCATGCCGAAGCCGCTGGTCGGCGACAACGGCAGCGGCATGCACGTGCATCAGTCGCTGGCCAAGAACGGCGAGAACCTGTTTGCCGGCGACCTCTACGGCGGCCTGTCGCAGACCGCGCTGTGGTACATCGGCGGCATCTTCAAGCACGCCCGCGCGATCAACGCGTTCTCCAACTCCACCACCAACAGCTACAAGCGCCTGGTGCCGGGCTTCGAGGCGCCGGTGATGCTGGCCTACTCCGCCCGCAACCGTTCGGCGAGCTGCCGCATCCCCTATGTGGCCAGCCCCAAGGGCCGCCGCATCGAGGTGCGCTTCCCCGATCCGATGCAGTCGGGCTACCTGGTGTTCACCGCGCTGATGATGGCCGGCCTCGACGGCATCCTCAACAAGATCGACCCGGGTGCGCCGGCCGACAAGGATCTGTACGACCTGCCGCCGGAAGAAGAGAAGAACATCCCGCAAGTCTGCTCCAGCCTCGACGCCGCGCTGGAAGCGCTGGACAAGGACCGCGACTTCCTGAAGGCGGGCGGCGTGTTCACCGACGACTTCATCGACGCCTACATCGAAGTGAAAATGAAGGAAGTCACCAAGTACCGCGCCAGCACGCATCCGCTGGAATTCCAGATGTACTACTCGCTCTGATCGCGGCGAGGGATCGAAAACAACGGGCGCTGCGGCGCCCGTTGTTTTTGGCGACTACGCGACGAGCCGCAAGCCCGGTGCGCACGGCGACCTCACGCAGGCAGTGCCAGCCATGCCTGCAGTTGGGCTTCGTTCTCTTCGGTGATGGAGATGATGCGGTAGCCGGCCCAGAACTGGTCGGCCGACGCGGCATGTTCGTGCCACTGTTCCTGTACGCCCACTTCGATGTATGGCGACGAGCCGCTGCTGCCCGGCAACGGCAGACGCAACTGATAGATCGCTTCGCTGCGCGGCGCCGCGGGGCCGATCAACAGCATGCCGGTCCCCGATACATTGCCGATCTGGCCCATGGGCAACCCGGTAATGACGTCGGTGACCTCGGTCACGACGTCGACCGATTTGCGTTGTGCCCTGCGTTCGTCGCGCTGGTGGTCGTGGTCGGTACGATTCATGAGATGCGGCTCAAGGGGATCTCCCGGGTAACGGCGCGCCATGCGTGATCGAGCACGTCCTCGTGGTCCGGCGCCATCTCGCGCGCGCGGCCACCGGCGATCTCGTGGGCCAGCTGCAATTCGCCCAGCTCCTCGGCACGCTGGCCATTGCGGGTGACGAACAAGCTGTGACCGGTCAATGCCGAATACCACACGAGTCGGCGCCGGCTGTGCGCGCCGCTGGAGGCATCGACGAACTCGAACCAGGTTCCCATGGCCAATGTCCGCAGATGCCGGTGGATGCGCAGTATCTCGGCATTCGGCGCGACACCTGCGGCGCTCGCGACAGCGCGGGGGATTTGCGCATCCTCACGGACCGGTTTTTCCTGCCGCCTCGAATGCATGCCGGCATTACCGGGATTGGCCGGAGTGCCGGCGTCTTCTGTTCGATTGGCGTCGATCATGCGTCGGGCCGCCTGCGCGACTTCATCATCCTGCATGCCTATTTGCCGCAGGCCAGCCTCCACCTCGTCCAGCAGCTTGCTGCGGTTGCCGATCGGCAGGCGGCCCAGCAGCTGGTCGGCGATCGCCAGCCGGGTACCGAACACCTGGCTTTGTTCGCCATGGCGAAGCAGAGTCAACGCCAGTACATCGGACCAGGCGTGATCGAGCCGTGCCAGCAGGCGATGTTGCGACGATCCGGCGAAACGTTGGGTGAGCAGTTCCGCGGAACGGTGTCGGGCCTGCTCCAGACGCTCCAGGCCTTGCATCGCATCCACCTGGCGCCGCTCGGCAAGTTGCGTCCTGTGCTCCAGCTCGGCGAGGTGCCGTTCGAGGTCATGCTGCAGCGACAGATAAAGAGCGGCACTGGGCGGTTCGCGGCCGGCACGCTCGATCAGCCGGCTCAACTCGAGGCGCAAACCGCGGTCGATCACGCCGCTGGCGTCGTCCAGCCAGTCGCGGGCGATCTCGGCGACCTTGCCAAGCACCTTGCGGGCAGGGTGTTCATGCTGCTCGAAAAATCCGTGATCCATCAGCGCCACGCGCAGCATCGGCAGCTGCAGGTTGCAAAGCAGCGACTGCACGTCACCGGACTGCGGCAGCTGCTGCGCGATCTGCCCGAACAGCCGCACGATCAGTTCCACGGTATTGTCCTGCGCGGCCGACAGGCTGACGCGGGCAGCCTGGGCCGGGCGTCCCACGTTGAGCTGGATAAGCAGCTCCAGACGCAGGCGATCAGGACGGTTCAAGTCGAAGCGGGTCCGCTCGTCCACCTGGAACAGATGCTCCTGCAGCGCCGCAAGAGCGACCTGCAACTCCTCGCCGGTCACCGGAGCGCCCGGTGCGGACGGGTTTTCGTCACGATGGGCCGGCGGCTGGGCGGATGTCTCCGGCCGCCTGTCCGTTTTTGCGGACGGGGTACGGGTATCGGCGGCGGCCGGCGCTGAGAATGGGGTGGGCTTCTCCTCCTTGGCGCGCTCGCGGCGCGCCGCCGCGCGCGGCAACGCGAAGGGGCGCAGGCGCGGAAGGATGCCGTTGGCGAGCAAATGGGCGTTGACCAGTTCGTACAGGCGAGTGAGCCCCTCGATCAGGCTGCTCTCCAGGCTCTGCAGCAGCAGCAGTTCGTGCTCGCTGGGCAGCCCCAGCGTGCGGCTGGCCTCGCGAAACGCCGCGGCCATCGCCTGCGGGCCGATCGGCAGCGCGTCGCTCTCCAGCGGAGACGAGCCGATCAGAACCGCCAGGCGGTAGCCCAGTTCAAGGAGCTGCGGGCCGCCGCGGGCCTCGCTGCGCGAGACCAGCTGATCGAGTGCGGCCGTCAGCTCGTGTTCCGACGGATCGAGCAGGCTCAGCGTAGGTGTCAGCGCCTGCGGGATGGCTCCCCCGGTGGGCTTCGCCACGGGCATCCCGAGCCGGTCGAACGCGTCGTCGATGCTCGCTATGAAACGTTCGTCGAACGTCTTCCGCTCGATGAACAAATGCTGGCGCGTGGTCACGTAACGCTGCTGATCGAGATGGCTGCGGGACTGCTCGCCCTGCCTGTGCAAGCGCATGTCGAAATGGTCGAGACAGCGCCTCAGCGGTTCGTGCAGCCAGTTGGCGCAGAGCCCGCGCAGTTCGTCCAGCAGGTGCTGCGTCCGCGCCGGCCAGCGCGCTTCGGAATAACCGACGGAATGGGCGCTATTTAATTCCTGCGAATCTGTCTGTTCATCATTCATCAGATTCTCTATCAAGGACTTTGACGATTTCAGTGTATGCCGATTTAACAAATTCTGTCGGTGATTTAAATCACGCGCGTTCACAAAGTTCTCACATAAGAACCGTGATGCAGTTATCAATGCGTGCGTGCGGTTGAGCAGAACCTAGGCTTGTCACGGTTCAAATCATTTGAATCGAAAATTCCGCAGGGGGAACGATGACATGACTATTTCCTTGATGGCTGAAGTCGCCTGGTGTCTGTGCACCTTGTTGCTTGTTCCATTACCGGGCCGGGCGGAAAGCGGCCAGATCCTTTTCTCCGGTGCCGTGATCGAACCCACCTGCAGTGCTGCGGTCGCGGAAGACGTGGCGATCACGGGCGCCCCACCAACTATAGCGGCCGAAGCCCGACAAACTTGTGCCCGGCCGGGCAAGGCAGCCGCCGCTTCCCGGATTTATGCGTTGACCGTCGTGCGCCTGACGAGTTCGGTGCCGGATCGGGTTTTGAAGTATTTCGATGGCTACGTCAAGGCAGGTCGGTCCGATGCGATGGATCCGGTGCTGCTTACGCAAACCTACGAATAAAGCCGTCACGCAAAAAAATACGATAGCGCCATCCGCTCGCTTATCGAGTATGAAAACAATCAATTCCGAATAAGCGCCGGATGGCCCAGCAGATAGCCCTGGCCCATTTCGCAGCCCATGGCCAACAGAATGTCGTGCTGCGCATCCGTTTCGATGCCTTCGGCAATGACCTGGATATCGAGCGCCCGCGCCAGCGCCAGGATCGCTTCCACGACACGGATGCTGCTGGTATTGCTGTCCTTGTCCAGTTCCTGCACGAAGACCTGGTCGATCTTCAGCATGCGCAGCGGCAAGGAATGCAGATAGCTGAGCGATGAGTAGCCGGTACCGAAATCGTCGAGCGCGGCACCAACTCCGGCAAGGCGCAGCTGTTCCAGCGTGGAGCGTACGCGCTCGGCATTGTCCAGCAGCGCACCCTCGGTAACCTCGATGACCAGGCGCGTAGCAGGCAAATCGCAGCGTTTGAGAAGCTGGATGAGACGCGTGTCGAAATCGAGATGGCGCAAATGCCGCGCCGAAACATTGAGCGTCATGAAAACGTCCTCGCGCGCGTGTTGTCGCAGCAGACGGCAGCTGAGCTCGAACATGCGCCAATCGACCGCCTCGATCAGCCCGCTGTCCTCGGCGATCTTGATGAATTCCGCAGGCTTCAGCAGGCCGCGCTGCGGGTGGTTCCAGCGGATCAGGGCCTCGTAGCCCACCACCTGGCTGGAGTCGAGCTGGCAGATCGGCTGGAAATATGGCTCGAACTCGTCGTGGTGCAGCGCATGGCGCAATTCGGCTTCCAGCGTGAGCACGTCGACGACGTTCTTGGCCAAGGCCTCGTCGAACATTTCAAAACGCTTGCGGCCGCCTTCTTTCGCCCGGTACAGCGCGATGTCGGCATCGCGCAGGACCTCGTCGGCCGTGCTGTAGCGGCTGTCGGCCACCGCGATACCGATGCTCGCCGAGGGCTCCAGCTCCTTGCCGGCCAGATGCAGCGGCTCGCCGAGGCATTTCATTATGCGCTCGGCCACGTTCACCGCCGTGCCCGGGATCTCCACGTCCTCCAGCAGAATCGCGAACTCGTCGCCGGACAACCGCGCCACCACGTCCGGATCACGGACGCAGCTGAGCAGCCGGCGGGCAATTTCCCTGAGAAACCGGTCGCCGGCCAGATGGCCGAGGCTGTCGTTGATCACCTTGAAGCGATCGACATCCAGATACAGCAGGGCGCAGAGCCGGTTCGGTTCGCGCTGCAGCAACGTCAGCGCACGGTCGAGGCGATCGCGCAGAAATCCCCTATTCGGCAGGCCCGTCATCGGATCGTGCATCACCTGATGCTTCAGCTGCTGCTGGATGTGTTCGCGCTGGCGAATCTGCTGCAGCAACTCGTGCGTGCGTTCTTCCACGCGCTGCTCGAGCTGGACATTTGCCTGATGCAGGGACAAGTCGGAACGGCGCCGGTAGATGCTGTTGGCGATCTGCAGCGCGGCGAAGCTCAGCAACTCCTGGTCCGTAGTGCTGTAGACGTTCTCTTCGGCGTAGCTGTGCACCGCGACCAGGCCCATCACCTCGTCGCTGACCATCAGCGGGACGCCCAGCCAGCACGACGAAGGCTTGCCGATGGTGTGTTGCACGACCTCGCCCCGTTGAATGAGCGCCTCGATATCGGAGGTCTGGCCGAGGAACGGGCGGGCTTTCCGTATGACGTATTCGCTCAGGCCGCCGGCCAGAGGGCGCGACAGGACATGTCGCTCGCCGGAGTCGACGTAATAGGGAAAATCCAGCGTGCGGTGATCTTCCGAGAGCAACGCGATGAAGAAATTCTCCGCGTTGAGCAGGGCGCCGACCAGGACATGAACGCGTTCGTAGAATTCGCTCTCGCTGATATCGGCGGTGGCAAGCTGGGCCAGCTGGAACAATGCAGCCTGCAATTGTTCGGCACGCTGGCGCTCCAGTACTTCCTGCTGCAGTTCGCGATTCGCCTCGTCCAGCTGCTGCGTGCGCCGGCGTACGCGCTGCTCCAGCTCGTCCTTGGTCAGCTTGCGCTCCAGCGCGGTGAGGATGTGGCTGCCGACAAATTCCAGCAAGGCGCGGTCTTCGAGCGTATACACCGTGCCTTCGCGATAGCTCTGAACCACCAGCGCGCCATGTACCTGGCCGTTGCGAAGCATCGGCACGCCGAGCCAGTCGGTGCTGTCCGGGCCGGCCGCCAGGAGCGGACCATTCACCTGTTCGAGCAGTTGCTCGTTGCTGCCCATCAACGGCTTGCCATAGTGCAGCAGGTGCCAGGTCAGCGAATACCGCCGGTCGTCCAGCGGCTCTTCCCTGGTCGTGTCCGGACCTTGCTTGTCCACGACGTCGACGTAGTAGAGGAAGCGCATCACGCCACGCTCGGGGTCGTGCCGCACGATGAAGAAGTTCTCGCCGTACATCAGCGTGTTGACGATCTCGTGGATACCCCGCAGGAGCTCGGGCATCTCCAGATCGGAACCGGCCAGGTCGGCGATCGCGAACAACGCGCGCTGCAGATCCTCCGAACGTTCCAGCTGCCTGTGCGAGTCCTGCAGGCTCGCCAACTCCAGCACCTGCTGCAGACGGCGGCCGGCCATCGCGAAATGGCGCTCCAGCGTGCCCCGCAAGAACTGCCCGATCTCGGCGGAAAAATGCAGCAACACGATCGCGCGCTCATGCGGCAACGGTCGCCAGGCCACCCGGCCACGGCCATCCAGGCAAAACCCGTCGCCGGCAAGCGCACCTAGTGCCCATGCCGTTTCATCGGGCGTTGCCTCTGCGCCGCAGGAACGCATCTCGTCCTCGCCGCCCCACAGCAAGGTGGCTGCCTCGCAGCCGGGCAATGCGCCGGCCAGATCCAGGATCACCTCTGCTACTTCGACCGGCGTCGCTGCCTCGATCAGCCGGCGCAAGCAGGTTTGCTCCTCCGTGGCCATCGGCGCGGCATGGGAAACCTGCGGGTGGCTATTCATCACGTGAAGATCCGAAGGCAGCATAGGCAGTCATTACCTGGTACGACGTGAATGTAATTGCACCGGACCGTTGCCCCTTCACCGAAAGCGAACGCCGTTCGAGGCAAGCACCGACTCTTGCTGCGGCTCGTGCATCGCCATGCGAAAGGTATTGCGCCCGGCCGCTTTCGCTTCGTAGAGCGCAGTGTCCGCGATGCGCATGAAGGCATCGGCCGAAGCGACGCTCTGGCAAAACGCCACGCCGATGCTCAAGGTCATCTTTACCCGAACGGCACCCACGGCGATCTCCCGCTTCATGGCCGTCTGGATCTTGCGGGCCAGTTCTTCGGCGATGGACGAAGACTCGACGTCCTCGATCAGCGCAACGAATTCGTCGCCGCCAAGGCGGGCCACCAGATCGTTCTTGCGAAGGCAGGCCTGAATGCGCCGGCCGACGGCCTTGAGCACTTCATCGCCCACGCCGTGACCCCACGAATCATTGATGCGTTTGAAGTGATCCACATCGATCATCATGAGCAGAAGCGGCGACCGCTGCCGGTACTTCTGCAACAGCAGCGTGGCGATGCGCTCGTCGAAATGGCGCCGATTGGCAAGGCCCGTCAAGGTATCGAAGCGCGCCAGCCGGGACAGTTCCTGCTCCACATCCTTGATATGGGTGATGTCCGTGGTCAGTGCGTAGAAACCGCGCACGCAACCTTCCGGGTCCCGATCGGGCACGAAGTTCGTCTGGAAGCACAGGTGCCTGCCTTTGTAGTCCGCTTCGTACTCAAACATGGCCATGCCGCCACCCAGGGCGGTCGCAATGTGCCCTTTAAGGTCGCCATAGATCTGCTCACCGCGGACCTCGCGCATCGTTTTCCCGATCATCTGCCGCGGGTCGGCGCCCGAAACATGCTCCACGTAGGCGTTGACGAAGGTGTAATGCTCGGAAGCATCCACGTGGGCAATGACCGCCGGTACGTTGTCGGTAATCGTGCGCAGTCGCCGTTCGCTGTCGGCCAGGGCCTGCTCTGCGATCACTCTTTGCGTGACATTCCGCCCGGTATAGATGATTTCCATCATGCCGTCCCCTTCAGGGCTCGGCACCAGCCGGGCCAGCGCCTCAAACCAGACGTAATGGCCCTCCTTGTGGCGAATGCGGTAGGTGGTGATGGTCGAGCCGCCCGTACGGTAAAGCTCGGCGACGGCTTCGGCCACACGCTCGCGGTCAACGGGGTGAATGAGGTCGGGGCGCGGCATCGAGAACTCCTCGGCATCCCAGCCCAGCAGCTCCTTGATCGACGGCGACACATAGCGCCGCTGACCGTCGGGCCGGATGCGCATCACCAGATCGCCGGCGTAGTCGGCGAGGATCCGATAGCGCAGCTCGCTCTCTCGTACTTTGGCTTCCAGTTGTCGGCGCTCGGCGAGAATCAAGGCCAGCGGCAGGGAGATCAGGCAGGCCACCCCCAGGAACACCTGCGCCAGCAGGGCGTGTTCGGCGCGTGACCCGTCGAGGATGAGATTGAAGGGTCCCGATCCCAACGCCGTCGCGATGTTGGTGATGGCTGCGATCAACGCTACGCCCACTATCATGCCGGCAAAGCGATGTCGGAATACCGCCAGGAGCAGCGGCGCGTAGATCAGGAACAGCAGGGGATATCGCGACTGCGCAAACACCGCGAAGGTCGTGCCGGCGATCAGTGCCATATCGCGAACAAACGGCCACCGCCTGGCTGGTTTCCCGAAGAGTCTCCATTTCTCGGTGAAGACCACCCACGCCAGCGTGGCCACGATCACCATCCCCAGCACATGGGCGCGGTACCAGGTTTGCGCGTAGACCAGCAGCGGAGTTCCTTGTGCGATGTGGACCGTGAGCGCGGCGAGCAGCGCGGACAGGGCGCACGCCACGAGCGTGCTCGCGAGGGCCACGCGGCCCAGGCTCAGATACGGCACATCGCGGGGGATTTCCGGGAACCGCCGTCGTACTGCGCCGCTGACCAGCAACACCTCGAGCGCACCGGCCGCGGCGAGACCCAGGGCCACGACGGGAGCGACGTGAAGCACGAGCTGGGCTGCCACCGTGCCCGCGAAACCGAAAAGCAGATACAGCCACCAGTCGCGCGTCGGCCGCCGCAGAAGGCCGCCCACGAGGACACCATTGGCTATCCACAGAGAAGGTGCGCTGCCGGTCGAGCGCGCCAAGGCCAGCGAATAGGCACAGGAAGCGAATACCAGAATGGCCATGGCGATGGCCTGCAGCAGAACAGCGGTCGATATGGACGGAAGCAAGCGGCGCATGGCTCTTCCTCCAGGAATGTGTGGTGGGCGATAAACGTCAGGATGCCTCGACGCGTGGTCAGTCCGCCCAGTAAGCCGACCACAACCGGATAGCCAGGCCCCCGCCTCGTGGCTTTCCTTGATTCAAGAGACAAGCAACGCCTGTTCCAAGCGGACCTACGCCTGTTCCTGGCTACACATTCCTGTGATGAACATCACAAATTGTCTTCGGATGGCCCGTTGTGCCGGCAGGGCCGGTACGACCAGAGTGCCGACTCCGGCCGGGATCTTCAGGCCGGGTCGTCGGCACGTTCCAGCACGCCCGTCGGCGCAACGATCGCTTCGTTGCACTTTCCGCCCCGCCGCGCCAGCTATCGTCGACAAAGCATCCATGCGCCACCCCCGCCTCGCCGAACCAGGGGGTGGCCGTGCAGATTCTGGCGCCGGAACATGTCGGTCACGATTTCCAGGGGACCAGCAGCACCACCTTGAGCTATTCGGCCATTCCCTCGACCGGCTCCTGGAACGCGCTCACCAATCCCTACGCCGCCAACGGCACCAGCGTACTGCTGGGTATCGGCGCAGACCTGCAGCTGCGGGACGATCTGCAGATCGCCACCGACTACGGCTACCTGATGCAACCGCATTCCCGCGACCAGATGATCCGCCTGGGCCTGAGAAAGAGCTTCTGAACGCGACGTGTAAACGGCGAAGGGCATCCTGCGGGATACATTTCGCCGCGTTCCGGCATGCGGCGAAAGCGTTCAGGGCGCGCCGCGAAAACGATGCCGCGATATGTCAACCACAATAAGTCCGTCGGTCAAGAAGCCGCGTGGGGAACTCGCATGCCGACCACCTGCAATCACACCTTTGGAGAATGGACTCAATCCGGCATCACCAGGCACCGCGTATGCGGTCGATGTGGCGCCGATGAGAAAGAAGTCTCCCAGCCGTGCCCGCGCTGCAACGGAACCGGCGTCTGCCCCTGCTGCCACGGTTCATGCTGCGATCCCTATGGCCGTAGCTGCGACCCCTGCTGTGGCGACGGCGACTGCCGATTTTGCAGCGGGAGACGTGTGTACTGGAGCAGCCAGTAGGCCAAGCGGTGGCTCGATCTCCAGAGTCCGAGTGGGACTGGCCGGACTGTGGAGTTCTGTCCGCACCTGGACAGAACCGCGAAGTCTGTGCACTTTTGCGCCCCATAGTTTGTGCTCGAGATCGCGCGCTGACACAGACTATGACGTCAGTTAAGAGTCATACGTCTGTGCGCGCTCTTTCGGATCAATCAGTTGCCCAGCACGTGAAGCCGGAAATTTGGTCCGACTTAGCACCATAGTGTGTGCAGTTAGCCGTAGAGTCCGCGCTCGGCCTTGGACTCTATACTCACAGCGCCAGGGCGAACTTGACCATGACCTGGCCCGACCGGTAGCTGTGGTTGAACTGGTAATCGTAAGCGCTTTCGAGTGACCACCTGGTGCTGCTGGCGATGAGAAGGCCGGCGCCCAGGTC
>NZ_JBHSNG010000009.1:0-154711 GCF_042657005.1 Rhodanobacter terrae
GCCGGTTTCGACTGCACGACCTGCTGCCGCGGCTGACGCGCGCGATGGTGCTCTGCAAGCCTTGCCCGGAGCCGATGCTGCGCTTGGCGAGTAATTTTCTTCACTGAGGTTCGACGCTAATCAGGTTCTTTCTTCTGGCGACAATGGGCTTGATCGGACTCGCTGGGCGCGCCCAGGCAACACTGAACCAGTCGCCGCCGTCGGGAAACGTGATTTACTCTCTCACCGGCCAGACGATCAGTAGGGCCTATCAGACGGCCACAATTAATTTCACCCCCACCGGCACCACCACCAGTCTTTCGTTTGCCTTCCGCGAGGATCCTGCATTCCTCGAACTTGCCAACGTCGTCCTGGTCGATTCGACCACGAGCAGTGGGAACCTCCTGACCAACGGCGATTTCTCGCTAGGCTTGGGTGCGTCTGCGCCCCCCGGCTGGACCTATCTGAATACCTTCGGGGCCGCAGCTGGCGGCCGGGTGCTCTCCGGTTGCGGTCCGCTGGGCGGCAACTGTTATTTCGATGGCGCGGTCGGGGCCTACGACGCGATCACGCAGTCGACCTCGACCACGCTCGGTGACATCTACACGCTTAACTTCCAGTACGCCGATACCTATGGGTTTGGGACTTACCAGCCGCTCAACGACAGTAGCGGCCCGGGGATTGATATGTTCGTCTATGCCGGCGCGTTACCGACTCGGGTCGTGCCTGAACCTGGCTCGCTTGCTATGCTTGGCTTGGGCGTCATCATGATCGGCCTGCTGGGCTTCGCTGCTCGCCGTCGCGCCTGACGCCGCTTCGGTCGAGACATGGGGCGTTACCTTCATGATGAGATGGAGTTGCCGGACTATCCAATTTGCAACTCGATAGCAAGAAACGAGGATGCAGCCCGACAAATCGCTGCAGCCAACCGTCATCCCGCTACGCAGGCTACCGGCGGTTGAGATCAGGCGTTGAATGGCTGCTTGGTCGATAGTGTTGAAAAAATCGCTTTGAAAATTTGAGCTTGATCGAAGCGAGAAAATCCGGCCGCGACAATCGCTTTCTGTCCGCCTGAATAAGCAAATTTGTACAGAATTGAATTGTCACGACCGCCGCGATCCAAAATTTGGACGTCCATTCGTTAAGGCGAAGCTTTTCAACAGAATCGGCCGATATCAGACATGTCCTAATATCGAATAGCCGTCCAATACTGTCCACAGTTTGCTCTCGCAACCGTGCGGCGGTAGCGCACCGTGTGCGGGCCAGGATGGCCCGCTGCTCTACCGAGACCCTGTGCGGCGGCGAGCGCCAAGCGGGGTGGCCCTTCTCTTTGGTTATCTTTCTCTTTGGCCACGCAAAGAGAAAAGTAACTCGGCTGCCGCAGGCAGACGAAAGCTCTTCGATTTGAATTGGCCAAGCAGGGCGACGAAGCGACAGAGCATCGTCCGCTAGCAGGCTTCTACAAGGGCCTCGTCGGCAGCGCTCGCTGCATCGGGATGCCCCGACGCTGAGCACGAACCGATTGTCCCGCCCGAACAACCGCTGATCACAGCGAATACCCACTCATCACAAAGCGGCAGCTATGCGCCGCCGTCCCCGCGCAGACTCGACCGCACCACCGTCCCGTCGAGCAACACGCATGCCCCAGCGCCCGCGCACCCTGTTCGCCTGCAGCCTCCTCGCGCTGACCCTGTCCGGCACCACCGTCGTCCGCGCCGCCGACACGGCACCCACCCCAACTGAGATCTTCGCCCCCGGCACGATCTCCGGTCCCGCGGGCGTGGATTGCCTGACCTTCACGCCCGATGGCGCCACCGTGTTCTTCGACCAGCAGGCCGGATGGAACGGCTTCATCATGGAATCGCACCGCGTCGACAGCGGCTGGTCGACGCCACGGATCGCGTCGTTTTCCGGGCAGTGGCTGGACCACGATCCGGCGATGGCTCCGGACGGCTCGTTCCTGGTGTACACCTCAAACCGCGCCGACGTGCCCGGCGGGCCGGCGCTGCACGGCGGCCACCTGTGGCGGGTCGACCGCAGCGGCATTGGCTGGGGCGCCCCGGTGCGGCTGCCCGACGCGGTGAACGATGCCCCCCACATCTACGCGCCCAGCGTGGCGGCCAACGGCGAAGTGTACTACCAGCGGATGGACGAGCCCGGGCACCAGTTTCATCTTTATCGCACGGCCTACCGCGACGGCCACTACCAGCCGCCGCAGCGGCTCGCGTTGGGCGATCCGGCCGCGCACGAGCTGGACCCGGCGATCGCGCCGGACCAGTCGTTCATCGTGTTCGACGCCAACTACGCCGGCAAGGACAAGCCCGACCGGCTGTACATCGCCTTCCGCCAGGGCGATGGCTGGAGCGCACCGGTCGACCTCGGCGATGCGGTGAACCGCTACGAACCGTGGGGTTCGCACCTGAGCCCGGACGCCCGCACCTTGTACTTCACCAGCAACTACACGACGAAGGTGCACTACCCGCGCTCCTCCGCGCAGGCACGCACCGACCTTGAGCGCATGCGCGTCTGGGACAACGGCAACAACCACATCTGGAGCGTGTCGCTGGCTCCCTGGCTGGATGCACATCGCGCGATGTGATTTCGCCCCGGCCGGCGTGCCGCCACACCCTTTGCGGCCCCCACTCTTCAGGAGATTTCAGTGAATTTGCGAAACCTCGCCCTGGCCGTCTGCATCGCGGCAACGTACGCCGCATCGGCCGCCGTACCGGCGACCGGCGGCGAACTGGTAGGCCCCGGCGTCATCTCCACCGGCTTGCAGGAAACCTCGGCCGCGCTGACGCCGGACGGCCATACGCTGTATTTCATGCGCTCGGATTTTGCCGAGGCGGACGACACCATCATGGCCTCCCGGCGCAGCGGCGATCACTGGTCGACAGCGCAGGTGGCCACGTTCTCCGGCCGGTGGCACGACTCCGAGCCGACGCTGTCGCCTGACGGCAAGCGCTTGTACTTCGTTTCCAATCGTCCGCCGCATCCGGGCGATGCGCCGGTGGTGGCGCAGATGGGCGAACGGAAATTCGCCGGCACCAACCTCTGGTACGTGGAGCGGCAGCCAGACGGTGCATGGGGCCCGCCGGTGCACATCGACGGCGCATTCAACGACGGCGCGATGATCTACAACCCGTCGGTGGCAGCCAACGGCGACATCTATTTCTCCGCGCATCGCGCCGACTCGGGCAAGGCCTACCAGATCTACGTGGCCCACCGCCGCGCGCACGGCTACACGTCACCGCAGCGCGTGGAACTGGGCGACCTCGCGCACAGCCGCATGGACCCGGCCGTGGACGCGCAGGGTCGCTTTCTGGTCTATGCCGGCAACGAGGGCGATACATTGGGCAGTGCCGACATCTACATCGCATTCCGTCAGGCCGACGGCAGTTGGGGCAAGCCGCAACATCTGGGCGACGGCGTCAACAGCCCCGCGCTGGAGAACGCACCGTCGCTGGGGTCCGCGTTCGGCGAACTGTACATATCCAGCGCGCGCCGCGATGAAATGCACTTCCCGAAGCCACGCGACAACACGACCACGCTGCAGCGGCGCCTGCAATCGCCGCTCAACGGTTCACGCAACCTGTGGCGCTTTGATATCTCGGATGTGCTGCGTGCCCACGGCATCGCGCCGGCGCACGGCCCGCACCCGGCCAACGCGTCCTGAGCCCCACCGAGGAACTTGCATGAAATCACCGATCGTGGCGCTGCTGATGGTGTTCGCCGCCACTTCCGCGCAGGCGCTTGGCGCGGAATCCGCCGCCGCTTATCTGACCCCCGCGTTCCGCGACGGCGCGCTCTATGCCGACGTGTTCTCGCGCGCGATCGCCTTCGACGCCGCGGGTTTCGACGGCAGCGTGCGGCGGGTCAGCGGCTCCGCCATCTACCACAGCATCACCGGCGCGGCGGCGCATCCGCGTCTGCGGATCGACTATCACTACGACGGCCGACCGCCGGGCGACGGCATCGTCGAATTCCGCGACGACGGTGCCACCTCCTGCTTCGACGGCAAGTGCACGCCGAACACCGACGCCAGCGGACTGGCCTGGAATCCACGCCTGTGGGGCAGGCCTCCGGGCACGCTGCGGGTCGGCCAGAGCTGGATCGCAGACATCGCTGCGCCGTGGGAACTGGGCACGCCAGGAAGACAGACGGTGACAGTGATTGCACTGGATCCCGTCAGCCACAGCGTGACGCTGAAACGCGAGGGTGATGGTGACGGCGCCTATCTCGACGATCCACTCGAGACCATACTGGTGCGCGACGGTCACTCGTATTCGGTCACCGTGCAGCCCGGCCGCTCGCACTGGTACGGCTACACCACCTTCAGGGCCGGCGTGGTAGTCAGCGACGAACTGATGGTCGAGCGGCCGGTGATCCTGGTATCCGGTCAGCTGGGGCGCATCGCGGCGCGCCAGCGCGAGTACATCCTGCTCGATGCGATGCCGCCTGCGTAGAATGGATCAGAGCATCCCTAGCGCTGCACGATCACCGCGAACCAGTGCCAGCTGGGCACGCGCTGGGCGATCAGCTTGGTGCAGGTCAGCATCGGCACCGCCAGCAGCGCGCCGGGAATGCCCCACAGCCAGCCCCATACCAGCAGCCACAGCAGGATCGCGATCGGGCTCAGCCGCATGCTGGCGCCCTGGATCATCGGCGTGACCAGGTTGCCTTCCACCGCGGTGATGCCGGCGAAGGTCAGCGCCGGCAGGAACACGCCGAGGTTCGCGTCCTTCGCATACAGCATGCTCACCACGGCCAGCAGCGCGGTGGTGACGATCGCGCCGACGTAGGGAATGAAGTTGGCGAACATCGCCACCGCGCCCCACAGCAGCGGATCGGGCACCTTGTACAGCCACAGCATGCCCGAGGTGAGCGCGCCCAGGCTGGCGTTGATCAGCAGCGCAGTGAGCAGGTAACGCGACACTTCGGTCTGAATGCCGCGCACGATCGTCACCGCGTGTCGCTTGTAGGCGAAGCCGGGCGTGATCTCCACCAGCCGGCGCAGCATGGTGTCGCCGTAGATCAGGAAAAAAAACACCAGCAGCAGCACGCTGAGTACCGCGGCCAGCACCTTCGGCGTGGTCGAGACCACGTCCCAGGCACTGATCGACATGGGCGCGGGTTGGCCGGTCGTCTCCGCGTGGGTGAAATTGTTGCCGTTGACCAGGGTCTGGGTGGCGCGATTGGCCGCCTCCAGTGGCTGGGTGAGGTGCCTGAATTTCGGCACAAAACTCCTGATCGCCGCCGGTGCGCCATGAAACCAGCCGATCGCCGGCTGCGCCAGCAGACCGACACCGCTGCCGATACCGACGATCAGGCCGATCATCAGCACACTGGCAGTCAGCCAGCGCGGCAGGTGTAAACGCGCGCCGGCGGCGACGATGGGATTCAGCGCCAGCCCGAGGAAAGCCGCCAGCACCAGCGGGATCAGCAGTGCCTTGGTCAGGGTGATGGTGTACATCAGCGCCAGAAACAGCATCACGTTCAACAGTACGCGAACCGCCCGCAGATGCCGACGTATCCCGCGTGTCGTCTGCAATCCGCGCGCCAGCTGTCGCGGCGGATAGCGTGGCTCGGCTTCCCCGGGCTCAGCTTCGCTGGGCGCGGCCTCTCCGATCGGCATCGACGGCCCGACGCTGTCGCCGCCGGCGATGTCCGTATGGAGCGGTGCCGGCTCGCTCATGAGCGTCCGCCATCTTCCGTATCGGGTGCGCGCGTGTCCCGTCCGGCGCCGGCGAGGCCCGCCGCGCCCAGCTCGGCGATCAGGCGCGTGCCAAACGCCACCGCATCGGCCAACCCGCCGCTGAGCAGGGGACCCACGCCCGGCACCCGCAGCGGATGCACGTCGAGGCTGCCCAGCACGAAACCGGCGCCGGCCGCCGCGCCCACCGTGGTCAACGGATACGCATGCCCCCGCGCCAGCAGCGCCCCCGCGGGCGTACTCAACGCCTGCCGCGCCGCACTCACGCGCAACTGCGCGGCCTGCACTTTTGCGAACTGATCGAAAACGCTCACGGCCGCCCTTCCTCCTCGTTGCCCCGCCTGCTCTCCGCCTCGATCTCGGTCTCGGCCTTGCGCAAGGTGTCGCGCATCATCGCATTCCATTCGCTGCGCGTGACCGGCAGGCTCATCCAGTGCATGCAGCGGCGGAACAGCAGGATCGAACCGGACAGAAACAGCACCTGCAGCACGGCCAGCGTCAGCAACGCCCAGATCCACGAGCCGAACCATGCCGCCAGCACGACGCCGAGCAGGCCCAGCACGGTCAGCCCGAAGCCGACACCGGCCACCGTCGCGGCCAGGGCCGCCAGCAGCATCCACGACACCGCGCTGCGTGCCAGCCCCAGTTCCGCCGCCAGCAGATGCAGCTGCGCGCCGAACAGTCGCTTGACCGCGCGGCCGAGCTGACCGATCTCGGCCAGCAGCCCAGACGACGACGGCGCCGGATCCGGCGCCGCCGCTTCGCGGGGTAGTTCACCCTCGTCGTGCATTCCTTAGCTCCGCCATCGTATGGCTCAACGTCGCAGGATGCGGCCAAGCAGCCAGCCGGCGCCTAGCGCGATGGCCACCGACTGCACCGGTTTCTCGCGCACGTAGTCGCGCGCCTGTTCCAGCCAGGCGTCCGCGCGATCCATCGTCTGGTCGTAGACCTCGCGGCCGCGCTCGCCGATTTCGGCCGCCTTGTCGGTCGCGCGATTGGCGGCGTCGGCCGCCTTGTCGGTGGCGCGATGCAGGCCTTCCTCGACCTGGTCGGCCGCGCGCTCCACGGTTTCCTTGGTGCTGGCCACGACATTCGAGGTGGCCTGCTTGATCCGCTCGGCGCGCTCATCGATGCGGCTGGCGGCGATCGGTTCGGGGTTCTCTACCTGCTTGTTCATGTCTTGCTCCTGAAAGGAATCACTATGGCGCGATCGGCTTCAGCATACGACCATCAACTGGCGCGACGGAAAAACGCGATGATCGCCAGGATCAGAAAGATGATGAACAGGATCTTGGCGATGCCGGCGGCGGCGCCGGCGATGCCGCCAAAACCCAGAACGGCGGCAATAATTGCGATGACCAGAAAAACCAGGGCGTAATGGAGCATCGGGGCATCCTCTTTGTCGATGAAAGGCAGCACGCGGCAGGGCGGCCGCGTGCACCATTCACCCACAGCCCGTGCCATGCGAGCGTGAAGAGAGCCGGCGTCGCCATGCACGCGAAGCCGACGTTTGCTCAGCCCGATACCGCCGGATTGAGGCTGTAGGTGCCGATCAGCTCGGCCTCGTCCAGCACGTGGCCGACCATCGCCGCGCGCAGTTCGATCAGCGAAAAGCCCTTGACCAATCGCAGCGATGCCACGTCGAGCGCATACAGCTTGAAGTGATAGTGATGCAGCAGCGAGTCGTTCCATGGCGGACACGGTCCGTCGTAGCCGAGATACTCGCCGTCCATCTCGGGGTCGCCCGCAAACCAGCCGGTGTAATCGTTCACACCTTGCACGCTGCCGGGCGGTCCGAACGGCTCGCGCTTGCCGCGCGGCGTGATTTCGTCGCTGCAGGCACCGGCGGCGAGCTCGCCGCATTCGGCCGGGATATTCGCCATCAGCCAATGCACGAAATCCACCCGCGGCAGATCCGCCGGCACCGTGCGGCCTTCCTTGTTCACGTCGTCGCCGCTGCTAGGCACGTCGGGGTCGACGCAGGTGAGCACGAACGACCGGGTAGCCGACGGCGCCTCCTTCCACGCCAGGTGCGGGCTGCGATTGTCCGATAGCGCAAACGGCCGCGCCTGCTTGCCGAAAGCGAACTCGGCGGGAATCGGCCGACCGTTTTCGAAATTGTCGCTGCGTAGTTGCATGACTGTCTCCGTCTAACTTCAAATCTCGTCATTCCTGCGAAGGCAGGAATCGCATTTCGGTTCAACAGCGTCACTGACCACTACAGAATAGTTGGATACAGATCGCCCCATTCGGGGTTCTCACTTTCGATCAGTCGTATCTTCCAGGCACGCTTCCAACCTTTGAGCGACTTCTCGCGCAGGATCGCTGACTCCATCATTGGGTGAAGCTCGTACCACACCAACGTATGCACGCCTTAGCGGTTGGTAAAGCCCTCCACCACATCGTTCTTGTGCTGCCAGCTGCGTTTGGCCAAGTCGCTGGTAACACCAATGTAGAGAACACCGTTCTTCTTGCTTGCCAGTATGTAGACGCAGGGTTGTCGCCTGTCCATGGCATTGACTCTCGTGGGGAAAAGCTCCTCCGGCCTTCGCCGGAATGACGAAAAAAGAGCGACCCCCGCGAATATCATCCCACGGTCGTCATTCCGGCAAAGGCCGGAATCGCTTCACAATAGCGAAGCTGGTCATCGCACTTCGCAGCAACACAGGAATGACATGGACGGGCTCATGGCTTGTACGTCACCCGGTACACCGCTCCAGCCAGATCATCGCTGACCAGCACGCTGCCATCCGGCAGCGGCTGCACGTCGGCGGGGCGGCCCCAGGCGCTTTCGTTCTGTTCGAAGCCGGTGACCAGCGGCTCGTACGACAGCACCTTGTTGCCTTTCAGGCGCACCGACATCACACGGTAGCCGGATTTCCTGGTGCGGTTCCACGAGCCGTGCTCGGCGATGATGATCGCGCCCCTGTAGCTGGGCGGAAACTGCTTGCCCTCGTAGAAGCGCATGCCCAGCGAGGCCACATGTGCGCCCAGCTTCAGCACCGGCGGTACGTAGTCCTTGCAGCTCTTGCCCTTGCCGAACTCGGGATCAAGCGTGTCGCCCTGGTGGCAGTATGGATAGCCGAAGTGTTCGCCGGGGCGGGCGATCTCATTCAACTCGTCGCTGGGCATGTCGTCGCCCATCAGATCGCGGCCGTTGTCGGTGAACCACAGGTGTCCGGTACCGGGCTGCCAGTCGAAACCGACCGTGTTGCGGATGCCTCGCGCCACGTCCTCGATGTCGGTGCCGTCCGCATTCATGCGGGTCAGCTTGGCGTGGGCCGGACCCGGATCGCAGATATTGCACGGCGCGCCGATCGGCACGTACAGCTTGCCGTCCGGGCCAAATGCGATGAACCTCCAGCCGTGAGCGGTTTCGCGGGGCAGCTTGTCGGTGACCACAACGGGCTTCGGCGGATTATCCAGATGCTGCTCGATATCGCGCAGCACGTAGATACGGCTCACCGCGGACACGTACAAGTCGCCGTTCTTGAACGCCACGCCCACCGGCAGCTCCAGCCCGCTGGCGATCACGCGGACCTTGTCGGCATGGCCGTCGCCGTTCGTGTCGGTCAGCGCATAGACCTTGCCGGCGTCGTTGGAACCGACGAACACTGTGCCCTTGGCACCCAGTGCTATCTCGCGCGCATTCGGCACCTGATCGGAATACACCGCGATATGGAAACCCTTCGGCAGGCTCAGCTTGTCCAGCTGCGGCGCGGCTGCCACCGGCAGCGACGAAACAGCCAGCAACAACGACAGCAGCAAGCGCATGGCGACTCTCCTCGACCTGGGGAGCGCCCAGCGTATAACCGCAGACGTGAAGCGGGAAGCATGGCCGCTCTGCTAACGTGATGTCCTTCGCAAGGGGACGACATGAGCGAGTTGGACGATCTCACCACGCTGGTGCGCGCAGCCACGCCGCTGCTGGTGATCGAGACGGTGGACGAGCAGCGCGTCATCGAGTGTTTCCGCCACGTGATCGCGCGGGCGCTGCATCCGCTGTGGCGCTGGACGCTGACGGACGGCCTGAGCCGGCTCGACTTTGCCCAGCTCGACGGCGAGATCGCGCCGGACGCCACCGCCACGCTGGACGCGATCCGCGCGCAGGGCGAGCGCGGCATCTACCTGATGTTCGATTTCCACGGCCTGCTGCGCTACGCGATGAGCCTGCGCCAGATGCGCGAGATCGTGCAGCGGCAACGCTCGGCCGCGCACACCATCGTGCTGGTCGGCGCCAGGATCGAGTTGCCCGAGGAGCTCGAAGCGCTGGCCTTGCGCGTGCCGCTGTCGCTGCCCGACATCAAGGAACTGGCCGGCATCATGCGCGGCGAAGCAGCGGCCTGGCAGCGCGAGCAAGGCCGCAGGATCGAAGTGGACAACGACGCGGCGCGCACCATCGTGCGCAACCTGCTCGGCCTGTCCGCGCCGGATGCGCGGCGCATCGTGCGCAAGCTGATCTACAACGACGGTGCGCTCGGTCCGCAGGACCTGCCCGAGCTGATGCAGGCGAAGTTCGAACTGCTCAACCACTCCGGCCTGCTGCACTACGAATACGCCACCGCCAGCTTCGCCGACATCGCCGGCGTCAGCCGCGTGCGCGAGTGGGTGCAGCGCCGGCGCGCGGTGTTCCTCGATCCGTCCGCCACGCCGATGCTCGATCCACCCAGGGGCGTGCTGCTGCTCGGCGTGCAGGGCTGCGGCAAGAGCCTCGCGGCGAAAGCCATCGCCGGCGGCTTCGGCGTGCCGCTGGTGCGGCTGGACTTCGGCACGCTGTACAACAAATACCAGGGCGAGACCGAGAAGAACCTGCGCGACGCGCTGGCCAGCACCGAGCTGCTGGCGCCGTGCGTGCTGTGGATCGACGAGCTCGAGAAAGGCCTCGCCGGCGGCGGCGATGACGGCGGCGTGTCGCGCCGCGTGCTCGGCTACCTGCTGACCTGGATGGCCGAGCGCAAGGCCAAGGTGTTCGTGGTCGCCACCGCCAACGCGGTGCATGAGCTGCCCGCCGAACTGCTGCGCAAGGGCCGCTTCGACGAGATCTTCTTCGTCGACCTGCCGCGGGCTTCGGTACGCAGCGAGATCTTCGCGATGCACCTCGTCCGTCGCAAGCTCGATCCCGCCGGCTTCGACCTGCCGGCGCTCGCCAGCGGCAGCGAGGGTTTCTCCGGCGCCGAGATCGAGCAGACCATCGTCAGCTCGCTCTACGATGCGGCGGGCAGCGGCGCGCCGCCGGATCAGGCGACGCTGCTCGATGCGCTGAAACAGACGCGGCCGTTATCGGTACTGATGCACGAGCAGGTCGAGCAGCTGAGGACATGGGCCGCCGGCCGCTGCGTAGCCGCCGACTGAGCCGGAATCGGGCCGGCGGTGCTCGAGTCGACAAACGAGACCGCTTTCGCGCCCAGGGCCACATGTAACCCGGCAGCAACAATTCGCCGGCGACTTGGACACGCAACGGTAACGGTTCTGACTTGTGCGGGCCGAAAACTTGACCGCTTGTGCGGCACGTCTTTCGCCACCTCCCAAGGAACCTCCAATGAACCGCCCTCATGCAGCGCGACGCTCCATGCTCGCTACCGCCGTAGCCACCGCCCTGGGCCTGATGACCGCCGGCCTGTTGCCGGCCGGCGCGGCATCGGCCGCCGATGTCGCCGACGCCGCTGCCGCGACACCGCCCACCACCACGACCGGCACCATGGGCAGCAACACGCGCATCGTGCAGCTGAAGAAAGTGGAGGTGAAGGCGGGCACCGAGACAACCGGCGATCAGGCGCCGTCCCAGGCCTCGCTGGTGGCGACCGAGCCGCAGTCGATCATCGGCAGTCGCTACATCGAGAACGTGGCCGCCTCGACGGCCAACTACAGCGATATCGTGAAGATCGCGCCCAGCGTGTCCGACGTCGATCCGAACGGCCCGGGCCTGATGGAGTCGCAGGGGCTGTCGGTGCGCGGTTTCCAGAACGGCGAGTACAACGTCACTTTCGACGGCATTCCGTGGGGCGATTCGAACGACTTCACCCAGCATTCGACTTCGTACTTCATGCCGCAGGATATCGGCCAGGTCACCATCGACCGCGGCCCCGGCAGCGCGCGCACGCTGGGCAACGCCACCTTCGGCGGCACGCTGTCGGTGGACTCGAAGGACCCCGAGCCGGTGATGGGGATCAACCCGTTTTTCAGCGTGGGCAGCTTCAACACCCAGGTCGAAGGCCTGCGCTTCGATACCGGCACGATGAACCAGTACGGCGGCACCACCGCCTACTTCAGCGCCAAGAACCTCAGCTCGGATGGCTACCTGACCAACGCGGCGCTGGATCGGCAGAACTTCTTCACCAAGATCGTGCAGCCGCTGGGCGAGAACACCACGCTGACCTTCGCCAGCAACCTCACCCGGCTGCACCAGAATGTGTCGCTGGGCGCCACGCGGGCGCAGATCGAGCAGTACGGTCCCGACTACGGCCTCAGTGCCGACCCCACCAGCCAGTCCTTCTACGGTTACAACTTCGACAAGATCACCACCGACTTCGAATACCTGGATCTGGAAACCCGGTGGGACGGCTGGAACATCGGCGACAAGCTGTACACCTATGGCTATCGTCACAAGGGTTACAACGGTTCCGATCCCAACGGCGAGCAGCCCAACGGCACCGTCTACGGGCCGAACGACGTGCCGGGCCAGCGCATGCGCATGGACTATCGCTCGGTCGGCGACATCCTGCGCCTGAGCCACGACCTTGGTCCGGGCGAGATCCACCTCGGCGGCTGGGCCGATCGCCAGACCAACCACCGCCTGCAGTATGAAATCGACTGGAGCAACGGCGGCGCGCTCAACGCCGTGCCGACCAGCGCCGCGATCGATCGCCTGATGAACGACAGCCTCACCGACATGCAGACGTACGCCGAGTACGAGTGGCATGCCACCGACAAACTCGACATCACCGGCGGCGCGAAATACGTGAACTTCCGCCGCACGCTGGATGCGCAGGTGAACCAGAAGACCGGCCTGCCGATCCACTACGCGCAGACCTGGACACGGGCGCTGCCGTCGGTGGACATGCATTATGGGCTGAGCGACCACTGGAGCGCCTACGCGCAGTGGGCCAAGGGTTTCCTGGCGCCCAATCTCAACACGTTCTACACGGCCGATCCCGCGGCCAACCAGGTCAAGCCGGAGGGAACCACCAACGAGCAGATCGGCACGGCATGGAACAGCGACGGCCTGACTCTCTCGTTCGATGCCTACCACATCGATTTCAACAACAAGATCGAGAGCCGCAAGATCGGCACCGTCACCCAGTACTACAACGCCGGCGGCGCCATCTACAAAGGCGTCGAGGGCGAGGCGACGGTAGCCATCGCCGACGGCTTCAGCGTGTACGCGAACGCCTCGCTCAACGACGCCAAGGTGAAGGGCACGAACGAGTGGCTGCCCAACGCGCCCAACCGCACCGCCGCGCTCGGCCTGTTGTTCGACAGCGGTCCGTGGTCGCTGTCGCTGATCGACAAGTACGTGGGCGTGCGCTACGGCGATAGCGGCCAGACCCAGCGTTTGGGCGGCTATGCCAGCGCGGACTTTGCCGCCAGCTATGCATTCATGCATCCGCTGCAGGCAATGAAGGATGTCGAGGTGACCTTCAAGGTCGCCAACCTGGGCGACAACAAGTCGATCTATGCGCTGGCCGGCTACACCAGCCAGGACAACAACCCGCTGTACTGGACGATCCCCGAGCGCAGCTTCGAGCTCGACGTATCGGCTCACCTCTGAGTGCGCCCCGCCGTGCGATCTGCTCCCACGGCAGATCGCGCGGCGACCTTGCGCCCGCACGCACCCGACGGATTACCTCGATGAAAGACCTGCTTGCCGCGCTGGCTGCCGTCGGCGCGATCCTGTGGCTGGCTGCGCCGGCACACGCCGCGGGCCGCGGACCCGCGATCCGCCACGTGCTGGTGATCAGCATCGACGGCCTGCACGCGACCGACCTGCAACATTATCTGGCGGCGCATCCGCACTCGGCGCTGGCAACCCTGGCCGCCGACGGCGTGCGGTACGCCGATGCGCACGCCACCGTGCCTGCGGACTCCTTTCCCGGCCTGCTCGGCATGATGACCGGCGGCACGCCGGCGGTCACCGGCGTGTATTTCGACGTCAGCTACGACCGCGATCTGGCCGGCTCGGAGGCCGATTGCAAGCTTGGCCGGCAGGGCACCCGGGTGGCCTTCGACGAAGCCGCCGACGGCCGCGACCGGCGCACGCTCGATCCCGCACGGCTGCCGCACCGGCCGGGATCATGCGCGCCGGTGTACCCGCACGACTACTTGCGCACCAACACCGTTTTCAACGTCGTGCACGACGCCGGCGGGCATACGGCGTGGATCGACAAGCACCCCGTCTACGAGATCCTCGACGGCCCGGACGGCCACGGCATCGACGACTTGTACACGCCGGAGATCGGCGGCGACTACGAGGGCAGCACGGCAGCGCCGCAGGATCACATCACCGGCTCGATCCAGCGTACTGAACACTACGACAGCCTGAAGGCCGACGCGCTGCTGAACCAGATCGATGGCTGGACCCACGATCATGCCGCGCGTGCGCCGGTACCGGCCCTGTTCGGCATGAACATGCAGGCGGTCAACGTAGCCCAGAAGCTGGCCGGCTATGTCGACGCCCGCGGTGCGCCCACGCCAGGGCTGACGGATGCGCTGGCCCACTGCGACACTTTGCTCGGCCGCATGCGGCAGGCGCTGCAGCAGCGCGGGCTGCTCGACTCGACCCTGTTCGTGGTGACCGCCAAGCACGGCAACGCGCCGATCGACCAGCGCCTGTTGCGGCACGTCGAGAAGAAGGCGCTGGCACAAGCCGTCGCCGCCGCCGCGCCGCACGGGCTGGCGCAACTCACCGCCGATCAGGGCGCGCTGGTGTGGCTGCACGATCGCACCGAAGCCGCGCGCGTGGCCGCCGCACTGCGCGCCGCCCCCGCATCGCTGGGCATCCGCAAGGTCATCGCCGGTGCCGATGCGGCCCGCTATTTCGGCGCGGGCGGCAACGACTCGCGCACCCCCGACCTGGTGGTGATACCGCAGCCGGGATTCATCTACGGCAAGTCCGACGATCGCAAGCTGGCCGAGCATGGCGGCTTCGACGATGACGACACGCACGTAGCCTTGCTGCTCAGCAACCCGCAGCTGCCGCGGCGCGGCCAGAGCCTGACGATGCCGGTCAGCACCACCCAGCTGGCGCCGACCATGCTCGTCGCGCTGGGGCTTCCGGCGCAGCGCCTGCAAGCCGTCCGGGCGCTGCAGACGCCCGTGCTGCCGGAGCTGGTATGGGACAGGCCGTGAGTTCGCCGGCGGCTTCGGTGTGCCGCCGTAACAGGCAACCCTGCTTCAGGTGATGAAGCAAACCCGGCTGATACGGGTACCGATGCGCGAGCAGGTTGAGAGACACCGCAAGTGTGGGCACAGGGGCGATGCGCGGCGGCCGGTTGAAGCCCGGTCTGCTCGCGGCATGGAGCCGGGGCTACACTACGTGCGGAACCCGAATCGCACATCGGCGCGCCATCGCGCCGCGAGGCCACGCCCATGCTGCTTGATCTGTTGCAAGCACAAAGAGATTCCATTCATGCCGCATGCCGTCAGTATGGCGCGCGTCGAATTCGCGTATTCGGTTCGGTGGCCCGAGGTGAGGAACGCCCGGACAGCGATATCGATTTTCTGATCGATTTCCCGCGGGGCTATGACTTGTTCGCCCAGCGCCTGCCCCTCGCCGAACGACTGGCTGAAATCACCGGTCGACGCCTCGACCTCATTCCCGAACATGAACTCAATCGCCATCTGCGCGACACCGTGCTGAGAGAGGCGGTGGATCTGTGAGCGAGGCATGGCGGGCCTATGCGCAACATATCCTCGACGCCGTCGAGAAAATCCGACGTATCCAGCGACGCGGTGACCTGACTCAGGATGAAGTGCTGTACGACGCCACCCTGCGCAATTTGCAGACGCTGTCCGAGACCACGCAACGTTTGCCCGATGAACTCAAAAAGCCCTATCCGATCATTCCCTGGCAACAGATCAGCGGCTTCCGCAATATTCTTGTACACAACTATCTGGGCGACATCGACGCCCAGACGGTTCAGGCTATCGTGCAGCAGCATCTGCCACCATTGGAAGCCGCCGTCCGCAGCATGCTCGCCAGCTAAGCGGGCTCGGGAATCGGTCGACACCCTGGATTTCTAAAGCCGGGAGCCATTCTGGCCTGTCGACCGAGCTGAATAGCCGCCCGGTTTCGGCGTAGTCTTGGACGCCCATCGTCAGGAGGGTCGCATCATGTCTCCTCGTACCTGCAAGCTGCTCATCCCGCTGCTCGTGGCGTTGCTGCTCCCCGCCGCCGCCAGCGCCGTTACTGCCACCGCACCCGACAGCACCGCCACGGCACTGCAGCAGGCGGTGAACGGGCACTGGCGCTCGCCCGCCAACCGGGCGCGCGACCAGTACCGCCATCCGGTCGAGACCTTGCAATTCTTCGGCATCAAGCCGGACATGACCGTCGTCGAACTGTCGCCCGGCGGCGGCTGGTACACCGAGATCGTCGCGCCCTTCCTCTACGCGCACGGCCACCTGATCGAGGCCGCACCGGCGACGTCGGCGAAATTCAGTGCCAAGCTCAAGGCGGATCCGGCGGTGTACGGACACATCGCGAAAATCGTCCCGTTCGCACCGCCGTATCAAGTGAACCTGGGCGCCGACAATTCGGCCGACATGGTGCTCACCTTCCGCAACACGCATGACTGGCTCAACCACAGTCCGGCCACCCTCGATGCGGTGTTCCAGGCCGCGTTCCACGTGCTCAAGCCCGGCGGCGTGTTCGGCGTCACCGAACACCGCGCCAAGCCCTTCGCCGATGCCGTGGACAGCGCCAAGGCGCTGCACCGCCTGCCCGAGGATTACATGATCGCGCTGGCGCTCAAGACCGGCTTCCGCGTGGCCGGCGTGTCGGAGATCAATGCCAACCCCGCCGATCCGGAAGACGTCAACGTGCACCGCCTGCCGCCGGATCTGGCCGGGCCGGACGACGAGCACGCGAAGATGAAGGCGATCGGCGAGTCGGACCGGATGACGTTGCGGTTCGTGAAGCCGTAAAGGACTGGTTGCCCGCAACTCCCCATGCTGGTGCTACCTGGCCATTGTCCGCCACCGCGCCGCACACCCCGCTTCTGGATCGAACCATGCACGAACTCCCGCCGTTCCATCTCGCCTTCCCGGTGACCTCGCTGGCCAACGCCCGCGCGTTCTACGGCGACTTGCTCGGTTGCCCCGAAGGCCGCTCCAGCGACAGCTGGGTCGACTTCGATTTCCACGGCCACCAGATCGTGGCGCATCTGGCGCCAGAGGAAACACGCGCCATAGCAGCGCACGATGTGGACGGCGACAACGTGCCGGTGCGACATTTCGGCCTGGTGCTGGAGATGGACGCGTGGCAGGCACTGGCCGAGCGGTTGCAGGCGGCCGGCACGCGTTTCGTGATCGCGCCACATATCCGTTTCAAGGGCCAGCCGGGCGAGCAGGCCACCATGTTCCTGCTCGATCCCTGCGGCAATGCGCTGGAGTTCAAGGCGTTCGCGGATCGCGCCCAGCTGTTCGCGAAGTGACGCGGCGGGAACGACGAGAATGGAAGCGGAAGACTTGCCCAAGCTGGTGAGCGTGCGCATGCCGTACGGCAAATATCAGGGCCGGCTGATCGCGGACCTGCCCGGCGCGTATCTCGCGTGGTTCGCGCGCAAGGGATTTCCGAAGGGCGAGCTGGGCCGGCTGCTGGCGCTGATGCTGGAACTGGACCACAACGGCTTGTCGTCGCTGCTCGAACCGCTGCGCAAGCACTGACACCGTCGTGCGTCGCTACACTGGCGCCCGATGAATACTCGCTCGCCGCAGTTCCACGACATCGCCACCGCACTGGCCGACGAAGGCTGGTGCGTGGTGCCGGGTTTTCTTTCGGCCGCGCAGACGCAGGCGCTGGCCGACGAGTGCCTCGCGCTGCGCGACGCGCAGCGGCTGACGCCGGCGCGCGTCGGTGCATTGCGTACGGCCACGCCACTGCGGGGCGACAGCACGCACTGGTTCCAGGCCGATGCGCCGAGCGCGCCGCAGCAGGCGTTCACCGATCGCATCGACGCGTTGCGGGTGACGCTCAATCGCGAACTGATGCTGGGGCTGGTCGAATGCGAATCGCACTACGCGGTGTATCCGCCCGGTGCCGGCTACACACGGCATCTGGATCGCCTGCGCGACAGCGATGCGCGGTTGGTGTCGGCGGTGTTCTATCTCAACCCCGCGTGGCGGGTGGCCGACGGCGGCGCGTTGCGGCTGCATCTGGCCGATGGCTCCTCGCGCGACATCTTTCCGCACGCCGGCACCTTGCTGCTGTTTCTCTCGGCGCAGTTCGAACACGAGGTACTGCCGGCCACGCGCGAGCGCATGAGCATCGCGTGCTGGATGCGGCAGCGCACGCCAGGCTCGGTGTTCTGACCGCACTCAGGCCCTGTCTGCGATCGCGTTGAAGCGCGCAGCAATGTAGTCGTCGGTGAAGCTGGTCATGCCGTAGCCGCGGATGAAACCGCAGTGGCCGCCGTAGTCGGCGATGTCGAGCTCCACGTTCGGCGGCAGCTCCAGCTTCTCGAAGGCATCGACCGGGATCACCGGGTCGTCCTTGGCGGTGAGGATGGTGGCGGGGATCTGCAGCGCCTGCATGGCATCGCCTGCCACCGAATAGCCGTCCAGATACTGCTGCAACGACGGAAAGTCGGTATGCCGCAGCACCATCGCCTCGGTGAGGCCGCGCAAGTTCTGGTTCAGCTCGGACATCTCGAAATACTGGTGCTGCGGAAACGCTTTCTGCTTGGCCTGCAGCGAGTGCCGCCACTTGCGCATGAAGTAGGCCTGGTAGAACCACGGCGCGGATTCTTCCAGCGAGAACAGGCCTTCGCCGGGATCGATGATCGGGCACACCGCCAGCACATAGTTCAGCGGAATGCCGACGCGTGCGGTCTGCATCGCGGCGCGCAACGCGAAGTTGCCGCCCAGCGAGAAGCCGGCCAGCGCGATGGTGCGGGCCGGCCAGCGCTGCGCGATATCGCTGAGGGCGTGCACCACCTCGTCGATGCGGCAGGAGTGGAACAGCGCCTCGTTGAGGTTGTAGCTGTCGCCGTGGTCGCGGAAGTTCAGGCGGAAGATGTCCCAGCCGTCGGCGAGCAGGCGGCTGCCGGTCTGCAGCACATAGGTGGAATCGACGCTGCCCTCCCAGCCATGAAACAGTATGGCCAGGCCGCGGGGTTGCGGCCGGGCCCTCTGCGCGGTGTAGGCACCGGTGAGACGCACGCCGCCACCACCGTCGACCACCACTGGCTCGGCACCTTGCGTCACCGTTTGCGCGGCGCGCGGCAGCAGCATGCGGCGCACGCCGCTGGACGAAAGCATGGTCTGGATGTGGCCGCTGCGCAGCGGCCAGGGCGGACGGAAGTCCTTTCCGTACGGCAGGCTCATTCCGCCCGGTCTTCCAGCGCCGCACCGATGCGCTCGCGCGACAGCTCGGCCATGCGCCGGCGCGCGTCAGGACTGGCCGGCACCGGCGTGAGGAAATGCACTTCGGCATCCACCGGCGCCTCGCCCAGCAGGCGCACGATGTTGTGCACGAAACTCTCGTCCTCGCGAAAGCCGGTGTCGATGACGCGGCGGCCGTCGCGGGCGAAGCGCAACGCCACCGGCTGCACCGCCACCCCGGCATCCAGCGCGGCCTGGAAGATGCGCGCGTGGAATGTCTTCAGCACGCCGTGGTAGCCGGTGCCGCCTTCCGGGAACACCGCCACCGAACGGCCGCCGTGCAGCCGCTCGACCATCACCTGCATCACCGTGGACAGCGAATGGTTGCTGCCGCGACGATGGAAAATGGTGCCGCCGGTCGCGGCCATCCAGCCCACCAACGGCCAGCGCGCAATCTCGGCCTTGGCCACGAAGCAGGCGGCACGCTGGCTGTGCAGCAGCTCGATGTCTATCCACGAGGTGTGATTGGCGACGAACAGCACCGGATCGGCCAGCGGCTCGCCGAAACGCACCGAACGCATGCCGAACACGCGCAGCAATTGGGTCGACCACCAGCGGATCATCCGGTGCGCAAAGGGTTCCTTGCCATTCTCCATCACCACGTGCTGGTTCCAGCTGAGCATCAGCGAACACAGCAGGATGCCCAGCAGGATGTGCAGCAGCAGCAGCGGTACGCGCCACATGTAGCGTAGCGGGCGCAGCGGGTCGCGTTCGTAGACAGTGGCAGTGTCGATGCTCATCAGTCGGTTAGTTTAGCGTTAGTTGAAGCGGCTGCGCCGCTCAACGTTCGAGCTGGGTCAGCGGCAGCGACGGCGATCGTTTCACCGTGCGCAGCACGAAGCTGGAGTTGACATCGGCGACCCCTGACGCGTTCAGCAGATGATCGAGCAGGAAGCGCGAGAAGTCCTTGAGGTCGGCCACGTAGACATGCAGCAGGTAATCCATGTCGCCGGTCAGCGCGTGGCAGGCGACCACTTCCTCCCAGTCATTGACGTGCTCGACGAAACCCTCGATCGCCGCGCTCTCATGGTTGGTCAGCTGGACCCGCACGAACGCCTGCAGGCCCAGGCCGACCGCCTGCGGGTCGATCTGCGCCGCGTAGCCGGTGATGATCTTGTCCGCTTCCAGCCGCTGCAGTCGGCGCAGGCACGCCGACGGCGACAAGCTGACCCGGTCGGCCAGTTCCGCGTTGGTGATGCGGCCCTCGCTCTGCAGTACGGCGAGCAGGCGCAGGTCGGTGCGATCCAGTGTCGTCATGAGCAATAAACCTCCGTGACTTACTTTATTAGCGCAATTATAATGCGTTCGAGGCGGGAATTTGGTCAATAAAACAAGCTTCATGCGGGCGAACCGCCGTAAGCTTGCTGCTTGATCAGCACACACCCGCTCCGGAGCTCGCCATGGATACACCACGCAAAGTCGAACATCAGCAGACCGACCGTGGTTACGTACCGGTGTACGCCACCGGCGTAGTCGAACAGCCGTGGGCCAGCTATAGCAAGACCGATCACGAGGTATGGGACACGCTGTTCCAGCGCCAGCGCGACCTGTTGCCAGGCCGGGCGTGCAACGAGTTCATGGCCGGCGTGGAACGCTTCGGCCTGGGCGATGGCGGCATTCCCAAATTCACCGAATTGAACAAGGTGCTGGGCGCCGCCACCGGCTGGGAGGTGGTCGCGGTGGAAGGCCTGCTGCCGGACGAAGTGTTCTTCGATCACCTGGCCAATCGTCGTTTCCCGGTCAGCTGGTGGATCCGCAAACCCGACCAGCTCGACTACCTGAGCGAACCGGACCTGTTCCACGACCTGTTCGGCCACGTGCCGCTGCTGCTCAACCCGGTGTTCGCCGATTACATGCAGGCTTACGGCCGCGGCGGCATGAAGGCATTCGCGATCGGCCCCGAAGCGCTGATGAACCTCACGCGGCTGTACTGGTACACGGTGGAGTTCGGCCTGATCAACACCGACGAAGGCATGCGCATCTACGGCGCCGGCATCGTCAGCTCCAAGGGCGAGTCGATCTACTGCCTGGATTCGCCGTCGCCGAACCGCATCGGCTTCAGCCTCGAGCGCGTGATGAGCACGCGCTACCGCATCGACACCTACCAGCAGACCTATTTCGTGATCGACAGCTTCGACCAGCTGTTCGAGGCGACGCACCCGGACTTCACGCCGATCTACGCGAAGCTGCGCGAGCTGCCCGCGCACGCCGCCGGCGACGTGCTGGACGACGACCGCGTATTCACCCGTGGCGATCGCGAGGGCTGGGCGACGGGCGCGGATACCTGAGCTGCCAGTTATCTCACGTTGATGTGGGAGGGCCGGCCATAAGGCCGGCCATTACGTTTCCGGATTAGCGTCCAACCTCCTCTCGTCATGCTCTTTCTCGTCGTCCCGGCGAAAGCCGGGACCCAGTGACTTTCACCGCCTCGAAGGCGCTGGACCCGGCCTTCGCCGGGGCGACGCCGCGTATAGCTGGGGCCGGACGCTAGTCGGGTTTTGTTACCAGCCCGACTGTGCATTGATGTCGATAGCGAAAACGAATGCTCAGACGCTCTCCACTAGCCCGGAACAAATCGGGAGATCGGCCAAGGCATGGTAGACGGGCAGGCCCAGCTCTTTGGCCTGATGGACATCATCGTCCGCACCCTTGGAAGCACCATCGATCCGCAATACCGCGTCGCAACAGCGTAGTAGTCGCCGCGCTACCGGGTAGAGGAATGACTCGCTGACTACGTCGCCCAACCTTGACGAGCCAGCTTCGCGCGCCAACGGCAACGCCAGCCACTCGCCGATTACCGGAACATGGCCGCGTCGATATACAGCTAGGGCGGCTTGTTCAAGGGTTCGCAGATTGCGTGCGATCTTTGCCCGATCGCCATCGGTGCCGCTGCGATATGGACCCGCGATGAGTATCAGCTGTGGGTTCACGCCCCTCGCTCCGGCGTGACGAACAAATGCATCGCTGCGTACTGGAGCAACATGATGGTCTTGCCGTCGACGATGTCGCCGCGACGAACCATCGCCAACGCTTCTTCAAACGACAGCTCCAGCACTTCGATGTCCTCGCCTTCGGCCTCGATGCCTCCGCCTGCACTCACCTTTGATGCCGCGTCGTATTCGGCAACGAAGAAGAAAAGCTTTTCGGTGACGGATCCCGGGCTCATGAACGCCTCGAAGACTTTGCGTACCTCGCCGACGCGATAGCCAGTCTCTTCCTCCACTTCGGCCCGAATTCGCGCCTCCGGGGTTGCCTGATCAAGCAAACCGGCAGGTGCCTCGACCAGCATGCCGTCATGCCCGTTGACGAAGGCCGGAAACCGGAACTGCCGGGTCAGGACCACGCGCCGCGAGTTCGGCTGGTAAAGCAGCAGGGTCGCGCCGTTGCCACGCTCGTATGTTTCCCGCTGCTGGCGTTGCCATGACCCGTCAGCACGGCGGAACTCGAATACCGTCTTCTTCAGGAGATACCAGTCGTCGGATAGGACCCGGCTCTCGATCACCCTGACGCGTTCGGCGGTTTCGCTCATGGCACCGGATCTCTTCTGGACAAGGAGTGTCCAAGACCGTATCGTGCAATTCCGTGCAATGTCAATTATTTTCGTGCAAGCACCATGCTGACTATCCATCGTAAACAAGCCATTCTGGCCGTGCTCAAGCAAGAGGGGCAGGTCATCGCCAAAGCGCTCAGCGAAACCTTCGGTGTGTCCGAAGACACCATCCGACGCGATTTGCGTGAGTTGGCAGCTGAAGGATTGCTGCAGCGGGTGCACGGAGGCGCTCTGCCCTCGTCGCCAGCTGTTGCCGACTTTTCGCAGCGCAAGCACATCAGCACAGCGGCAAAGTCAGCCATCGCACGCAAGGCGGCTGAGATGATTTTGCCGGGACAGGTCGCGATTCTCGACGGCGGGACTACCTGCGTCGAGCTGACGCGACATCTTCCCATGACGCTTCAGGCCACTGTTGTCACACACAGCCCCAGCATTGCGGTTGAACTGGTCGACCATCCCGGCATTGAGGTGGTGCTGATTGGTGGTCGCCTGTTCAAGCACTCGATTGTGACCGTCGGCGCCGCGGCCATCGAAGCCATCGGGCATATTCGCGCGGATATCTATTTCATGGGCGTAACCGGCGTCCATCCCGTGGCGGGGCTGAGCACCGGAGATCTCGAAGAGGCGTATATCAAGCGCGCCTTGGCCGCTCGTGCTGCAGAGGTCGTGGTGCTGGCCTCGTCGGAGAAGATCAACGCCGCCTCTGCTTATGTCATCGCAGAAGCCAAGGCGGCAAATACCATCGTGGTGGAACGCGAAACGCCGGCGGCATCGACCAGGCCACTGGCGGCCCTTGGAATCAACATTCTGCGGGCGTAGGTTCGCCGCGCCGGTGCTCAGAGAGCGACTGGTTTAGCGCGGCACTGCATCCACCCACGGCTTGATGATGCCGATCCACAACAAGTAACCCTTGCGGTTCATGTGCAGGCCGTCTTCACCGAAAAGATCGGGCTGCGGGGCGCCGTCCCTGAGCATGGGCGTAAAGACATCCAGGTACGCCACGTCTTTCTGGGTTGCGGCATAGGCCCGGACCAGCGCATTCGCCTGGCGAATCTTCGGCAGCAGCACGGCGCGCGCCACGCTGGGCTTGATCGCGATGAAGGCGATCGGCACGCCCGGGTCGACCGCGCGTGCCTTGCGCACGAAGGCGGCGAAATCATCGCGTACCTGCTCGGGGCTGTTGCCTTCCTGCAAGTCGTTGTCGCCCGCGTACATGACGATAGCGCGCGCATGGTAGGGCGCCACGATGCGATCGGCGAAGAAAGTCGAGTCGCTGATCACCGAACCGCCGAAGCCGCGGTTGATGACCGTCACTTCCGGAAAGTCCGCCGCCAGCGATTTCCAGTGCTCGATCGACGAGCTGCCGATGAACAGGATGGAACCCGGTGCCGGTGCGTAGGTTCGATCGGTCGCCTCGAACGCGGCGATGGCCGAATTCCACCGCGCATGATCGTTCTCGCGTGCCTGCCCCAGCAACGGCAGCAACGCGAACAGCAGGATGATCAGTCGTTTCATGGTTACACTGACGTCTGCGGGACAAGCCCCGAGATTACCGCGGACGCGAGAGCGCCGACACTTTGAGCACCATCGCGATGTGCTTTCCGTTCCAGCGATAAATCATGTGCTCGGACTGCACGCACGGCGCCACCAGGTCCGGATAGAAAACCGCCACGCATTCGCCGGCATGACGGGCGCTGTTGTAGACGATGCCGTTGGAGCCCGCCGTGCGCAATTGCCGCGCCAGCGCCACGCTGGCGACGTAGCTGTCCGGATCCTGCGCTTCGGGCCACCCGCCACGCAGATCGTGCAGCTTGCCGGCGATGCTGGTGCGGTAGCAGCGCATCTCGACGTCGCAGGCCGGCTCGGCGGTGGCGGCAAGGAACTGCTCGCGGTGGTACACCGTTTCCTCCACCGCGGTGGCGACGCTGTGCGCGGCGTAGAACACGCCCCAGCTGCCGTCGGAGAAACGGCTGCCGGCGGGATTGAGATGGGTGAACGCGGCCATCACCGGGGTGGAACCCGGCCCGCTGATGCGGCGCTCCCGCGGCACCAGTGCCAGCGCCCCAGCCTCTTCGCGCAGGCGTGGGTTGGTCAGCGCCTCGATCGCGAACACCGCCTCGAGATCGGCCGGATCGGCGATGCGGTCGTACACGCCGATCGGCGGAAAGCGGCTGGGCACGATGCGATAGGCGTGAGTCCAGCGAATGCGCTTGATCGGTGGAGGGTTCGTCGGCATGTGGGATCCGGAGAGCGCTCTTTCGTGAAAGCCACTTCAGTCGCGATACCGCCGATTCACGGTTTTCGCCGCTCGGCGGCCATCGCGGCTGAAGCCGCTCCCACCATGCATGTCAGGCAACATCGCAGACGCGCGTCTCGGCGATCGCGACGGCGCGCTCAACCTCGCTGCGCATCCAGATACTGGCGCACCACATACAGGTCGGCGACGTTGCCCGACAGCATGCGTTCCAGCGCGGAGTGGCCGCCGAACGGCGGCGCCTGGTTCGGCTTGTGCAGCCATGCGTCGGCCTGTACCGGATCGGGGAACAGGATCTGCAGCGACTTCCAGATGCCCAGCAGGTAGCTGATCCGCTCCAGCGTGTCGCGTCCCAGGACTCCGCCCTGCTGGCGCTTCCACTTGTAGAAGGTCGACTCCGGCGGATCGCCGAGCAGTCTTCGCTGGTCGGCGATCCGCAGTTTCCACTGCTCGGCGAGCTTGAAGAACGTGCGCAGCGCCGGGTCGGCGAGCGTATTCGGCGACGCATGATGAGGCGCGGCTTCGACAACGCGGATCGAATGAGCGGTCATTGCGCATACTCTCCCTGTGTAGTTATTACTAATAATACTCCACAGATATAGTAAAGCCAACGATCCACCATTCCGGCTCAACGCCCCGGAGCGTCCTTCGCCTTCGCACAGTCGCACGCGTAGTCCGGCTCCGGACCGCCCTCGGCGATGAAACGGTCGATGCGCTGCTCCAGCACCGGCAGCGGCACCGAACCGGTCGACAGCACGGTGTCGTGGAAGTGCCGGATATCGAACTTCGCGCCCAGCGCCTTTTCCGCCTTGGCGCGCAGTTCCAGGATCTTCAGGTAGCCGAGTTCGTACGACAGCGCCTGGCCGGGCCAGCTGATGTAGCGATCGACTTCGTTGGCGATCTCGCGCGCGGACAGCGCGGTATTGACGGTGAGGTAGTCGATCGCCTGCTGGCGGCTCCAGCCCAGGTGATGGATGCCGGTGTCTACCACCAGCCGGCAGGCGCGCCACATCTGGTAGGTGAGGTAGCCGAAGCGCTGGTACGGCGTCTGGTAGATGCCCATCTCGTTGCCGAGATATTCCGAGTACAGACCCCAGCCTTCGCCGTAGGCGGAGATGTAGCTGTTGCGGCGGAATTCCGGCTGGCCATGCTGCTCTTCGGCCAGCTCGAGCTGCAGTGCGTGACCCGGATAGGACTCGTGCAGGGTCAGCGCCGGCATGTTGTACAGCGGCCTCGACGGCAGGTCATACGTGTTGACCAGATAGACGTCCGGGCCGCCGCGACCGGAGGTGTAGTACGGCGCGATATCGTCCGGCACCGGCTGGATGGTGAAACGCAAGCGCGGCAGGTGGCCGAAAAACTTCGACATCTGGCCGTCCACTTCCTTGGCCACCCAGGCACTGCGCATCAGCAGTTCCTCCGGTGTCTTCGCGTAGAACTGCGGATCGCTGCGCAGGAACTGCAGGAACTCCGCGAAGCTGCCCTTGAAGCCGCTGTCCTTCATCACCTCCAGCATCTGCGCGTGTATCTTCGCCACCTCAGCCAGGCCGATCTGGTGGATCGCATCGGGGCTGAGGTCCAGCGTGGTGTACTCGTGGATCTGCTGACGATAGAACGCGTTGCCGTCCGGCAACGCCTCGGCGGCCAGCGTGGTGCGCGCCTGCGGCACATACTGCTGGCGGAAGAACGTCAGCAGCTTCGCATACGCCGGGATCACCTCGTCGCGGACGATCTGCAGCGCCCGGCCCTGCAGCACCTGCGCCTGGTCGCCAGGGATCGATGCGGGCAATTGCTTGAACGGTGCATAGAAGCTGCTCTGGGTCGGGTCCTTCAACTCGGCCACCGCGGCAATCGATGCATCGCGCCCCTTGAGCACCTCGCGCGGCACGCTGAAACCGCGCTGCAGGCCGAGCTGCATGTTGGCGATCTGCTGATCGATGTACGCTGGAATCTGGCCTAGCCGGTCGAGGTACCTGTTGTAGTCGGCAGCGGTGCGCATGCGGTCGGCGCCGAGCTCGTAGCCGATGTCCGACCAGAACGCCGAGTCGCTGTTGAACGGCATCTGCCAGTTCTTGAATTCCTGGTCGGCCACGAAGTTGCCGATCTGCTCGCGATAGATCGCATAGTTGACCTGGTTGGCCGGCGACAGTTGCGCCACGTCGATGCCTTCGAGCTGCTTGAGCACGCCTTGCCAGTAGTCCAGCCGCTGCTGCTGGCTGGCCGCGTCGACCGCGTCGAGGCGGCCATTGTTCGGCTGCGCCTCGCCCGACGCGCTGACTCCGGCCTGGCCCGTACGCCATGCCCACTCGGTGGTGTAGATCTGCTTGAAGCGCGTGTTGCTGTCCTGCGCGCCCCAGACCGGCGCGGTCAGGAGCGCGGCGCCCAGCAGCAGCCATGGCATGCCCGTAATGATCTTCACTGCAAAAGTCTTCCTGTCGGTTGCGGCGCGGGTGCAGCCGCCGTGGCGGCATCTTCCACGCTCCAGAAGTCGAGCGTTTGTGGCGAAAGCTGAGGCAGTGCCGCCCGCAGCAGCAGCTCCCGCACGGTATCCTTCAATCGTGCCACGCGCAGCGTGATGTCGCGAGCGCCGAGCCAGACCGAAAAATCAGCCAGCGCCTCCAGTGCGGTGCTGTCCAGATTGGGCGATTCCTCCAGGCTGAGCACCACGACCCGGATGCCGGCATGGTGCTCGAGCTGCTGACGCGCCAGCGCCAGCAGCGATTCCGCATTGGCGAAGAACAGCGGCTCCTCTGGCCGCAGGATCAGCACGCCTTCCGGCTCCACTGCCTGCGGATGCAGTTCGACACTGACGAAATCGTGGCCGCCGTCGAGCCGGCCCAGCACACTCAGGCGCGGCGTGGCGAACTGGCGCAACAACATCACCAGACTGAACGCAATGGCCGCCAGCAGGCCATCGAGAATGCCGAGCGCGAGCACCGCGAGTACCGCGGCCAGCGCCACCAGCCGGTCGCGCCTCCATTGCAGGTACGGTTTGAATACCGCCAGTCGCCACGACTTGCTCACCGCGTGGATCACGATCGCCGCCAGCACCGGCTCGGGAATGCGCTCAATCCAGCGCAGCAGCAGCAACACCATCAGCAACACGCTGCCTGCGGCAACCAGGCCGGCCAGCCGCGAGCGGGCTCCGGCCGCCTCGTTCGCCGAGGTAGCGGAATAGCCCGCACCCAGCGGCATGCCGTGCAGCAGACCCGACAACGCGTTCGCCACGCCAAGCACCAGCAGGTCGCGATCCGGGGTGACCGGATCGCCGTGCTTCAGCGCAAACGCGCGGATCGAGCCGTACGATTCCGCGTACAACACCAGCAACAAGGCTGCGGCCAGCTCGATGCTGGGCGCCCACTGGCTGCTCGCGGGCCATGCCGGCAGCGACCATTCCGGGATCAGATTGATCGCACCGGTCAGCATGACGCCGCGGTGCGCCAACCAGCCGGAAGCCGCCACCCCCAGCACGATCACCAGCAGGCTGCCGGGCAACCGGCGCACGCGCTCGCACAGGAACAGCAACAGCAGGGCGACGACGCCGGCGCCCATCGTGGCCGGCTGGATCCGGTCGATCGACTTGACCAGTGTCATGAGCAACAGCGGCACGAAATCGCCACGCAATCCCGGCAGGCCGAGCAGATTCGGCAGCTGCTTCAGCGCGATCACACAGGCCAGACCAAAAGCGAAGCCGCGCAGCACCGGTCGCGCGATCAGGTGCGACAGACCGCCGAGACGTGCGACTCCTGCGATCAGGAAACAACCGCCGGTGAGCAGCACCAGGGCCGCTGCCACCGCCGCACGCGACGCACCCGTCGGACCCGTCAGTGCGAGTGTTCCGGCAGCCAGCACCGCCGCCGAGGACGAAGTGGCCGAGACGATGGCGTAGCGGCTGCGGCCGAGCAGGCCGTAGCCGCTCAGACCGACCAGCAGCGCGATCACGCCGGCCTGCGGCGGCAACCCGGCAATGCCCGAATACGCCACCGCCTCGGGCAGCAACAGGCCGGCGATCGATAGCCCGGCCAGCACGTCGACGCCGAGCGTGGAGCCCTGCCCGGCGGCAGATGCCGGATTCACGTTCATTCGATCATCCCGCTCCAGCCCGGCAGGTACGCCGTGTCATGGCTGTGCGCAAGCAGCAGCGCCTGCTGCAGCAGCTTCGCGCTGATCTTGCCGCCGGGCAACTTCAGATGCCGTCGGTAGAAATCCGCCCACAGGAATTCCGCGTATGGCGTAGCGTCCTTCGCACAACCGCCCGCCACGCGCACCCGCGCGGCCAGTGTGCGGTAGGGGTCGTCGGCCATGTCGACGAGGCCGGCCGGGATGGCCGCATAGTCGGTACGGTTACCGTGCTGATCGTACGGATGCGCCCAGCGGCTGAATTCCATGGTGCGCCAGAACACGTCCGGCTCCAGCCAGGAGAAGTCGCGCTGGATCATCACCGGCACGCTCTTCACGCCTTCCTCCATCAATGCCAGGCCGAGGTGATGGTGATCGACGATATAGACGCGCTGCTTCGGCCCCAGCACACCGGGAAACCAGTGCGCCTCGAGCAGCTCCTTGCGCTTCTTGCGGCCGAGCTTCTCCCACTCCGCGCGCTTGGCCGCGACCTCGGCCTTGCCGACGGTCAGCTGGGTCGGCCGCAGCTTGGCCGGGGCTATCGGCAAGAACGGGTGATGCAGACCCGACGGCATGGCACGACTCCCTGGGACGGACGCAGTGCTGCCGAGGGTACCCGAGCGGGCCGGCGATGGGTCATCCGCCACACGCGATTTTTGCGGTGCCGGGCCTGGGGATGCCGGTTTTTTCCCCTCATCCCGGAATCGCGAAGCGATATCCGGGACCCAGTGCCCTTGTTCATCACGGCACTGCGCGAAAGGCACGGGATGACCAGCCCTTCGGCTGTCGAGAGCCCCGCCTTCGCGGGAGGTTGATCAGAGCATTCCTAGTCCATGCCGGCGTAGTAGCCGCGCATCGCCAGCAGATAAGCGTCCAGATTGCGGCCGTCCAATTCGTCGAACACCTCGCCGGTTTCGGCGAATTCGTCGATGCGGTCGGGGCGGAAATTACGGAAATCCTCACGCAACCGGCACCACGCGCCGAGCGTCCACTTGCCGCCCCAGAACGCCAGACACAACGGTTCGACCTCGCGCGTGCTGACGCTGCCCGCCTCATCGCGATAAGCCAGCTGCAATACCTGGCACGCTTCGATCGCCGCATGCAGCCGATCGATCCGCGCCGCGAACGCCAGCTTGTGTTCATCCCGCCAGACCGGCGCATAGATGCGTGTGCGCGCCGAGCGTTCGCGCAGCTCCGGCGGCAGCACCGCCTCGATCTTCATCAGCGCGGTCTGCGCACCTTCGGCCAGTTTGGCGCCGGCGAAGGCGCGCACGAAGCGCGTGCCGACCACCAGCGATTCGAGCTCGTCGGCGGTGAACATCAGCGGCGGGATGTCCGAACCCTTGCGCAGCACGTAGCCGACCCCGGCCTCGCCCTCGATCGGCACGCCGGACAACTGAAGATCGGCCACGTCGCGATAGACCGTGCGCAGCGAAACCCCCAGCGTTTCGGCGAGCTGGCGTGCCCGCAATGCGGTACGGCGCCCGCGCAAGGCGTTGATGATGAGGAACAGACGATCGGCTCGACGCATCCGCACATCATCGCCGAGACCGGCAAGGGCGAACAGCGCCGAATGTCACGGCTCATCGCATCGGACCCGATCGGATTCAGGCCGCCTGCGCGGCGGCCAGTTCCGCATCCGCCGCCACCGCACGCCGCATCGCGGGTCGCGATGTCACCCGATCGATGTATGCGCGTATCACGGGCAGCTCCGGCACCAGCTCGAACATGGTGAAATAGTTCAGTGCGCAGCCCCACAGCACGTCGGCGGCACTGAAAGTTTCGCCGAGCAGGTAGGGACCTTTTTCCAGCTGGTCGGTGATGGTCTTGAGCATGGTGTCGTAGTCGCCGTATCCGCAGGTCGAGGGCGACGCCGGTTCGCGCCGCATCGCCTTGTCGAGCACCGTCGGTTCGCAGCACGAGCCGTAGAACACCATCCAGCGCAGGTACGGCCCGCGCAGCGGATCGCCGATCGGCGGCGCCAGCTTCGCCTCGGGGTACAGATCCGCCAGATACATGAAGACTGCCGGCTGCTCGGTGATCAACGCGTCGCCATGGCGGATCGCCGGCACCTTGCCCATCGGATTGATCGCCAGGTATTCCGGTCGGCGCTGCTCGCCGGCCTTGAGGCTGAGCACGTGCAGGTCGTACTCGACGCCGAGTTCCTCGAACAAGGCGCGGGTGCCGCCGGAGCGGCTCTGCGGGGCATGGAAGAAGGTGACGCGCGGTGTGGTGGTGGTCATGGTCAGCTCCGTTTGGAAAACAGGTGATGATGCAGGCCGGTCAACGCGAGCAGCAGCATGCGGGGACGGGTCGAACGGGAGGGTGCCCACGGTTCGTTCGGCGCATCGAGAACAGGCAGGCGGTACTGTCCGTCCCGCAGCAGGCCATGCGGGTACAACGGACGGTATGCCTTCAACGCGCGGTGCAGGATCGGGTGCATGCTCGGTTCCTTATGCGGCCATCGCTTCGCCGACGCACCACGGCGGCAGCTGGGCATGCTTGAACAGGCGGTACCAGTGTTCGCGGTCGCTGGGGCTGTACAGATCCAGCGTGTGGATCACCTCGCGGGCGAACTCCACGCTGCCGAGGTGGCTGGCGGTGATCGTGCCGCCGTCGCTCACGGCCAGCACGCTGGCGTCGTACTGATCGCCGCCAGCGTAGCCAGGCACCTGGCTGGCGATCTGCCCTGCCCAGTTGCCGGTGTGACGGCAGTCGTCCAGCAAGCCGGCACGGGCCAGCGCCAGCACGCCACTGTCGATGCCGGCGACCGGTGCACCACCCGCATGCAGCTGCCGGATCGCCGCCACCGCGGGCCCGCCTTCGCCACGCTGCCACAGATGGCCGCCAGGCACGATCAGCAACGCCGCACGCTCCACATCGAGTTGCGCCAGCGACAGCTCCGGCTGCACGTCGAGGCCGCCCATCGACACTACCGGCTCCCGCGAGAAACCCACCGTCTGCACCTGCCAGTCGCCGGGGCGACGGATCTCGCACAACGCCAGCGCGGCCTGCCAGTCGGCAAACCCGTCAAACACCAGGAAATAAACCGTATCGCGCATGTCGTATCCCTCCGCTATGGAGGTACAGCTTGGCGGCCCCCTGCTGCCAACATGCTGTCAGTAGCCGGCCCGGAGGGTGACCGCTCGGGCCATCCGTCGGCGACGTGCTGGCGCTGTTCAGCCGGAGCCGGGACAATGCGCCATTCTTTCGACGGACCCGACATGAAGCCCATCTCGCTGATCCAGTTCCTGATCGAGGAACGCCGCGCCGGTCACATCAACGCCGAGCTTTCGCTGCTGATCGAAGTCGTCGCGCGCGCGTGCAAGCGCATCGCGGTGGCCACCGGCAAGGGAGCGCTCGGTGGCGTGCTGGGCATGGCCGGCACCGACGATGCGCTGAGCGTGAACATCCAGGGCGAGGCGCAGAAGAAGCTGGATGTGATTTCGAACGAGATCCTGCTGGAAGCGAATGCCTGGGGCGGCCACCTCGCCGCCTGCGCGTCGGAGGAGATGGAGGACCCGCAGCAGATTCCCGATGGTTATCCGAAAGGCAACCACCTGCTGTTGTTCGATCCGCTGGACGGCAGCTCGAACATCGACGTCAACATCTCGGTCGGCACGATCTTCTCGGTGCTGCGCTGCCCCGACAACGTGACCGAACCGAAGGCCGCCGATTTCCTGCAGCCGGGGACCACCCAGCTGGCCGCCGGCTACGTGGTGTACGGCCCGGCCACCGTGCTGGTGCTGACATTCGGCCACGGCACGCACGAATTCACGCTGGAGCGCGAGGTGGGCAGCTTCATGCTGAGCCGGCGCGGCATCCGGATTCCCGAAACCGCCACCGAGTTCGCCATCAACATGTCGAACCAGCGCCACTGGCAGCCGCCGATGCAGCGCTACATGGGCGAACTGCTGGCCGGCAAGGATGGTCCGCGCGGCAAGGATTTCAACATGCGCTGGGTCGCCTCGATGGTGGCCGACGTGCACCGCATCGTGACCCGCGGCGGCGTGTTCTATTACCCGCTGGACGCGAAGATCCTCGAGCAGGGCGGCAAGCTGCGGTTGATGTACGAGGCGAACCCGATGGCCTTCATCATCGAACAGGCCGGCGGCGCGGCGACCACCGGGCGCGAGCGCATCATGGCTCTGCAGCCGACCGGACTGCACCAGCGCGTGCCGGTATTCCTCGGCTCGAAACAGGAAGTCGAGCTGGCCACGCATTACCACCGCGAGGCGGACGGCGCGCAGAACTGATCCACTGCCGCTTCCCTGCAAGCAGGAGAGCGGCCAGGCAGGAACAGCAAGTACACGGCCCCTTTCCCGCCCCGACCGCGCCATGAGTCGGCCATAGACTCGCACCCACCCATCCTCATACGCGCGGCACACCGCCCATGCCTTTTCGCCGTTTCCTGCTGCCCCTGCTGGCTGCGCTCTCGCTGAGCGCCTGTTTCGGCGGCAGCAAGCCCATTGTCCCGGCGCCGGTCGTCGTGCCACCGCCGGCGCCGGTGAAGTTGAAGATCGGGCTCGCGCTCGGTGGCGGAGCCGCGAAAGGGTTCGCGCATATCGGCGTGATCAAGATGCTGGAAGCCAGCGGCATCCACCCGGACGTGGTCGCCGGCACCAGCGCCGGCAGCGTGGTAGGTGCGCTGTACGCCGGCGGCATGGATGCGTTTGCATTGCAGGAAACCGCGTTCGGCCTGGATGAGGCGAAGATCCGCGATGTGCGGCTGTTCTCCGGCGGCCTGGTGCAGGGCCGGGCGTTGCAGGATTACATCAACCTGCTGCTGCACCAGCAGTCGATCGAGCACCTGAAGCTGCCGTTCGCCGCCGTCGCCACGCAACTGGAAACCGGCCAGCGCACCGTGTTCGTGCGCGGCAATACCGGCCAGGCGGTGCGCGCGTCCTCCAGCGTGCCCGGCGTGTTCGAGCCGGCGGCGATCAACGGCAAGCATTACGTCGACGGCGGCGTGGTCAGTCCGATTCCGGTGGATGCGGCGCGCCAGCTCGGCGCGGACTTCGTGATCGCGGTGGACATCTCGACCAGACCCAGCGGCAGCAATCCGCAAGGCATGGTGAACATCGTCGGCCAGACCATCGCGATCATGGGCCGGCAACTGGGCGCGCAGGAAACCGCGCGCGCCGACGTGGTGATACGGCCCAACCTCGGCGGCATCGGCCCCACCGATTTCGAGCAGAAAAACCAGGCGATCCTCGAAGGAGAGCGGGCGACGCTGGCCGCGATTCCCGTCATTCGCGCCAAGCTCGCGGCAATGATTGCGGCGCGACAGATGGCCGCGGCGGCGACGCCCACGCATTGAATCGCGTTCCGTTATCGCACCACCGACGTGCATGCCGTCCCGCACTTGGCGCTTGCGAACTTCTGGTTGTAGCGTGTGGATTCCCTGCGTCGGAGTTCCCCATGTCGAAACGCTCGTACCTGCCCGCCCTGCTGCTGCCGTTGCTGGCCATCGCACTGGCACCCGGCGCGTTCGCCGCCCCACCCGGCGTCGACCCGCGCATCGAACAGCTGCTGACCGAGCTGGGCAAGGCGCGCGACATCGAGGCCGTAGCGATTTCACCGGACGGCAAACAGCTGGCCTGGGTGATCGAGCGACAGGGCAAGCCGTCGATCGACGTGGCCGCGGCCGACGGCAGCCACGCCCGCCGCATCAGCGCGGCCGCCAAACCCGGCAGCTGCGCCGAATCCGACATCGCATGGGCGCCCGATTCGCGCCACCTCGCCTTCGTGTCCAACTGCAGCGTCGACCTGACCAGCACCCAGGTGATGCAGAACGACATCTACCTGGCCGACACCGGCCAGAGTGACGGAGCGCCCGCGCGGCTGGCCCGGTTGCCGGGTTACGCGCACGCATTGCGCTGGACCGGCGACGGCAAGTCGGTCGGTTTTCTGTACGTCGCTGGCGCTACCCGCCGCGCCAGCGCGCTGGCTGCGGCCAAGCCTGCCGCTGGCGAAGTCGGCGTCACCGGCGTGGAGGTGCAGCGCGTGGCCAGCGTCGACGTCGCCGGCGGCGCACTGCATGAGCTGACTCCCGCCGGCATGTACGCCTACGAATTCGACTGGTCGCCGGACGGCACCCGGATCGCCTACACCGCCGCCCAGCCGCCGGGCGACAACAACTGGTGGATCGCCAGGCTCTACGTGCAGCCAGCACAGCCGGATGCTGCCGTCACGCTGCTGGTCGACCCGACCCACCGCGACAGCGGGTCGCTGCACGGCCTGCAGATCGCCTTGCCGCGCTGGTCGCCGGACGGCGCACGGATCGCCTTCATCGGTGGCCTGATGAGCGATCAAGGCGCCACCGGCGGCGACATCTACGCCGTACCGGCCAGGGGCGGCACGCTGACCGACCTCACCCCCGGCATCCACGTCACGCCGGCGTGGCTGAGCTGGACCGAGCCGCAGTCGATGCTGGTCAGCCAGGTCGGCAACGGCCAGAGTCAGCTGGCAGATTACGCGGTGTCGGCTACGCAGGCACAGCAGCGAAACGTGCACTTCAGCGTGCCGGCCAGCTTCGGCGACGGCAGCGCCTCGATGGCGGTGTCGCTGTCCAGCGACCGCCGGCGCATCGCCTTCGTGCAGAGCTCGTACGCCGTGGCTTCCGAGGTGCACGTCGGCGCACTGGACCAGTCCGCACCGGCCGCGGTGACCTCGTTCAATGCCGCGCTCAAGCCGGCCTGGGGCAAGGCCGAATCGGTCGAATGGAACAACCAGGGTTTCCATGTGCAGGGCTGGCTGCTGTACCCGGCCCACTACGATCCGAAGAAGACCTACCCGATGGTCGTGATGGTGCACGGCGGACCGTCGAGCGCGGTGATTCCGCGCTGGCCAGGCGTGGGTTACGGCGCCGCGCCGCTGTCCGCGCTGGGCTACTTCGTGTTCGAGCCCAACCCGCGCGGCAGCTTCGGCCAGGGCGAGAAGTACGTGCAGGCCAATCGCAAGGACTTCGGCTACGGCGACCTGCGCGACATCCTCGCCGGCGTCGACACGGTGGAGAAGAAAGTACCGGTCGACGACAAGCGGCTAGGCCTCACCGGCTGGAGCTACGGCGGCTTCATGAGCATGTTCGCGCCGACCCAGACCCAGCGCTTCCGCGCGGTGGTGGCCGGTGCCGGCATTTCGAACTGGCAGAGCTATTACGGCGAGAACCTGATCGACCAGTGGATGCCGCCGTTCTTCGGCGCCACCGTATACGACGATCCGGCGGTGTACGCGAAGAGTTCGGCGATCAACTTCATCAAGCGAGTGAAGACGCCTACGCTGATCGTGGTCGGCGACCGCGACGCCGAATGCCCAGCGCCGCAGTCGTTCGAGTACTGGCACGCGCTGCGCGCGCAGGGCGTGACCACATCTCTGGTGGTGTACCCGAACGAGGGCCATCACTTCGTCGATCCCGCGCACCAGCGCGACGTGCTGCAGCGGGCGCTGGGCTGGTTCCAGAAATACCTGCCGGCAACGAACTGAGCCGGTATTTCCGCATATATCTATTCAATATTTCTTCTGATCGTATTTAACTCATTGAAATTGAAGCACTTGATTTAATATATCCATTCATGTATCTATTCGATTCATGGTTGCTCGTCACCCGGCGTCAGACCATCTGCTCGGTGCATTGCGCGCGCGGTGGCTAGCCAGCGCGCGCGAACTCGGCAGTACGCTCGGTGCCAGCCAGCCGAGCATCTCGCGGTGGCTGGCCGGCGCTGGCGATCAGATCGTTCGAGTGGGGCGGGCACGCAGCTCCCGCTATGCCGCCGTGCGCAACGTGCGTGGCCTGGGCCACCGCTGGCCGCTGTACCGCATCGACGGCAACGGACAGCTACACGCGTTCGCCCGGATGACCGCCCTGCACAGTGGTGGTTGCCTGATCACTACGGAAAACCCGCCCGATTGGCTGCGCGACGAGTTCAGCGAAGGTGTCTTCTCGGGTCTGCCATGGCTCCTCGACGGCGCGTTGCCGCTGCCGTTGGCCCCCAGCTACGACATGCTGCCGATGCTGTACCGTCCCGCCGCCAACGGCAGCACCGTACCGCGCGAATACCAGCCGCCTACGCCGCTGCCCACTTCGCTTGCGTACTGGCAACAAGCGGCGACACGGGCCGGTACGTTCTGGCAACGCGTAGTGGCGCACCCGGAGGTGAGTGCGGACTTTCGCCGCATCGCCGAGGACAACCAGGCACAACTGACCGCGCTGCGTCACCGCTTCGGTGCAAATGGCGCAACCGCATAAACCTCGTCCTGTTCGACTTCGATACCGGGATAGCCACACAAGCACCTTCCGGATCGACTTGCCCGGCGCGCGAGGAAACCTTCACTGCATTCTCGTAGGAGGCGAGCCGCCGTGTGTAGTCTGGCCAGCGCGCCACTCAGAACAATTCACCTTGAGGCGAAACTTTCTTCGGCGGTACAAAACGCGAGGTATCGAGCATGAGTTCGCGGGCGCGGCCGAAGCCGTGCTTGCGGCAGGCGACTTCGAAGCGGCGGCGCAGCAGGTCGGCGAATACACCTTGCCCGCGCATGCGGGTGGCGAAGTCGCTGTCGTAGTCGCGCCCGCCGTTCATCTGCTGCACCAGGCTCATCACGTGTTCGGCGCGTTGCGGCGCGTGCAGCGCCAGCCATTCGCGGAACAACTGCTTCAATTCGTGCGGCAGGCGCAGCGCGGTGTAGCCCGCGCAGCGTGCGCCGGCGTGGGCGGCCTGCGCCATCACCGCTTCCATGTCGCGGTCGTTCAAGGCGGGAATGATCGGCGCCACCAGCACGCCGACCGGCACGCCGGCTTCGGCCAGCGTGCGGATCGCCTTGATCCGCCGGTGCGGCGCGCTGGCGCGAGGTTCGAGTTTCGCGGCCAGATGGTTGTCCAGCGAATTGACCGAGACGAACACCTGCACCAGTTGTTCGCGCGCCATCGGCACCAGGATGTCGAGGTCGCGTTCCACCAGTGCGTTCTTGGTGACGATGGTGCACGGATGATGGCATTCGGCGAGCAGTTCCAGCGCCGCGCGGGTCAGTCGCCACTGCTTCTCGATCGGTTGGTAGGGATCGGTATTGCTGCCGATGTTGATCGGGCTGATCACGTAGCCGGGCCGGGCCAGCTCGGCGCGCAGCACGTCGGCGAAATTGCCCTTGGCGCGCAGCTTCGTCTCGAAGTCCAGCCCGGGCGAGAGGTTGAGATAACTGTGCGACGGCCGCGCGAAGCAGTAGATGCAGCCATGCTCGCAGCCGCGATACGGATTGATCGCCTGGCTGAAAGCGATGTCGGGCGAATCGTTGCGGCTGATCACGTTGCGCGCACGTTCTTCGGTGACCTCAGTGCGGGGACGCGGCGCATCTTCGTCCAACAGCGCGCTTTGCCAGCCGTCATCTTCGGCCTGATGGCGGATCCTCTCGAAGCGGCCCTCGGGATTGGAGGCGGCACCGCGACCCTTGATCATCCGGCCAGCCCGGACCTGATCACCGGCTCGGGCCTGATCATTCGAGCTCGTCGGTGGCAGCGAATCGTCCATCGGCGCAGTTTGCCTCGGCCACGTCTCAGCTGTCGCGACACCCGGTCGCGGGCGGGAACCGGCTCACGTCAGGGCGGTTCCGGCGGCGCTATGATGCGCGCATCCGGCCGCCGCAAGCGGTACGTCAACGTGCATTCGAGGCCCGCCATGCGCTGGTTGCTGCTCGTCCTCACCGTGTTCGCATTCATGCTGTGCTTCACCCGCCACAGCGCCGGCGCCTGGGGCTTCTGGCTGCTGGTTGGCGTGATCGGCGTCATCGGCACCACACTGGCGTTCGCGCAGGCGCGCATCGCCGGCAACGCGCGCGGCGACAGCCTGACCGAATACGACCTGAAGCGGCTGCGCGAAGGCAAGGATCCGCTCAATCACGACCGCTCCACATCCGGACGCTGACTCTTGGCTGGCGCGATGGCGGAATCCCGCATCGCGACCCTCCCCACGTTCCATCAGGAGTTCGTCATGACTGCAAGCGGCTTGATCGTCTTTCTGCTCATCGGTGCGATCGCCGGCTGGCTCGCCGGCCTGATCGTGCGCGGTTTCGGCTTCGGTCTGCTCGGCAATATCGTGGTCGGCATCATCGGCGCATTTCTCGCGGGCTGGTTGTTGCCGATGCTCGGCATCGGTTTCAGCCTGGGTAGCCCGATCGTCACCAGCATCGTCTACGCGATGATCGGCGCGATCGTGCTGCTGGTGATCATCGGCCTGATCAAGCGCGCCTGACTGCCTTTGTACAACTCCGGCGAAGCACGGTCGGCGGTGAGGGCCGACCGTGCTTCGCCGCGCGGTATCGATCGTCCGCTTCTCAGCTGGCGCGTGGCGCCCCCACCGGCAGCACGGAGCGCTGCTGCGATTCGTTGATCACCTCGGCCGCGGACAGATAGAACGCCAGCACTGCCGTAACCAGTCCGGCATAACCGCCGGCCACGTGCAGTGACGCCATACCCGTCCATTCGCCGGCCGCGAGCAGGAAGAAGGTGATCCATAGCGCCAGGAACACCAGCTGCAACGCTCGCGGCGCGCGGAACGTGGCCAGCCACATGTAGAACGTGAACACGCCCCACAGGAACAGGTACCAGCCGACGAACGCTCCCGGCACCTTGTCGTGCAGGAACAAGACGAACAGCGCGAACGACCACCAGAACGCCGCGTAACTGAGGAAGGCCGTGGCACCGAAGGTGTTGCCGCGGGGCAGTTCCATCACGCCGGCGATTGCCTGTGCGGTACCGCCGTAAGCCAGCGCGCAGGCCAGCACCATGTTCATCGCCTCGCCGCCGAACCAGCCGGCATTGATCATGCTGAGAAGCCACGTGGTCAGCGCGAAGCCGGCCAGGCCCAGCGGTGCCGGATTGGCGAATTTCACCTGTGTATCTGCGTTGCTCATCTGGAAACCTCCCCATCAAGTGAATCGGAACGTACCCGTGGTCGCGCACCGCCGCCGGAACGGGCGGCGGTGCGCACTGGCGGCGCTGCCGCCAGGTTCAGAAGTGATAAAGCGCGTTGAGGCTGACCTGGTTGCCGGTAGTGGTCTTGCGGTTCACGCCGTTGCTGGTGGAGTCGAGCTTGTCGTGCATCCATTCGGCGCTGAGGTCGTAAGAACCGGCGGTGTATTGCAGGCTGAGCGCGGCCTGGCGATTCCGCAGCAACCCGGTGGAACCGTTGCCCAGCCAGGTGACCACGTCGTTGGTGTTCGGCTTGCTGTAGGCGTAGAGCGCGTAGAGGCTCCAGTTCGGCGTGAAGCTGTAGCCGGCCTGCACGAAGCCGCCGCTTTCCTTGATGTCGCCGAACTGCGACATCGCGCCGAAGATCTCGCCCAGACCGTTGCCGGTGTAGGCCAGTCCCTTGAACGTCCACGGACCGGGTTTCCACTGGCCGCCGACTTCGTAGCCCGTGCTCTTCACGCTGGACTGGATCGGCGTCGGCGCGGTGCCGCCCACGCCGCGCAGATCGACCTGGCTGTAATGCGCCGCGAAATACGCCAGCCAGTCCTTGTCCTGTACGTGCAGCCGCGCCTCGATCTGCGGGCGGAATCCGGCGTTGCCGGCGGTCTTGTAGTTGGTGTTGTTCACCGCACCGTCTGGCCCGCTCCACGAACCCTCGAACGCACCGACATCCAGCCGCCACTGCGCGCCGGTGCCGCCGTGGTTGAGATCCTGCATCACTACCACACCCGGGAAGCGCCAGCCGCCGTAGCCGGCTGCGAAGCCCAGCGGGAACGCGATATGCGCCAGCGAGGCCGGCGTATTGTCGACCGGGAACATCAGGTCCCACTGCTGGCCGATGCGCACCGTGGTGCCGGACTCGGGATTGACCAGGTCCATATAGGCCTGGCGCAGGCGCGGCGTCGGCTGCTGCTGGCTGTATGCGCCGACACCGTTGAAGCCGCCGAAGAAGTCCATCTCGATACGGCCGCCGCCGGTCCAGTCGCCGGCGAACTTGGCGCCCTTGAAATCGAGCCAGAAGCGCGTGTTGCGCACGTCGACACCGCTGAGCGAACCGGTCGAGCCGGGCACCGGGAACAACGCGTTCTGGCCGTTGCCGTAGGTGAAGCTCTTGTTCTGGCTGAATGCGCTGGCGCTGATGAAGCCATGCAATGCCACCGACACGCCCGGCGCGCTGCTGAACACCGGTGCCGCCGGTGCCGGTGCGGCTGCCACGTTCTGGACGGCTGCCGGCGCGGGCGCCGTCTTCTGCGCCTGGATCATCGCCTTCAGCTCATTCAACTGCTGCTCCAGCTGCGCCACGCGCTGCTCCAGTTGCTGCTCGCGCGCGTCGTTCTGTGCGTGGGCGGTCAGCGGCATGGCCAATGCGCAGGCCAGGCTGAGGGCGAGCGCCTTGTAACGGTTTGGATATCGCGTCGTCATGCGTGCGTCTCCCCAGGGTCAATGACGGGCCGAGCATGGCCATGCTGCGGCGCGCGCGCCTATTCGCCTTTGGTCGAAGTTCGACCAAAGTCGATGCCTGCCAGCGCCGCAACCATCGTGACGATCGGGCTACACTCGAAACCCGCACACGGCCGGACGCTGATGCCTGCCGCGGTTTTCCCTGTCGCCACTTTCGACGCCGAGCCAGCAGGAGCCCAGTCATGTCCACGCTCTACCCGGTCAATCCCGCCTTTGCCGCCAAGGCGCGTCTGCGCCACGACGACTACACGCGTCTGTATGCCGAGTCGGTCGGCGACCCGGAGGGTTTCTGGGGTCGCATCGGCCAACGGCTGGACTGGATCAAGCCACCGACCAAGATCAAGGACGTCTCGTTCGACCCCAAGGATCTGCATATCCGCTGGTACGAGGACGGCGAGCTCAACGTCAGCGCGAACTGTCTCGACCGCCAGCTGGCCACGCGCGGCGACAAGGTGGCGATCATCTTCGAAGGCGACGACCCGAACGACTCGCGCAAGATCACTTACCGCGAGCTGCACGCCGAAGTGTGCAAGTTCGCCAATACGCTGAAGAACCTCGGCGTGGTCAAGGGCGATCGCGTCGCGATCTATCTGCCGATGATTCCCGAGGCGGCGGTGGCGATGCTGGCCTGCGCGCGGCTGGGCGCGATCCACTCGGTGGTGTTCGGCGGCTTCTCGCCCGACTCGCTGGCCGGACGCATCGCCGACTCCGCCGCGAAAGTGGTGATCACCGCGGACGAGGGCGTGCGCGCCGGCAAGCGCATTCCGCTCAAGGTGAACGTGGATACCGCGCTGGAACGGCCCGGCACCAACAGCGTGGAAACCGTCATCGTGGTGCGCCGCACCGGCGGCGCGGTGGCGATGCAGTCGCCGCGCGACCGCTACTACCACACCCTGATGGAAGGCCAGTCGGCCGACTGCCCGCCCACGCCGGTCGAGGCCGAACACCCGCTGTTCGTGCTGTACACCTCCGGCTCCACCGGCAAGCCGAAAGGAGTTCTGCACAGCACCGGCGGCTACCTGGTGTTCGCTAGCTACACGCATGAGCTGGTGTTCGACCTGCGCGAAGACGACATCTACTGGTGCACCGCCGACGTCGGCTGGGTCACCGGGCACAGTTACGTCGTGTATGGCCCGCTGGCCAATGGCGCGACCACGGTGATGTTCGAAGGTGTGCCGAATTATCCCGACGTGAGCCGCTTCTGGCAGGTGATCGACAAGCACCAGGTGACCTTGTTCTACACCGCACCGACCGCGATCCGTGCGCTGATGCGCGAGGGCGAGGCACCGGTGAAGGCATGCTCGCGCGCCAGCCTGCGCCTGCTCGGTACGGTCGGCGAGCCGATCAACCCGGAAGCATGGACCTGGTATCACCGCGTGGTCGGCGACGAGCGCTGCCCTATCGTCGACACCTGGTGGCAGACCGAAACCGGCGGCATCATGATCTCGCCCCTGCCCGGTGCGATTGCCACCAAACCCGGTTCGGCCACGCTGCCGTTCTTCGGCATCAAACCCGCCATCGTCGATATCAACGCCGAAGTGCAGGAAGGCGCGGCCGAAGGCAACCTGCTGATCACCGATTCCTGGCCCGGCCAGGCGCGCACCATTTATGGCGATCACCAGCGTTTCATCGAGACCTATTTCAGCGCCTACCCCGGCAATTACTTCACCGGCGACGGCGCGCGCCGTGACGAGGACGGCTACTACTGGATCACCGGCCGGGTCGATGACGTGATCAACGTCAGCGGCCATCGCCTGGGCACCGCCGAGGTGGAGAGCGCGCTGGTGGCGCACCCGAAAGTCGCCGAAGCCGCCGTGGTCGGCTGTCCGCACGAGATCAAGGGCCAGGGCATCTACGCCTATGTCACCTTGATTGCCGGCGAAACCGGCAGCGAAGAGCTGCGCAGGGAGCTGATCGCCTGGGTGCGCAAGGAGATCGGTCCGATCGCCACGCCGGATTACCTGCAGTGGGCACCCGGCCTTCCGAAGACCCGCTCGGGCAAGATCATGCGTCGCATTCTGCGCAAGATCGGCGAGAACCTGCCCGACCAGCTCGGCGACATCACCACGCTCGCCGATCCCGGCGTGGTGAAGAGCCTGGTGGACGAGCGCCTGATCAAATGAGGAAGCCTGTGTAGGAGCGCACTCGCGCGCGATGCTCTCCCACCTACCACTGTAGGAGCGCGCTTGCGCGCGATGCTCTTACGTAACGTGCCGAAGAGCATCGCGCGCAACCGCGCTCCTACACACCCAGCGAGTCCCATGTCCGACATCCTGATCGCCGATGACCATCCGCTGTTCCGCGATGCACTGCAGCGTGCGGTGCTGGCCGCGGTGCCGCAGGCACGGGTGCACAGCGCGGACAGCGTGCACGCGCTGCTCGGCCTGGTCGAGCAGTTCCCCGATGCCGAGTTGCTGCTGCTAGACCTGCATATGCCCGGTGCGCGGGGCTATTCCGCGCTGGCGCATATCCGCGGCCAGTACCCGGGGCTGCCGACCATCGTGGTGTCCGGCCACGAGGAAGCGCAGGTGGCGCGCCGCGCACTGGCGCATGGCGCATCGGCCTATATCCCGAAATCCACCTCGAGCGATGACATCGTCGCGGCGATCCGCGCCGTGCTCGACGGCGACGTCTGGCTGCCGCATCCGCAGCTTGGCGGCGCCAGCGAACTCAAGCCCGATGAAGCCGCCGCCGCCGCGCAGATCGCCACGCTGACACCGCAGCAGTTCCGCGTGATGGCGATGATCGCCGAAGGCCTGCTCAACAAGCAGATCGCATGGGAACTCAGCGTCTCCGAGGCCACCATCAAGGCGCACATGACCGCCATCATGCGCAAGCTGGGTGTCAACAATCGCACCCAGGTCGCACTGATCGCCAGCCATCTGGCGCTGGATCAGGAAAGCATGCCCGCGCGGCCCGGCGGCGAGAATCGAGGCGGCGAAGAAGAATGCGGCCGCTGAGGGATGCGGTCGCTAGCGGCGCAGCAGGGCCGTCAGCAAGGCACGCAGCGCGGCCGGCCGCACCGGCTTGTGCAGCACCGGATAACCCAGCGCACGCGCCTGCTGCTTCAGCTCGCTGCTGCCGTCGGCGGTGATCATTGCCACCGGCGGCAGCCCGCCGAGCACCGCGCGCAGTTGCTGCAATGCCTGCAAGCCATCGACGCCATCGGCCAGATGATAGTCGGCCAGGATCAGGTCGATCGGGCCGCGCGCCAGTTCCCGGCCGGCCTGCTTTACATCCAGCGCGATGCGGCAGTCGACACCCCAGCGACTGAGCAGCGCTTGCATGCCATCGAGGATCGCGGCGTCGTTGTCCAGGCACAGCACGGTCAATGGCAGCTGTTTGTCCGGGCCGCTGCGCTGCACTTTCTGGCGACGCACCGGCACCGCTTCATTGCGCGGCACGCTCACCGCGAAACAACTGCCGCGGCCGACTTGCGAATGCAGATCGAGTCGATGGCCGAGTATGCCCGCCAGTCGATCGCAGATCGACAGCCCCAGCCCCAGTCCTTTTTCGCCCCAAGGCGACGGCTGCTCCAGCCGCTGGAACTCGTCGAAGATCCGCGCGCGTTGTTCCGCCGCGATGCCGGGGCCGGAATCCCATACCTCGATGCGCACCTGGTCGCCGACCCGCCGCGCACCCAGCAGCACGCCGCCCTTGCTGGTGTAGCGCAAGGCGTTGGAGAGAAAATTCTGCACGATCCGGCGCAGCAGCTGCGGATCACTGCGTACCGCCAGCGTGGTCGTCGCCACGCGCAGGCGCAACCCGCGCTGCTCCGCCACCACCGCAAACTGCCCCTGCAGCGAATCGAACAACTCGGCCAGCGCGAAGCCGCCCACGTCCGGCCGATAACTGCCGGCATCCAGCCGCGAGGTATCCAGCAAGGCGTCCAGCAAGTCCTCGGCCGCACGGAACGACGCGTCGATGCGCTCGGCCAGTCCGCTCGCCTCCGCGTCCAGTCCCGGATGCTGGCGCAGCGCCGAGGTGAACAGCCGTGCCGCATTCAACGGCTGCAGCAGATCGTGGCTGGCGGCAGCGAGGAAGCGCGTCTTGGAGATGTTCGCCGTTTCCGCGGCCCGCCGCGCATGCGCGGTGGCGACCAGCGCCTCGGACAGCTCGGCGGTGCGCTGTTCCACCCGCTGTTCCAGCGTCTCGTTCACTTCGATCAGCGCCTGTTCGGCATGCTTGTACGCGGTCACGTCGGTATAGGTGGTGACATAGCCGCCGCCGGGAAGCGCTTGCCCGCGCATCTCGATCACCGTGCCATCGGGGCGGATACGCTGGAACAGATGCGAGGAGCCGGCCTGCATGTAATCGATGCGTTTGGCCACATGCCCGTCCACTTCGCCCGGTCCGCATTCGCCCAGTTCGGCATTGCGGCGAATCAGGTCGGCCACCGGCACGCCGACGTACACCATGCCGTCGGGGTAATCGAACAGTTCCAGGTAGCGCCGGTTCCACGCCACCAGCCGCATCTGCGCGTCGACCACGCTGATGCCCTGCGACACGTTCTCCAGCGTGGTGGAGAGCAGCGCGCGGTTGAAGCGCAACTCCTGCGAAGCTTCGTCCATCAACGCCATGGATTCGGCGACGTCGAGCCCGCTGCCGGACAACGCACCGATGAGGATGCGTCGTGCGTTGGCGGCACCCACCGCCGAGGCCAGCAGGCGCTCGGTGTACTGGATCAGCGCGCGGTCGGCCGCCTCGCCGGCCAGCAGCGGCCGGCCGCGACGCTGGGCGTATTCATCGAACGCGCGCGTGCTGCCGCGTTCGCCGACGATGCGCTCGGCGATGGTGCGCAGGTCGGCCACCGCCACGCGACCGCGCCAGTCGCCGGCGCCATGGTGGCTGTCGGGACCGGCCTCCATGAATACCGCCGCGTGCAGGCGTTCCTCCAGACTTGGCCGAAAGCGCAGCGAGATGAAGACCAGGCAACCCACGTTGACCAGCAACGACCAGAACACACCGTGCATCACCGGGTCCCAGCCGCTGAGATGGAACAGCGCCTGCGGGCGCAGCCAGTCCCAGCCGAACGGACCTTGCTGCAGCCATGCGGAAGAGCGGCTGACCGCCGGCAGCAGCAAGGTATACAGCCATACCGCAAAACCGCCCAGCAAGCCCACCACGACACCGCGGCGGCTGGCGCCGCGCCAGTACAGCGCGGCAATCAGCGCCGGCGCGAACTGGGCCACCGCGGCGAACGCCAGCAGCCCGGTGGCGGCCAGGCTTTCCGCATCGGCGGCCACCCGGTAGTACACATACGCCATCAGCGCCAGCACCACGATCGCCACCCGCCGCACGCGCAGGACCAGTTGCGACAGATCGCTGCGCCGCTCCAGGTTGAGCCGCGGAATGCGCAACAGCGCCGGCATCACCAAGTCGTTGCTGATCATCGTCGACAGCGCCACCGAGGCCACGATCACCATGCCGGTCGCGGCGGAGAATCCCCCGACAAAAGCCAGCAACGCCATGCTGCGGTCGCCGTGCGTCATCGGCAAGGTCAGCACCCATGCATCGGCGGCACCGTCGCGCACCTGGGGGACATGCATGCCGGCGGCCACGATAGGCAGCACCGCCACGCTGATCACCGTCAGGTACAGCGGCAACATCCAGCGCGCCCGCTTGAGATCGCTGGCGTCCTCGCATTCGACCATGCCGATCTGGAATTGACGCGGCAGGCAGAACATCGCGCAAAACGCGAGCATGGTCTGCGCCAGGAACCCCGGCGACAAGCCATGGCGCAACTGCGCCAACGGCAGTTGCGCCGTGCTGACCAGCCCCGGACCGCGCCACAGTGCGTAGCCCGCCAGCACCACGAAGGCGAACAGTTTGATCAGCGATTCCAGCGCGACCGCCAGCACCATGCCGTGGTGGTGCTCGGTCGCATCGATGCTGCGGGTCCCGAACAGGATCGCGAAAACGGCCAGCAACATCGCGCACCACAGGGCGCTGTCTATACCCCCAGCAACGGTGGCGCCTTGGGCGGTACCGCTGAGCACGCCGAACGACATCGCCACCGCCGTGAACTGCAGCGCGATGTACGGCACCACCGCGATCACCGCGATCACCGCCACCAGAGCCGCCAGCCCGTGCGACTTGCCGAACCGGGCACCGATGAAATCGGCGATCGAGGTGATGTTGCGCTGCCTCACCACCAGCAGCAGCCGGCGCAACAAACCGATGCCGAACACGAACAGCAAGATCGGGCCCAGATAGATCGGCAGATAGGCCAGGCCGTCGCGTGCTGCGGTGCCGACCGCGCCATAGAACGTCCACGACGAGCAATAGACCGCCAGGGACAGGCTGTAGACAATAGGCCGCAGGCGCGGCTGGCGCGGATACAGCGGCCGACGGTCGCCCGCAAACGCCACCACGAACAGCAGCCCGACATACAACAGCGACACCAGCAGCAGCAGCCAACCCTGGATCAAGCAAGCTTTCTCCCCAATCGAACGGATGACCCGGTACCGTCCGGACCCACGGCGGACCGCGCAGACGCATGCCGGCATGCTTGTGTGCGGGCGCGGCGATCGGCACCATGCCCGGATGACCGCAACGCACGCACAGACGCTTGCCAACCTAGCAGAGCACCTGCGCGATGACGAGATTCATGTGTGGCAGCTGGACTACCGGCCGCCGCTTGGACGAAAACCGCTGCATGTCGTTTTGGGCGCCTACCTCGGCATCGAAGCCAATCGCGTCACGCTGATCGCCGGCGAGCATGGGCGGCCCGCGCTCGCCGCCGGCCATGATCGATCGCTGGGTTTCAACTGGTCGCACAGCGGCGACCACGCGCTGATCGCGGTCGGTCGCCGGGTCACTCCGGGGATCGATCTGGAGCAATTGCGCGCGCGGCCGCGGGCGATGGAAATCGCCCGACGCTATTTCAGCACCGCCGAGGCGGAAGCCCTGGCGGCGCTGCCGGTCACGGCTCGCGATGCCGCCTTTCTGGAAATGTGGACAGCGAAGGAAGCGGTGCTGAAAGCGCTGGGACGCGGCCTTGCGTTCGGCCTCGATCGCCTCAGCATTGCCAACGAGGCCGGGCAGCTGACCCTGCAGCGGCTCGAAGGCGACGATGTCGGTGCCTGGCAACTGCAACGACTGGCCGTTGATACCACGCAGGTGGCTGCACTGGCGTGGCGCGGTGATATGCGCCGGGTCCGACTGGGCACGCTTGCCAGCGGCGACTGATCGGCGCACTGTTTCCGGCCCATCGTGTCATCCCGCTGGTGGAAGATGTTTCCGTGCCAATGGCCTCCACTGCCTGAGATCGCTTGCCGACCATGACCCTGCTCAGCGTCAACCTCAACAAGATCGCCGTGCTGCGCAATTCGCGCGGCGGCCACGAACCGGATATGTGCGTCGCGGCGCAGACCTGCATCGAATCCGGCTGCGGTGGCGTCACCGTGCATCCACGACCGGACCAACGCCACGTGCGACCGAGCGACGTACGCGCACTGGCCGCGATGTTGCGTGGCCGGGTGGAATACAACATCGAGGGCAATCCGTTTGCCGACGCCCGCGGGGAGTACCCCGGGTTGATCGCCCTGGCGCGAGAAGTCCGCCCGACTCAGGTAACTCTGGTGCCCGATGGCGACGGCCAGATCACTTCCGATCACGGCTTCGACCTGCGACGCGACATCGCACGGCTGCGGCCTCTGGTGGGCGAGCTGTGCGATCTCGGTTGCCGGGTCAGCTTGTTTGTCGACGCCGGCAGCCGGGACTTCGATCTCGCGGCGGTGATCGGCGTGCAGCGCATCGAAATCTATACCGGACCCTATGCGCAGGCGTTCGCCGACGGCCGGCCAGAGGCGGCCCTCGCGGCATGCGCGGACACGGCGCGGCGCGCGCAGCAGGCCGGGCTGGCGGTAAATGCCGGGCACGATCTCAGCCAGGCCAACCTGGGTACCTTCAAGGCAGCGATTCCCGGTCTGGCCGAGGTTTCGATCGGTCATGCATTAATCGGCGAGGCGCTATACGAGGGCTTGGCCACGACCGTGCGCAACTACCTGCAGATCCTGCGCTGATCCAGCCACCTGGAGTGCGATCGCACCAACAAAAAACCCCGCATGAAGCGGGGTTTTTTGCGAATCCTGACAGACCGGCTTACTGGGCTTCGTTGAAGCCGATCTTGGTCAAGTTGTAGCTCTTCGCATCGGCCAGCACGATCGCCACATACTGATATGCCACAGCGTCATCGGCCGCAATCTGGATTTCTGGCTGATTGCTCTGCTGGGCAATCACTGCCAGCTGCGCCTTCAGGCCCAGTTCGTCGACCGGTGTGTCGTTCCAGTAGAACGCCCCGCTCGGGTCGATCTTCAAGTGGATCGGTTCCAGCGGTGTTGGTGGATTGACCACATTCGGATTCGGCTGCGGTAGGTCAACCTGGATCTTGTGCGCCAGCACCGGTGCCGTGATCATGAAAATGATCAGCAGCACCAGCATCACGTCGACCAGCGGCGTGACGTTGATTTCCGACATCGGCCCACTGGTTTTGGTAGTGAATGCCATCTCTGATCACCCCTTAGGCGCGTCGGTGGTCATGAAGCCGACATGCACCATGCCCGAGTCCTTGGCGATGCCGATGATCTTCTTCACGATCTTGAACTCGGTGGTCTTGTCCGCGCGAATCTGCAGCTCCGGTTGAGGCGTCTTCTGCGCATCCACCAAGAACTGCGCCCGCAACTCGGCCTCGGTGGCCGCGTGGTCGTTGAGGTACATGCTGCCATCCGACTTGACCGCCAGATCCAGCGGCGGCACCACCACTTCCGTATCCTTGGTCTTGGGATTCGCGGTAGGCAATTCGATCGTGATGGAGTGGGACATCAGCGGCGCCGTGATCATGAAGATGATCAGCAGTACCAGCATCACGTCGACCAGCGGCGTGACGTTGATTTCCGACATCGGGCCGCCGGAATTGCCACCTAGACTGACTGCCATGGGTCAATCCCTCACTTCTGGCTTTCGACGCGCGAACCGGTGGCGAAGAAGTCGTGCAGGTCATGCGCGAATTCGTCGAAACGGGCGTAGACCACGCGATTTGAACGGCTGAAGAAGTTGTAGGCGAACAACGCAGGAATCGCGGAGAACAGACCGAATGCGGTCATGATCAGCGCCTCGCCGACGGGACCTGCCACGGCGTTCATCGAAGCGTTGCCGGTGGCAGCGATGCCGATAAGCGCGTGGTAGATGCCCCACACGGTGCCGAGCAGACCGACGAACGGGGCGGCCGAGCCGACCGTCGCGAGCAACGTCATGCCGCCTTCCAGGCGCAGGCTCTCGCGAGCGACCGCCTGGCGCAGGGCGCGGTCGATGAACTCCGAGCGGCCCAGCGATTCGGCCAGGCGACCCGTGGTGCCGCTGGCGGTCTGCTGATGATGGGCGACCGCGGAAGCGGCATCGAGCGCGATCTTGGAGAACGGCTCGCTCTTGGGCTGGGCTTCCAGTTCGCGAATCGCGTCCTGGGTGGAGCCGTTGCCCCAGAAGCCGTCGATGACCTTGTCGGCGCGTGCCTTGATCGTGGCATTGCGAATGCCATTGGCGACGATGAAGTACCACGACAGGAACGACATCGCGACCAGCGTCACGAAGACGATCCAGCCGAGCGCATCGAAGTTCTGCATCAGGTGGCTGAAACCCATCGCCTTCATGGCTTCGGCGTTGGTGTTGCCACCCATGGCCTGTGCAGCATCGGTTGTTGCAGGAGTCTGTAAGAACATAACACTACCCTAGGAAAGTCAAGCGTGAACTGTAACTGTAATCGATTGAAGCCGGATTACAGCGAATTGAGATTGAAGTTGACCGGAACGCGAGCGTACCCCTCAACTTTTTTTCCATTTCGGATGGTCGGGTTGAAGCGCCAGTGCTGTGCCGCTTCCATCGCCGCACGATCGAGCTCGTGAAAACCACTGGATTGATCGACCTTGATGTCTTTCGGCGATCCATCCACGCCCACCAGGATCATCAGCACTACCGTACCCTCATGCCGTTGGCGGATAGCCTGCGGCGGATACTTCGGCTGAAGACGACTGTTGTAGCTGAGGTCCGAGCTGGCCGTGATGTCCGCTGGCGGTGCCGGTGGTGCTGGCGGTGCCGGTGGCGGTGCCTGGACCGCATTCTGCGACACCTCTTCCACCGGCGGCGGCGGTGTCGGCGGCGGCGGTGTCGGTGGCGGCTTGATCTGCTGAATGATCTTCGGCGGCGGCTGCTTCGGCGGCTCCGGCGGCGGCGGCGGTGGCGGCGGCGGCGGCGGCGGCGGCTCGATGAAGTTCACCTGGACGATGTGTTCTTTTTCTTTGTGGTTCTGCGTCGGTGGCGCCATCGGCGCCACGATCAACAGAAACGCAAATGCATGCAGCCCGATGGCAACTGCCAATGCCCAGGTGCGCTTCCAGCTAAACGGCTCGCGCCCATTTTCTTCGTTACTTGAGGCCATCTGTCACTTGTCTGAAGCTGATCAACGGGAAGAGAACGTTGCCGCAGGGCGTAACCCGAAACCGTCTGATGTCTGGACGGAACTCGCCGCTGGGGAGACGCAGGGAAAGGTTTTCAACGGTACAACAGCACATGACATTTGTATAGCACCGAGGGGGCAGATAAATGGACGTCCATCTGTCCCGCCGGTTGTCCAATCAATCCTGCCTCAGTTGCCGGCACCGGACTTCTTCAACCAGGCCTTGGCTTTCTCCGCGGTTTCAGGCTGCTGTGCGGCCATCTTCATCGCGGCAATCGCTGCCGGCTTGTTTTTCAGGCCACGCTCGCTCTCGGCCAGCATCATGTAGGCGGTGCCCTTGTGCTTCACGCCCTTGCCGATGGCCTGCTGGATCACGCCCTTGGCCTGGCTGAACTTGCTTTCGGTCAGCAGCAGCTGGCCGGCGCGCAGGGATGCCTCGCCATCGGTGGCGGTCGATGCGGCTTTGCCATAAGCATCAAGCGCCTTGCTGACGTTGTCAGCCAGCTCGTAGGACTGTCCGAGCAGCATCTCGTTGTCCGAGCTTGAGGTGATGACCCCCTTGGCCATGCCTTCCTCGAGCACCTGGCTGGCCTTGATAGCGTTCGGCTTGGTATCGCCACTGGACTGGCCCGTGATCAGGTACAGCTTGGCCAGATTCACGTAGTTGGATTCGGACTTCAGCGTTCCGTTGGCACGCGCCTTTTCCATCAGCTGGATCGCTTCGGGATCCTTCTGTGCCTGCATCAGCACGGCGACGGCATTGTTGAGCGCGTTCGGATCGTTCGGGTTGGCCGCGTAGTTCTGCTCGGCCAACTTCGAGGCCTGGTCGCCCTGACCGGATTCGGCATAACTGGCCATCAGGATCTGATTCCAGCTCGGCTCCGGCTTGTCGGTCAGCGACTGCGCCTTCTTGATGGCGGCGATCGCCTCCGCATACTTGCCCAGACGGTAATCATCGTTGCCTTCAGTCGCGTAGGAGCTGGCGGTTTCCTTCTTGCCCTCGGCGCGCCATTTGGCGAGGGTATCCAGCGACGCCTGATACTGCTCGTCCGCCAGCTGGAACTGCGCCAGCATGTACTGAAGCTGGAAATAGGTGTCGTTCGGCATCACGCCGTTTGCCAGCGAGCGTTGCAGCAGCGCGATCGCGCCCTTGTAGTCGCCGCCGTTGTACTTGATCGTGGCCAGGCCCTGCAGGGCCAGCGCCTGGGCATACTTGCTCTTGCTGCCGTCGACGAGCGGCTGCAGTATCTGCTCGGCCTTCGCCTTGTCGCCGGCGCTGACCGCATCCAGACCTTCATTGAGTTGCTTCTGTTCTTTCTCGCTGGTCAGATCGAGTTTCGGCGCAACGCGGGTTGCGTTGGGATACTGCGCTTCCTGCTTGGACTTGGCACCGTCCTTCGCCAGTGCCGGACTGGCTGCCAAGGTCAGCAGCAACGCCGTGCTCGCCAGCATCGTCAACCCACGGGCATGCTTCATGGTGATCCTCTGTCTGTCTGCGCGCGGGAAACCACGCGGGGGATTGCGGAGCGTAACCTGAGGCGGCAAGCGATAACAAGTCGCACCGCCGCATTAAAGATTGTTAAAAATCAATTACTTGGCGATTTTCCAGACAAGTGGCGCGATTATTCGCGCCACTCCGTTCGCTCTTCACGCAACATTCGCCGCCGTAAGCGCTGCTGCCATAGGTTCGGGAGCGATTACGGCATCCGGTAACCGACTCGACTGCAATGTGCCACCAGCCCCATGAGACGACTCAGATGTCCAGATTGGCGACCTTGAGCGCGTTCGCCTCGATGAAATCGCGGCGCGGTTCGACCGCCTCGCCCATCAGCATGGAGAACATCTGGTCGGCCGCGATCGCGTCCTCGATGCCCACTTGGAGCATGCGGCGGGTTTCCGGATTCACCGTGGTATCCCACAGCTGTTCCGGGTTCATTTCGCCCAGGCCCTTGAAGCGCTGGATGCTGCGGCCCTTCTTGGCTTCCTCGAGCAACCAGTTGCGGGCCTCGACAAAACTGAGGACCCCGCGAGAGGCATTGCCCCGGCGCGCCACTGCGTCCGGCTGGGTCATGCCGGCGATCTGCTGGCTGATTGCCAGGATCGGACGGTACTCGTTGCTGCTGAAGAAGGGTTGCGGCAGGAACCAGGTGTGACTGAGTCCGTGTTGTTCCTTCACCACTTCGATCGCGGCCGGTTGCTCGCCACTCGCCGGGCGCAGCAGCATCTTGTAGTGCGGCTTGCCCAGGCCGCTGGCGGCGAGCCGCTGAGTGGCCGCATCCAGCCATGCCTGCATGACCGTCGGGTCCGCCCACACCGATGGCTCCAGCGGGGTATGTTCGAGGAGCGAGTTCAATACCGCGGCATCGAAGCGATGCGACAGCTTGGCGATCTGGTCCAGCGCTTGCTGGTAGCTGCGCAGCAGCTTTTCGAGAGCCTCGCCGGTAATCGGCGGGGCATCCGGGCTGTAGGTCAGCGCCGCGTTGTCGACCGCGCTTGAAATCAGGTAGTCGTTCAGCGCGGTGTCGTCCTTGATGTACAGCTCCTGTTTGCCCTGCTTCACCTTGTACAGCGGCGGCAGGCCGATGTAGATGTGACCGCGCTCGATCAGTTCCGGCATCTGGCGGTAGAAGAACGTCAGCAGCAAGGTGCGGATATGCGAGCCATCGACGTCGGCGTCGGTCATCAGGATGATGCGGTGGTAGCGCAGTTTGTCCGGGTTGTACTCGTCCTTGCCAATGCCGGTGCCCAACGCGGTGATCAGCGTGCCTACCTCGGCCGAGGCCAGCATGCGGTCGAAACGCGCCTTCTCCACGTTGAGGATCTTGCCCTTCAGCGGCAGCACCGCCTGGGTCTTGCGGTTGCGGCCCTGCTTGGCCGAGCCGCCGGCGGAATCACCCTCGACCAGAAACAGTTCGCACAGCGCCGGGTCCTTTTCCTGGCAATCGGCCAGCTTGCCGGGCAGGCCGGCGATGTCCAGCGCGCCTTTGCGGCGAGTCATTTCGCGCGCCTTGCGGGCGGCCTCTCGCGCACGTGCGGCGTCGACCACCTTGGAGGCGATCGCCTTGGCCTCGTTCGGATGCTCCAGCAGGAACTCGCCGAGCTTCTCGTTGACGACTTGCTCGACCACGGTCTTGACCTCCGACGAGACCAGCTTGTCCTTGGTCTGCGAGGAGAATTTCGGATCGGGCACCTTGACCGACAACACGGCGATCATGCCTTCGCGCATGTCGTCGCCGGACAGCGCCACCTTGGCTGTCTTGGCCAGGCCGGACTTCTCGATATAGCTCTGCAGCGAACGGGTCAATGCCGCCCGGAAGCCGGTGAGATGGGTACCGCCGTCGCGTTGCGGGATGTTGTTGGTGAAGCAGTACATCGACTCCTGGTAGGAGTCGGTCCACTGCATCGCGACTTCCACCGTGATGCCGTCCTGTTCGGCGGTCAGGCTGATCACGTTCGGATGCAGCGCGGTCTTCAGCTGGGCCAGGTGCTGCACGAACGAGCGGATGCCACCTTCGTAGGCGAACGTGTCGTGCCGGCCTTCACCACGTTCGTCGTACAGATCGATGGTGACGCCGGAATTGAGGAACGCCAGTTCACGCAGGCGCTTGGCCAGGATGTCGTAGTGGAATTCGATATTGCTGGTGAACGTTGCCGGGCTCGGCAGGAAGCGCACCAGGGTCCCGCGCTTGCTCGACGGACCCACCACTTTCAGCGGATACAGCGGTTCGCCCAGCGCGTATTCCTGCAGGTACTCGTGTCCATCGCGGTAGATCGTCAGCCACAGGTGATCGCTGAGCGCATTGACTACCGACACGCCCACGCCGTGCAGGCCGCCCGATACTTTGTACGAGTTCGCGTCGAACTTGCCGCCGGCATGCAGCACTGTCATCACTACCTCGGCGGTGGAGCGGCCTTCGTCGGGATGCATGTCGACCGGGATGCCGCGGCCGTTGTCGCTGACGCTGACCGAACCATCATCGCGGATGGTGACCACCACCGTGTCGCAATAACCTGCCAGCGCCTCATCGATCGCGTTGTCGACAACTTCAAACACCATGTGATGCAGACCAGTGCCGTCATCGGTATCGCCGATGTACATGCCGGGGCGCTTGCGTACTGCTTCCAGGCCTTTCAAGACCTTGATGTTGCTTGAGTCGTAGTGCGATTCGTTCATGGATTCGTTCATGCGTTGACCGTTTCCTGGCGCCAGCGACCCCGCCCGACACGGCGCCGTGAAAGGCCGGACAAGGGATATGCATCTTTGGATGAAACAACCCTTCGATTATAGCAGGCGTGTCAGCTGACCCTGTTCCACGTGGAACACGCGGGGATTCATCGACCGCAGCGCCTGCGGCAGCTCGGTACCGGTCAGCAGTACCTGCGCGTGCGCCGTAGTCAGTTGGGCGACCACGGCTGCCTGATGGGGCTGATCCAGTTCGGAGGCGAGATCATCCAGGCATACGATCGGCCATTCTCCCCGATGCTCGGCAAACAGTTCGGCCTGGGCCAGCATGCATGCCAGCGCGGTGAGTTTCTCCTGACCACGCGACAGGTGTTCGCGCAGAGGCGCCAGTTCGAACGCGATCGACCAGTCGGCACGATGCGCGCCCAGAGTGGTGTGGCCCCGGGCCATATCCCTGCTCCGCTGTTCGCGCAGCTGCTGGGCCAGTCCCTGGTCTTCGGACCAGCCGCGGCGGTAACGCAGATCCAGCGCACCCAGTTCCGGCAGCACACCGGCCACGCTGGCGAGCAGCTTTGGACGCAATAGATCCAGATAAGCGCTGCGCTGCTCATCGATCTGATGCGCGGATTGCGCCAGCTCCCATTCCCAAGGGGCGAACTCCGCATCGGTGACTGTCGACGCGGAGCGCAGCAAGCTGTTGCGTTGCTTTAACGCACGCTGATAGCGGCGCCAGCACGCCAGGAAGTCATGTTCCACGTGAAACACACCCCAGTCTAGATAGCGTCTGCGTTCTTCGGCCCCGCCGGCGATCAGCGCATGCGAACCCGGCTCGAAACAGACGACAGCGCATTCGCGCACCAGCTGCCCGATCGCGACGTTGGTGCCATCCACTTTCGCTTCCCAGCGCGCGCCTTCCCGGCCCAGGCCCAACCGGCCTATCCGTTCGTCGGCGTGGCGCAACTCGGCGAATACCGACAACCGCATGGTACCCCGCTGCAATAGCGCATCCTTTGCGCCGCTGCGAAACGAGCGGGCGTGCGAAAGCAGGAATACGGCTTCCAGCACGCTGGTCTTGCCGGCGCCATTCGCACCGACGAAAACGTTGATGCCGGGATCCGGCGCCACGCTCACATCCGTGAGACAGCGCAGGCCCCCCACCCGCAACTGTTCCAGTTTCATCCGTCGAGCGTCCACAAACAGCAACGCCGGAGTCCCTGGAGAGAACTCCGGCGTTGCCGGTGGTTGCCGTACATGGGCAAGGCCATGTGTTGCGCGTCAGAGCCGCAGCGGCATGATCACGTGACGGGCATGTTCGTTGTCGTGTTCCTGTATCAGGCAGCTGGACTGCGCGTCCCGCAGGCTGAGCCGCGCCTTGTCGCCGCGCAGCGCAGCCAAGGCATCGAGCAGGTAACCCACGTTGAAACCCACGGCCAAATCGGACACATGCGTCTCGGCCTCGACTTCCTCGACCGCTTCTTCCTGCTCCGGGTTGTGCGCCACGATGCGCAGCTTGCCCAACGACAGCTCCAGCCGTACGCCGCGGTATTTCTCGTTCGAGAGGATCGCTGCGCGCTGCAGAGCGCCGCGCAACACTTCGCGGTCCAGCGTGGCGGTCTTGTCAGCGCCCAGCGGGATGACGGCCTCGTAATCCGGGAAACGGCCATCGATCAGTTTGGAGGTGAACACCACGTCGCCACGGCGCACGCGCAGGTGGTTGCGCCCGAATTCCAGCTCGACCTGGCCGTCGCCGGTTTCCAGCAGGCCGACCAGTTCATTGACGCCCTTGCGCGGAATGATGATCTGGCGGCGCGTGCTGACCGAACTCTGCAGCTCGGTTTCCTTCATCGCCAGCCGATGGCCGTCGGTGGCCACGCAACGCAAGGTGTGTTCCTGCAGATCCAGCAGCATGCCATTGAGGTAATAGCGCACGTCCTGGTTGGCCATCGCGAACGACGTGCGCTCCATCAGGTCGCGCAGTGCTTCCTCGGGCAGGCTGACTTTTTCCACCAGTTCGATCTCGTCGACTGTGGGAAATTCGCTGGCCGGCAGCGTGGTCAGCGTGAAGCGGCTACGGCCAGCGGCAAGCGCTACACGATCGCCATTGAGCTTGAGATCGATCCGTGCGCCGTCGGGCAGCGCCCGCACGATATCGAACAGTTTGCGTGCCGGAATGGTGATTTCGCCGTCAGAAAGTTTTTCGGCATCGGTGGTGGCGACCATCTCGACTTCCAGGTCGGTGCCGGCAAGCGATAACCTGCCGTCAGCCACTTTGACTAGCAGGTTGGCCAGGACAGGCAAAGTCTGGCGACGTTCGACCACGCCAACCACCTGCTGCAACGGCTTGAGCAGAGCTTCTCTTTGGATGCTGAATTGCATGGCTTTGCTTCCCCTATACCTGCTGTTCTGTCTTTAAAAGAAGTTTAGTGGTTGTTGTTGGCTTTGTGGACAACTTTTATATCTCGATTATTTCTTTAAAATCAAGAACCTGAAACTATATTTGGCTGTGTTCCGGGACGCTGACTCGCTGTGTGTCGTTTGTGGATAACTTCGCGTGCCGATCCATCCACCCATTATCCACAGCTTGACCCTGCGCTTATCCATAATCTTTACGCATCGACGGATTCTGACGTTTCAACCCGTCAGTGTGCGTATCAATTGTTCCCAGTCCTGGCGCATCCGCGCGTCGGTTTCGACAAACTTCCGGATCGTCTTGCAGGCGTGCATCACCGTGGTGTGGTCGCGACCGCCAAACGCCTCGCCGATTTCCGGCAGGCTGTGCTCGGTGAGTTCCTTCGACAGCGTCATCGCGATCTGGCGTGGACGCGCCAGCGAACGCACACGGCGCTTGGACAGCAGATCCTGCAGCCGCACGTTGAAATACTCGGCAGTGATCTTCTGGATGTTCGGAATGGTGATCGCCTGGGCATGCGTGGCCAGCAGATCGCGCAGGGTTTCCTCGGCGAAGTCAGTGGTGATCGGCTTGCCGTAGAAGTTCGCGCGAGCCGCCAGCGTGTTCAAGGCGCCTTCGAGGTCACGCACGTTGGAACGGATGCGCTTGGCCAGCAGCATCGCCACGTTCTCGTCGACCGCCACCCCTTTCTCGTGCGCCTTGGCCAGCAGGATCGCCGCCCGCGTTTCGAAGTCCGGTGGCTCGATCGCCACCGAAAGACCCCAGCCCAGCCGCGACTTCAGCCGTGGCTCGAGCTTGTCCACTTCCTTCGGATAGCGGTCGCAGGTCAGGATGATCTGCTGCTTGGACTCGAACAACGCGTTGAAAGTATGGAAAAATTCTTCCTGTGTCGTGTCCTTGCCAGCGAAGAACTGGATGTCGTCGATCAGCAGCGCATCGACTGAGCGGAAGCGCTGCTTGAACTGGTCCATGCTCTTGGCGCGCAACGCCTCGATCATCGAGCCGACGAACTGCTCCGAGCGCAGGTACATCACCTTGAAGTCCGGGTTGCGCTCACGCATCAGGTTGCCGGCAGCGTGCATCAGATGGGTCTTGCCCAGTCCGGTGCCGCCGTACAGCAGCAACGGGTTGTAGGCGCGGCCCGGGTTCGTCGCCACCTGCATGGCGGCGGCCTTGCCGAGCTGGTTCGACTTGCCCTCGACGAAGGTCTCGAAGGTGTAGTGCGGATCCAGGTTGTGATGGAAGGCAGCCGCCGGCGCGATGGGCGCGGCTTTCGGCGCGGCCGCCGGCTTGGCCACGGCCACCGGTCGGGTCGAATTGGAGCCAACCTCCAGCCGCACCGGCCACGCCTTCCCGATCAACAGCAACAACACCGCCTCGATCCGCGGCAGATAACGCTCGCGCACGGTATCCAGGGTGTAGGAATTGGGTGCAAACAGCTGCAGGCCGTCGGCATCGTCGCGCGCCTGCAACGGCATCAGCCAGGTGTGCAGGTCTTCGGCGCTCAAATCGCCTTCGAGGCGCTCAAGGCAGCGCCGCCACAGATCACTCATGAATAATTTCAGCCACAGCTTTGAAGCGCTTGCGCGCATGGAATGGACTAGTCTAGCAGCAGCCCCCGCGCCATCGCCGTGCACATATCCACATGTGTATCCACAGGCAGGTGTCAAGCATCGTTTGACAGCAGTGGCGAATACCCGACATACTTTCCAACCTTTTTATCCACATTCCCTTCGGAGTAAGCCATGAAGCGGACCTACCAGCCCAGCAAGCTCAAGCGCGCACGCACGCACGGTTTCCGTGCCCGTATGGCCACCGCCGACGGTCGCAAGATCCTCAATGCCCGTCGCGCCAAGGGCCGCAAGCGCCTGATCCCGTAAACGGGACTAGCGTCGTGTCCACCGCCGGGCTGCCGCGCGACGCGCGGCTACGTCGGCCAGGTGACTTCGCCGCCTTGCGGACAAGCAGCGGACGCGCAGGCGGCCGCTGTTTTCATATGCGTTATCGCGACAACGAACTGGGCCATGCCAGGCTCGGCCTGGCGATTTCCAAGCGCGTTTCCAAGCGTGCGGTCGAGCGCAACCGGATCAAGCGGCTGCTGCGCGAATCGTTTCGCCGCATCCGTCACCAATTGCCCGCGGTGGACCTGATGGTGATGGCGCGCGAACAGGCCGCCGGTGTGCCTGGTTCGCAGTTGCTGGTCGAGATCGACGGGTTGTGGAAAAAACTGCTGGCCGACCGGCCTGGAACGTCCGAACCATTGAAGCGGGCTGACGACACCTCCACAATCGTGCGTTGACCCTTTCTTTTCTCTGTCTCCGCGGCGTTCAAAGTGTCGTGGCGTTACCTGGATTTGCTACGCGATGAATCAAACGCGCACCTTCCTCCTGTTCGCCCTGCTGGCCGTGGCCTACCTGCTGTTCACCGCCTGGGAGAAAGACTACGCACCGCCGCCGCGGGTCGCGACGACCAGCGCCTCCAGCGCGGCGACTCCATCAGCCGATGGCAGCGTGCCGGGAGCGATCCCGGCCACGGCAACGCCGACCGCAGCATCCGGTACGGCCGCAGCGATCGCTACCGATGTCGCGCATGCCGGGCAGGCGCCGTCGCAGCTGATCACCATCAACACCGATGTGCTGCGCCTGAGCGTGGACACGCGCGGCGGCAGCGTGGTACACGCGGACTTGCTGGCGTATCCCGACGCGCCGCGCACGCACAAGGCGCCGAATCCGCCGCCGACCGTGTTGCTGGCCAATGACGAAGCGCATTATTTCGTGGCCCAGAGTGGCCTGGTCAGCAGCAGCGATACCGCGCCGCAGGATCAGCCCAATCATCAGGCGCTGTTTCAGAGCGCGCAGACCGCTTATAAGCTGGCCGACGGCCAGAACGAGCTGAATGTCGACCTGACGTGGCAGGACGCGGCCGGCCTCAAGGTCACCAAGACCTACAGCTTCAAGCGCGGCAGCTATGTCATCGGCGTGAGCCAGCGCATCGACAATGGTGCAGCACAGGCATGGCTGGGCAATGCCTACCAGCAGCTGCTGCGGGTCGAGCCGCCGCATACCGGCAACTGGCTGACCAACATGTCCAACCCGGAGTCGCGCAGCTTCCAGGGTGCTGCGTGGTACACCGGCGAGAAGTTCCAGAAGCTGTTGTTCAAGGATTTCAAGGAACCGAAGGATAAGCTCGACAGCCAGATCAAGGGTGGCTGGGCAGCGATGCTGCGGCTGTACTTCTTCGCCGCGTGGATTCCACCGGCTGACCAGACCGACCACTACGTCACCGAGACGATCAACCCGGACAGTGCGCAGCCGCGCTACCTGATCCGTGCAGTCGGCCCCGCGCTGAGCGTGGCGCCGGGCCAGAGCCTCACCAGCCAGACGCGCCTGTATCTCGGTCCGAATGTGCAGGGCACGCTGGACGCGGTTGCACCGGGGCTGGATCTGACCATCGACTACGGCATGTTCAAGCTGATCGCCGTGCCGATGCACGCGGTGCTGTCCTTCCTGGATGGAATCGCCCATAACTGGGGCCTGTCGATCATCCTGCTGGTGCTGCTGATCAAGGGCGCGACCTGGAAGTTGACGGCGGTGCAATACAAGTCCAGCGCGAAGATGCGCAAGCTGGCGCCGCGGATCCAGGCGTTGAAGGAGCGCTACGGCGACGACAAGGTCAAGATGCAGCAGGCCACCATGGAGCTGTACAAGAAGGAGAAAGTCAACCCGATGGGCGGCTGCCTGCCGGTGTTGATCACCATGCCGGTGTTCTATGGCCTGTATTACGTACTGACTTACAGCCTGGAGCTGCGCCACGCCGCGTTCATGTGGATTCCCGACCTGAGCGCGCCCGATCCGTTCTACATCCTGCCGATCATTTACGCGGCGGTGATGCTGGGCACGCAGTGGCTCAACCCGGTTGCCGCGGGCATGGATCCGGCGCAGGCGAAGATGATGAAGGTGATGCCGTTGCTGTTCACGGTGATGTTCGCCTTCTTCCCCGCCGGCCTGTGCCTGTACTACGCGGTCAACGGCCTGGTCGGCCTGGGCCAGCAGTGGTGGGTCACCCATCATGTCGATCGCGAAGAGTCGCCCAAGGCCGCCTGAGGCTGATCCACATCGGAATGCACACCAGTCAGCCGCGATCGGGCAACCGTCGCGGCTGACTTCGTTTAGAGTCGTTACCTCATGACCGGACACGCCACCGATACGATCGCCGCCGTCGCCAGTGCGACCGGTGCAGCCGGTGTGGGCATCGTGCGGGTGTCCGGGCCGGCGGTGCCGGCGATCGCGCGCGCCTTGCTCGGTCGTGTCGCACAGCCACGGCACGCCCACTTCGCCGCGTTTCGCGATGCCGCCGGTGAGTTGATCGATCGCGGCCTGCTGTTGCATTTTCCGGCGCCCGCTTCGTATACCGGCGAACACGTGCTGGAACTGCAAGGTCACGGCAGTACGGTGCTGCTCGATCGGCTGCTGCGTCGCGTCTGCGAACTCGGCGCACGGCTGGCGCGGCCCGGCGAATTCACCGAACGCGCCTTCCTCAACGGCAAGCTCGACCTGGCCCAGGCCGAAGCCGTCGCCGACCTGATCGCGGCGCGCTCGCAGGCAGGCGCGCGCGCCGCCCTGCAGTCGATGGAAGGCGTGTTCTCGCGCAAGGTCGAGGCGTTGCTGCAGGCGCTGATCGCGTTGCGCGTGCATATCGAGGCGGCGATCGATTTTCCCGAGGAGGAAATCGACTTCCTCGCCAACCCGGCGATCACTGCTCAACTCGAAAGCCTGCGTGTCGAACTGGCCGAGCTGCTTCGTGAGGCGCAACGAGGCCTGCGTCTGAACGATGGCCTCAAGGTGGCCATCGTGGGCCGTCCCAATGCCGGCAAGTCCAGCCTGCTCAACGCGCTGGCCGGCAGCGACCGCGCCATCGTCAACGCCGCCGCCGGCACCACGCGCGACGTATTGCGCGAAAGCCTCAGCCTCGACGGCATCGCCCTGGAACTGGCCGACACCGCAGGCCTGCGCGAGACCGACGACGAAGTCGAACGCGAAGGCGTGCGCCGCGCCCATGGCGAACTGGCGCGCGCCGACGCAGCGCTGCTGGTGACCGATGCGCAGCATGTGCAGAACGATTTGTCATTGCTCGCCGGACTGTCGCCGAACGTCAAACGGCTGGTGCTGATCAACAAGATCGATCTCGATCACGCGAGCGCTCACCACGAATCACGCGACGGCATGATCTGGCTATGGGCGTCGGCGAAAACCGGTGCCGGCGTCGACGCATTGCGCGAACACCTCAAGCAGCTGGCGGGCGCCGGTGGCGGCGAAGGCAGCTTCAGCGCGCGCCGCCGCCACGTCGTCGCGCTGCAGCAGGTCGCGGCGCATCTCGATCGCACCGCTGCCGTACTCGCGACCAGCCGCGCCGGTGAACTCGCCGCCGAGGAACTGCGCCAGGCCCAGCACGCGCTGGGCGAAATCACCGGCAGCTACAGCAGCGACGATCTGCTAGGGGCCATCTTCGGCTCGTTCTGCATCGGCAAGTGATCAGCGGGCCTGCCGAGCCAGCAACGCTTCTACTTCGCGCAACGTGGGCATGCCGCCCTGTGCGCCGAGTTTGGTCACCGACAGCGCGGCTGCAGCGCAGGCCTTGCGCACGGCTTGCGGCAGGCCTTCGTGGAGAAACACGGCCAGCGCGGCGTTGAAAGTGTCGCCGGCGCCAGTGCTGTCGACTACGTCGACCTTGAAGCCATGCTGGTGGAGCGGTTCGCCCTGCTCGCGGTACCAGGCGCCTTCTCCGCCGCGGGTGAGCACCACGGGACAGGGCGCGCGTTGCATCAGGGCGTGGAAATCTTCTGCAGGATCGGCACCGAGCAGGATCGCGAGTTCGTGCTGGTTCGGGGTGACGTAGCGGGCGAGTTTCACCCATTCGGCGGGCAGCCGCTGTGCGGGCGCCGGATTGAGAATCACCGCTACGCCGAGCCGCTGGCCGAGTCGCAAGGTCGCTTCCACGGTTTCGAGAGGAATTTCCATCTGCACCAGAACCGCGTCGGCGCGGGCCACCATGGCTTGCGCCTGTTCGACTTGTGTCGGCGTAACGCGCGCATTGGCGGCAGGGATCACGATGATCTGGTTTTCGCCGCCGGCGACGGTGATCGAGGCGGTGCCGCTGGCGCAGCCGTCGAGCTGGACCGTATGCGTGAGATCGATACCTTCCGCGGCGAGACCCTGGCGCAGTTGCTGGCCGAACGCGTCAGCGCCGGTAGCGCCGACCAGCGCCACCTCCGCGCCGAGCCGAGACGCGGCTACGGCCTGGTTCGCGCCCTTGCCGCCCGGCACGGTGAGAAAACGTTCGCCCAGGATGGTCTCGCCGGGGCGGGGAAAACGCGGCGCCTGGGTCACCAGATCCATGTTGATGCTGCCGACGACGACGATGCGTGCCATGGGCGCTCCCCGGTTGCGGACTTTCAGCGCGAATCCCGAAAGCTTACCTGCTGGCGCTGCACTCGTAGGAGCCCGCTGGCGGGCGATGCTGCTGCTCTGATGTCAGGTAGGAAAAATCAAAACAAGAGCATCGCCCGCCAGCGGGCTCCTACACACGTACACGCCTACCATATGGGGGGACGAGCTCAGGGGGACGGCGCGCGGCCGATGCCGCTGTCGCCGGGCAGCAGCGCCGGTGCGGCGCCGGCCACGGCCAGCAGCGATTGCGCGTAGCTGTCCTCGATGCTGACGGTGGACACCTCGTCCCACGAGAAGAACGAGGCCTCGCGCATCCACTCCGCATCGGGGCTGAGTTCCTGCATGTGGAAGCCGTCTTCCTCGACGCTGACCAGCCGGCCGATGTAGCAGACCTCGGCTTCGTCCTCGCTGTCCACGTGCACGCCGATCACCGGTGCCTGCGCGCCGGCGGCCTGGATCACTTCACGGATGTTGTCCAGCGGAAAGCCGCGCGGCGGACGCGGCAGGATGTGCTTCAGCGCCAGCGCCTTCTCGAAGAACACATGGTGCTTGTCCGGCGCTTCCAGTTCGGAGATGTCACGATGGCGCATCACGTACATGCCATCGTAGGTGATGCCGTCGCCCACCACCCAGAGCAGGAAGAATTCCCGCCCTACACCGCCCACGTAGCCGCAGAAGCTGCCGTGCTCGAGATCCTCGCGCCACAACCGCACCAGCGCCTGCGTCTGCTGTGCTTCGCGCAACTGGGCGCGAAGGCCGGTGTTTTTCAGTTCGATGATGTTGCTCACGGCTTCCATTTTAACAGGTCGAGGTAATTGGCTTGTTAGCATCCTGGAAAACTAGAGGATGTAACGGCTGAGATCCTCGTCCTGGACCAGGCTGCCCAGAGTTTTGTCCACATGTTCGCCGTCGATCGTATAGTTTTCGCCGGATTTGTCTGCGGCTTCGTAGGAAATTTTCTCCAGCAGCCGCTCCATCACCGTATGCAGCCGGCGCGCGCCTATGTTCTCGGTGCGCTCGTTCACCTGGAATGCCACTTCGGCCAGCCGGTCGATGCCGCTGTCGACGAACTCCAGGCTCACGCCTTCGGTGGCGAGCAGCGCCGTGTACTGCTTGGTCAGCGCGTTGTGCGGTTCGCGCAGGATGCGCTTGAAGTCGTCCACGCTTAGCGCGGACAGCTCCACGCGGATCGGCAGGCGGCCTTGCAGCTCCGGGATCAGGTCGGACGGCTTGGCCAGCGAGAACGCGCCGGAGGCGATGAACAGCATGTGGTCGGTCTTGATCGGACCGTACTTGGTGGACACCGTGGAACCTTCGACCAGCGGCAGCAGGTCGCGCTGCACACCTTCGCGGCTGACGCCGGCGTGGCCGTGGTCGCCGCGCTGCGCCACCTTGTCGATCTCGTCGATGAACACGATGCCGTTCTGCTCGGCCGCTTCCATCGCCTGCGCGCGGATCTCCTCGTCGTTGAGCAGCTTGCCGGCTTCCTCGTCGATCAGCAGCGGGCGGGCCAGCTTGATCGCCAATTTGCGCTGTTGCGTCTTCGCGCCGCCGATGTTCTGGAACATCTGGCGCAACTGCTGGCCCATCTCCTCCATGCCGGGCGGCGACATGATTTCCACGCCCACGTTCATGGCGAAATCCAGTTCGATCTCGCGCTCATCCAATGCGCCCTCGCGCAGCTGCTTGCGCAGTTTCTGGCGGGTCTCGTTGTGCTCGGTGCCGGCCGGCGCCGCGTCGTGGCTCCAGTCGGTCGGCGTCTGCCGGCGCGGCAGCAAGGCATCGAGGATGCGATCCTCGGCGCGATCCTCGGCCTGCGTACGCACTCGCTTGATCGCCTGCTCGCGGGTCAGCTTGTAGGCCACGTCGGCGAGGTCGCGGATGATCGATTCCACATCCTTGCCGACATAGCCGACCTCGGTGAACTTGGTCGCCTCAACCTTCACGAACGGCGCGTTCGCCAGCGTGGCGAGGCGGCGCGCGATCTCGGTCTTGCCCACGCCGGTGGGGCCGATCATCAAGATGTTCTTCGGCGTCACCTCCTCGCGCATACCCGGCTCCAGCTGCATGCGCCGCCAGCGGCTGCGCAGCGCCACCGCCACGGCACGCTTGGCGTCGTGCTGGCCGATGATGTAGCGGTCGAGTTCGTTGACGATTTCGCGGGGAGTGAGTTCGCTCATGACCGGAGCCGGGAATGGGGAATAGGGAATCGCAAAAAGCGTGCGGGCTGCGGGAAGGTCGGCTGTCGACCGACTCATCATTCCCGATTCACAGCTCTTCGATCGACACGTTGTGATTGGTGTAGATGCAGATGTCGCCGGCGATCTTCAGCGCCTTCTCGACGATGGTGCGCGCATCCAGCTCGGTGTTCTCGAGCAGCGCCATCGCGGCGGACTGCGCGAACGGGCCGCCGGACCCGATGGCGATCAGGCCATGTTCGGGTTCCACCACGTCGCCGTTGCCGGAGATCAACAGCGAGGTCTCCTTGTCGGCCACCGCGAGCATCGCCTCGAGCCGGCCGAAGCGGCGGTCGGTGCGCCATTCCTTGGCCATTTCCACCGCAGCGCGGGTCAGGTTGCTGTTGTGCTTCTCGAGCTTTTGCTCGAACAGTTCGAACAGCGTGAACGCATCGGCGGTGGCTCCGGCGAAGCCGGCCACGACGTCACCGCTCTTGCCCAGCCGGCGCACCTTGCGCGCATTGCCCTTCATGACCGTATTGCCTAGCGTGACCTGGCCGTCGCTGCCGATCACGACGCGGCCTTCGCGGCGCACGCAGACGATGGTAGTGGCGTGAAAGGATTCCATGATGCTGTCTTGCTCCGGGAAGGAGCTGACTAGATAAGGACCGGCCGGGCCGATTGCAAGCGATGCCCTAGCTTCGGCGCGGCATCGCTTGCAGGAACGGCGCGGCCGCCGCGGCCACTGCGGCCGGTGCGCAGTCCGCGACGCAAAGGGCTGCATCGTGCGGGCCACGCGGGCGATATCGGGTCAGGTTGCCCCGCGTGAACAGTCCCAGCGTGGGTACGCCGGCGGCACTGGCCAGATGCATCACGCCGCAGTCGGCGCTGATGTAGCCGTCGCACTGCCCCAGTATGGCCGCCATCCGGCGCACGTTGCTGGAATAGAAGGCAGGAAAGCGGAGCTGCAGCTGCGACTGGCCGTGCGCGGGAAGCATCTCGATGAAGCTCAGGTGTGGATGCGCGGCCTTCAGCGCGTCGGCGAGCTCCAGCCACCATCCGCCGCAGAGGCGCTTGTTGCCGGTGGCATTCGGGAACAGCGCGATGACTTGACGGTCACCGTCCGGCGCATGTCCGAGCAGGTCGGCCAGCAACGCGCGGCCGCATGCCTGTTCTTCCGCCCGCAGGTGGATGCGCATGGATGGCCAGAGAGTGTCCTGATCCAGGAAAGGCAGTCCCATCGCGCAGCGCAACGCGTACACGCCATCCAGCGAAAAGTGGCTGGGCGCGTGGGCCAGGGCGCTCTGCCAGGCTGAACCGCCTTCGCGTACTTCACGTTTGCTCGAGGGCAACCCGAGCAGATGGCGGGCACCGCTGAGGAACAGCAGCAAGCGGCCGGAACGCGAGCCACGGGTGCTGTCGATGGCCAGGTCGTAGCGGCTCCGCCGCAGGCGCAGCAAGGTGCGCAACAGGCGCACGGGATGATGACCTGGCCGCCGCGTCAGTTGATGGATGTGGCGCACCTGGCGAAACCCGGCGAACACGTCATCGGCTGCTTCGCAGCCGGTGACCAGGTCGATCTCGGCGCCGGGATAGCGCCGTTCCAGCTCGGTCAGCAGCGGGGTCAGCAGCAGCGTGTTGCCAAGTCGGTGGTTGGGACGCAGCAGCAGGATGCGAAAAATGTCGCGAGGTGGCAGCTCACCCACACCCAGCAGGTGCCGATGCTTCGGTGGCACGGCGTGATCGATCACCACGGGTACTGTGACCGAGAGTGGGATTTCCGAGCGGGTCACGGTGGCGGCTGCCTAGTGGGTTGTCATGCTGCATTGTCGAGGAGGACTTTTTCCGCAGGCTTATGGCGGCTTCGTCCGGAGCTTGTCGTTTAGCGCAGAGTAGCAGTTCCGTATTTATTTGCGCCGCGCGCGGGGATGTGCGGCGTCGTAGACCTTGGCCAGGTGCTGGAAATCCAGATGTGTGTAGATCTGTGTGGTGGCGATGTCGGCGTGGCCGAGCAGCTCCTGCACGGCGCGCAGGTCGCCGGAGGACTCCAGCATGTGGCTGGCGAAGGTATGCCGCAGCAGGTGCGGATGGATGTTCTTGGGGACGCTCTGTTGCAGCGCCAGGGTCTTCAGACGCAGCTGGATCGCGCGTGGACTGATCGGCGCGCCGCCACGGCCGCGAAAGATCGGACTGTCGGCTTGCCTGCCCTCTTCGGCGCCCAGTGCGCGCAGTGCGGTTATCGCATGGCGCCCGACCGGCACGATGCGGGTTTTGCTGCCCTTGCCGAGTACACGTACCTCGCCGCCATCGAGATCCAGATCGATCCAGCGCAGGCCCACCAGTTCGGACAGGCGCAGGCCGCTGGAATAGAACAGCTCCAGCATCGCACGGTCGCGCACGGCCAGTTTGCCGCCGCTGTCAGTCTCGACCAGCGTGCCGGCCTCGTCGACATCCAGCACTTGCGGCAGCTTGCGGCGCACCTTGGGGCCGCGCACGCCGAGCAGCGGATCGCCGTCCAGCAGGCCTTCGCGGTTGAGTTGGCGGAACAGGCTGCGGCAGGACGACAACAGGCGCTGCAGGCTCTTCGGCGCCAGGCCGGCGCGATGTTCGCCGGCTACGAACGTCCGCATCCGGTTCGCATCCAGCGCGTCGAACGAGGCTAGCTGCTGCGCCTGCATGAAACGCAACAGCTTGCCCAGGTCGCGGCGATAACCGGACACGGTGTGCGGCGAAGCGTGGCGCTCCCCGGCGAGGCGGGCGAGCCAGCTGTCGACCTCTTGTTCGGGCGTCATCGCGGGCTCAGGACACGTCTCGCGAACGCGCCAACGCGGCGGCGATGGTGGCCGAGATCATCTTCAGGAACAGCGTGCCCATGCCGGGCTGGAAGCGGTCCGGATCATGGCTGCCGATCGCCAGCATGCCGGAGTCGCCCAGCCGCATCATCGCGACCGAGCGGATTTCCGTGGCGACCACGTCGAACAGCCGGCCGAGTTTCTCGGCCGACAGCCGCCCGGAGACCGGTTCGTTCTGGTTGAGGAACTCGGCGAACTCCGGCAACGCTTCGGGTCCGGCCACCTGCTGCAGCCAGGTGGCGCGCGGCAGGTGCGGCTCGTCGCCGAACAGCACCAGGCGGACATGCTCGGTGTGGAAGTCCGCGCTGAGTTTGGCGACCACGCTACGCGCCGTCACTTCCATCGTGTTGGCGCGCAGCAACGCCACGGTGAGTGCGTGGACGCGCTCCATCAGCTTCTCGTTCTCGGCGGCGATTTCGATCAGCTCGGCCAGCCGGCGTTCCAGCTCGGCGTTCTTGTCGCGCAGGCTCTGCAGCTGATACACCGCCAGCGACGATACCGCGCCCTGCTCGCGCGGCATCGTCAGCTTCGCGGCCAGATCGGGATATTCGCTGAGGAACTCCGGATGGCGCTTCAGATAGGCGGCGACCACGCGGGCCTGGGTGGCGTCATCGAGCAGGGTTGCGCTCATGTGGAGGTGTCCTCGGACCGTTACGGGGCGTGCGGAAGGAGCGCGCCGTCTGGCTGGAGTGTGCGATGGACGGGGGCGCGCTTCAACCGCTGCATCAGGCTTGGTGCGCCGGAACCGGCCATTCCCCCTCGAACGCGAACGCGGCCGGCCCGGTCATCCACAGTGCGTGGCCAGGGCCGGCCCAGTCGATCCGCAGCGTGCCGCCGGGCAGTTCCACCTGCACGCGGTCGTCGACTTCGCCGCGCTGATGCAGTATGGCCATCGCCGCGCAGGCGCCGGTACCGCAGGCCTGCGTCCAGCCGGCGCCGCGCTCGTGCACGCGCAGGCGCAGGCGGCCGCGATCGAGTTGCTGCACGAATCCGGCGTTGGCGCTCTGCGCAAAGCGCTCATGGCCCGACAGCAACGGGCCCAGCCGCTGCAGCGCCGGATCGGTCAGCTCGCCCACGATCACCACCGCATGCGGATTGCCCATCGATACCGCGCCGATCTGCAGCGTGTCGGCGCCCACGCGGATTTCATAGCGATCCGCCGCCTGTTCAGCCGCGAACGGAATCCGCGCCGGCTCGAAGATGGGTTCGCCCATGTCCACGGTGACCTCATTCGGGCCCAGCAGGCGTACCGTCACCGGCCCCGACGGGCTCTCGATCCTGGCGTTGTCGCCGATCGCCAGCTCGCCGGCGCGGTGCAGCCACGCCGCCACGCAACGCACGCCATTGCCGCATTGGCCCGACGGCGAACCATCGGCGTTCCAGATGCCGTAGTAGAACGCACACGACGGATCGCGCGCGGGCTCCACGCTCAGCAACTGGTCGAAGCCCACGCCGGTGTGCCGGTCGGCCAGCGCGCGGATCTGCGCCGTGTTCAGCGGCATGCCGTGGCGCCGGCCATCGAGCACGACGAAGTCATTGCCGATGCCGTGCATCTTGGAAAAGCGCAGCTGCATGATCGCGCCGTCGCTCAGGGCTGCCGGGCCGCCGGCAGGGGGCTGCTCGCGGCAGTGGCAGGTGCTGCCGGCGCCGGCAGCATCGCCGCCGGCCTGGCCGGCGGCAACGTCAGCGGGCCCTTGTTGCCACAGCCGGCAAGCGTGGCGACAACGAGACAGAATGGCAGCAGAAGGGATCGGCGCATGGTGACGGGTTCCTGGAGACGACCTCAGTATAACGATGCCCGTGGCGTCGGCCGTTATGATGTCGGTACTAATCGCCCGCCAAGGCGATGAGGGATTCACGATGGACTGGAGCAAACTGCTGCGCCTGCCGACCACCGTGCTGCTCCTGCTGGCAGCGGTCTTCGCGCTGATCACCCTGGTTCAGCTGGTGATGTTGCGCCGGCACCTGCACCGCCGCCGCCGGCTGGCGGCCAGTGGGCGTGCGTTGCTGTGCCTGGGCGCTTTTGCGCTCACCTTGTTGCTGGCCGGCGGCGGTTTCGCGCTGCGCGGCTATCGGCTGCTCGGCGAGGAAGCGCCGGTAGTCGACATCGATGCGCGCATCCTGTCTCCGCAGCGCTGGGCACTGGTCCTGACCTGGCCCGATGGCAGCTTTCGGCAAGTCCAGCTGGACGGTGATGACTGGCGCGTGGAAGCCGTAGTGCTGAAGTGGAAATTGCCAGCGCTGCTGGCCGGCCTACCGCCGCTGTACCGGCTCGATCGCTTGTCAGGCCGCTACGACGATGCCGCGCAGGAAACCAGTGCGCCACGTACCGTGATCGACTTCGGCGAAGCCGGAGCGTTCGATCTGCGCAGCCTCAGCAAGCAATATCCGCAATGGCTACCCGAGGTCGACACGGTTTACGGCAGCGGAGCGTTTCTGCCGCTGGTGGATCAAGGCCATTACAGCGTCAGCCTGATGCGCACCGGCGCCCTGGTGGCGCGCCCGGACGAGGCGACCGCGCGCCGCATCGGGCAACCGCTGGGCGACTGAGCCGCTGGGCCACACCGTCCGCCGGCGGCGGCGGGTTCACGCGAGCAGCTTCTCGTAACGCCAGCCATCGGCGCCATCCTGGTAGTAAGCCGTCAGTGCGCCGATGCGCCGGTAGCCGAGTCGTTCGTAGAGTTTGATCGCGTTGTGGTTGTCGGTGCGCACTTCCAGCCGAAGCGCGCGGCAGCGGCGCTGGCGGGCGGCCGCTTCGGTGGCTTCGACCAGCGCCGTGCCGACGCCCTTGCCGCGCGCCTCGGGCTGGGTGGCCAGCGAGTACAGCCGTGCCACGCCGCTGCGCTTGCGGAAGAACAGCACCGCGGTGCCGAGGAAGTTTCGGTGGTTCGCGCTGGCCACCAGCACCAGCGCGGAATCGCTGTCGAGATGGCGGCGGTACTGCTCGCGGCTCATGCGGTCGCTGTCGAAGGTGCGGCCCTCCAGCGTCACCAGGTCATCGAGATCGGACGTTTCGGCGCGGCGGACGCGCACGCTGGCGGTGGCGGGAAGCGGGTGCATGCCGGAGTCGGGAATCCTGCGCCGCGCGTCGCGCGGCGTCGTGGGGCTGAGGGGCGGAGTGATCGACACGCGCGGACTCTAACAGCCGTGGCCGGCAAGAGCCCGTAGTTTTTGATGCGGTCGACTGGCGTTTATTCGAGCTTCAGCGCTTTCGCTTGTGCAACCGCGGCCCTGTGCCAAACTGCGCGACTCGTGTGTTCCGCCCTGTCGCCGCAGGGCCCTCCCCCGCCGCAGCTGAATCGCCTGAGTGGTGTCATGACCCGTCTGGTCATCGTTGTCGAAAAAGCCTCCGACTGGAGTTCGTACTACCCGTCCGTCGACGTGATGAGCGCGATGGATTACCTGCGCGAGCCGGTCGGCGGCGACGACGAGCGCACCCACGTCATCAACCTGTGCCGCAGCTACAAGTACCTGGGCACCGGCTACTACGTGTCGCTGCTGGCCGAGGCGCGCGGACACAAGGTGATGCCGTCGGTGCGCACGGTGAACGACCTGCGCCGGCGCTCGCTGTACGGCGTGGACATCGACGACCTCAACCAGAAGCTGACCCATTTCCTGCCGGCCGGCGGCCGCGACACCACCGACTTCGGCATCCTGGTCTACTTCGGCGAGACCGCCTATCCGGCGCTGCAGGATCTGGCGCGGCAGGTGTTCGAATCGTTCCCCTGCCCGCTGCTGCGCATCGAGTTCGAGCGCGACCGCGTGTGGCAGGTGAGCGCGATCAAGCCGGTCGGCCTGCAGACGCTGGACGACGCCCAGGAGGATGCGTTCGCCGAGGAGCTCGACCGCTTCTCCAAGAAGCTGTGGCGCAAGCCGCGGGCACGAAAACTCTACCGCTACGACATCGCGATGCTGGTCGATCCGGCCGAGCAGATGCCGCCGTCGAACAAGAAGGCGCTGAAGGCATTCGTCGCCGCCGGCAAGGAACTCGGCATCGAGGTCGACCCGATCGGCAAGAACGACTACCAACGCCTGGCCGAGTACGACGGCTTGTTCATCCGCGAGACCACTGCCAGCGACAACCACACCTACCGCTTCTCGCATCGCGCGGAGAAGGAAGGCATGGTGGTGATCGACGATCCGACCTCGATCCTGCGCTGTACCAACAAGATCTTCCTCAACGACTTGATGGTGTCGCGCAAGCTGGCCGTGCCGCGCACCGAGATCCTCTACCGCGACGACAGCAAGGGCATGAAGGACGTTGTCGCCAAGCTCGGCTTTCCGCTGGTGCTGAAGATACCCGACGGCTCGTTCTCGCGCGGCGTGGTCAAGGTGGAAGACGAAGAAGCGCTGGCGCAGGCGGCCAGCAGCCTGTTCCAGCACAGCGCGCTGCTATTGGCGCAGGAATACGTCTACACCGAATTCGACTGGCGCGTCGGCGTGCTCAACCGCGAACCCTTGTACGCGTGCAAGTACTACATGTCGCGCGGCCACTGGCAGATCTATAACCACGGCGCCAAAGGCACCGCAAAATCCGGCGGCTTCGAAACGATCGCGGTGAACGGCGCGCCGGCCGAGGTGGTCAAGCTGGCGCTGAAGGCGACCCAGCCGATCGGCGACGGACTCTACGGGGTCGACCTGAAACAGGTCGGCAACAAACCGCCGGTGGTGATCGAGGTCAACGACAACCCGTCGATCGATGCCGGCGTCGAGGATGCCCATCTCGGCAGTGAACTGTACCTGCGCATCATGCAGGAGTTTCTGCGCCGGATGGAGCGCAAGCGGCAAGGCGTTACCGGCTGATTCGGGCGACCGATACCGTAGCCGATCCCGGCTCAGTGCCAGACCATGCCATGACGGGCGCGCCGCCGCGGCCGGCATAGCGTCAGCAGCCGGCGCGGCAATGCCGGCTCCAGCGCGAGCAACACGACCAGCGGTGCGCCGGCCAGCCAGCACGCCGGTGTCCAGCCGAGCAGTTCGGTGTGCGGTGGAACCAGCGTGGTCAGCAGCAATGCTCCGCCGCCCAGCAGCCACAGCATGGCGGCGTCGAGCAGGCGTTGATGGTGCGGGGAAGGCAGGGTTGGTGTGTGCATGGCGGTGTCCTTGCGATGGCGATGGCCGCAAATTGCGCGGTCGTCATCTCACAGGTTGCGACTTGTTTTGCTGTTGCCCATGGTGGGAGCGACTTCAGTCGCGATGCTCTTGCTGTTTTCGCGGCGAGAGCTATCGCGGCTGAAACCGCTCCCACAGAAAGTCGGCTTTCCTTGCGTGGGCGAATCCCGCAAAAGCTTCGGCCTGTAGAATGCATGCCAGGACGCCCGTCGCGGCGCCAGTCATCCTGCAGGGAATCCCGCATGCAACCCGCCCAGTTCGCCGTATTCGGCCATCCGATCGGCCACAGCCTGTCGCCGCAAATCCACCGCGCCTTCGCGCGGCAATTCGGCATCGAGCTCGACTACCGCACGATCGATGCGGTGCCGGCGGACTTTGCCGCGGCGGTCCAACGCTTCTTCGCCGACGGCGGACGCGGCGCGAATGTGACGCTGCCGCACAAGGCCGCCGCATTTGCCTTGGCAGATACGCGCAGCGAAGCGGCCACCCGCGCCGGCAGCGCAAACGTGCTGAGCCGGCTGGCCGACGGCCGGCTGGCTGCGCACAACACCGATGGTGCCGGCATGGTGCGCGATCTGACCGAGCGCCACGACATGGATCTGCGCGGTCATACCGCATTGCTGCTCGGAGCCGGCGGCGCAGCGCATGGCGTGGCGTGGAACCTGCTGGATGCCGGCGTAGAGACGCTGACCATCGTCAACCGCTCGCCGGAAGCGGCCGATGCGCTGGCCGACGCGATCGGCGAACCGGCGCGCGCACACACCCGCTACTGGGAAGATCTGACCAGCATCGGCAGCTACGACCTGATCGTCAACGCGACCTCGGCCGGCGTGCTGGGCGTGTCGCTGCAGTTGCCATTCTCGCTTATCGGCGCCCGCGCGCTGTGCTACGACCTGTCCTATGGGGCGGCGGCCGGCGGCTTCCTGGCATGGGCGAAAACGGCCGGCGCGCGCCACGCGTTCGACGGCCTGGGCATGCTGGTGGAAACCGCGGCCGACGCGTTCGAGCTCTGGCACGGCCAGCGGCCGGATACCGAGCCGGTCTATCAAGCCCTGCGCCGCCAGCCCGCTTGAGCGGGCTGGCCTGCCGGGCCGGCTGCGGCGCCTGCTGCATCGCGCCGTCGATCAGTTCGCCGATCCCGGGCATGCCCAACGGCAAGCCGGCCGGCGTGCGTTGTGTACAGCTCACCGGGGACAACCGTTGCGCGATCTTCGGCGATCCGCGCCGGCCGGCGGTATGCGCTAGCCTGCAGCCGGAACCGGCGATGTGCGGCACCGATCGGACGCATGCGCTGGCATGGCTCGCGTGGCTGGAAACGGCGACTGCCGGCGCCTGAATCGGCGCCCAGCGCCGCCGGCGCGCATTTGGACGGCTGTTTGCCCCACGCGGAACGGAGGCGTGCTAGCGTCGAACGACAGGGGGCACATCACTTGGGGATTTACCTATGTTGCCGAAAAGGTTCACTCGTCGTGGCCTGGTTTGCGCCGGGCTGTCTTTCGTGTTTGCCGGCAGCGCGTTCAACGCAGCTGCGGTAACTGACCCGATAGGTTCCACCAACGTCACTGTCGCCGATCCCACCGTGCCGCGCCCGCCGGGCACGCCTTGCGTGGTGCAGTTGTTCAGCGGCCTGACCTTCACCGATTTCAATACGCGCCCGTACACCTACACACCGCCCACCGGCTGCGGTACACATTGGGCCAAGGTGGTGCTGGAGGCGGATTTCTCGGTCACCGTCGGACGCCAGTACGACCGTACCGCCACGTTGTGGCTGGGCGGCGTGAACCTGTATTTCGGCACTACCCAGGAGCCCTCGGCCGCGGTCGCGCCGAGCTGGCATGTGGAACGCGATCTCACCGACTACAGCGCTTTGCTGCGCCAGGCCGGCAACGGTCAGGCGGTCATCGGCAATGTCGTGAACAGCACCTATACCGGCGTGATCGGCGGCAGCGCACGGCTGCTGTTCTACCCCGCTTCGCCCGGCGCACCTGCGGCGAAGGCGCCCGATGCGATCTATCCGCTGGGCAGCGATGCGGTGGGCAATACCGTCGCGCTGGGCAACTCCGACAGCCAGCTGGCGAAGGCGCTCAGCCTGCCGCGCAACGTCGAGCGAGCCTATCTGGACGTGTTCGTGCAGAGCCAGAACGCCGATGAGTTCTGGTACACCTGCGTGCCCGATCAGTATGCCGCCCAGGTGCAGGAATGCGGCGGCGGCAATTTCCGCGAGGCAGAGGTCAGCATCGACGGCCAGCCTGCCGGTGTGGCACCGGTGTATCCGTGGATCTATACCGGCGGCATCGATCCCTATCTATGGCGGCCGACCCCCGGCGTGCAGACGCTGAATTTCATGCCGTACCGGGTCGACCTCACGCCGTTCGCGGGAGTGCTCAGCGACGGCGCGCCGCATCAGGTCGCGGTGAGCGTCGCCGGTGCCAACAACTACTTCTCCGCCACCGCCAGCCTGCTGGTGTATCTGGACCCGCACCTCAAGCAGGTCAGCGGACAGATCGAGCGCAACACGCTGGTCGATCAACCGCCGACACCGACTATCAGCGATAGCTTGGTTACCGATGCTTCCGGCAACATCACCGGCGACATCAACACCGAGCTCAGCCGGCATTTCATCATCCAGGGTTACGCCAACACGTCGCACGGCCGCGTGCATACCAAGGTCGAACAGACGGTGAGCTTTGCCGATACCCAGGGCTTCACCATCAACGCGACCACCTACCGGCAGGTGAGCGACCAGCTCACTTCGGTCGACAGTGTCAGCCAGAGCAGCGTCGGCGCCTTTGTCATCGGCAGATATAGCGAGCAGCTGAGCTACCCGCTGCATCTGGACTTCACCCAGCAGGTGGCCGCCGACGGCAGCTTCGCGCTGGCCACCGTGGTGCACCAGAATTACGCGAAGCATGGCCAGCATCAGTTGTTCGACATCACGCTCTACTCGGCCGATGTGAACAATACGGTGGACAGCGCCGATACGCTGTACTTCGACGCCAGCGGACACCTGACCAGCCATACCGGGCAGCACAGCGCGCAGGCGTTCGCGTTCAGCGATTCGCTGGGCGGTTGCTATCGCCGCAACGTCACCGCGCAGAGCGGCGTGGTGACCGGCTACGCCAGCGGCAGTGGCTGCCGCAACAACCAGAACAGCGTGTCCTGGTTCAGCCATCCGGACGGCTCGCCCGACAGCGGCAATGCCGTGCTGGGTTGGTGAGTTTGACCGGATGAAATGTCGCCGTCGCCACCCGGGCCGGTGGCGACGGCGATGTCGTGCAACATGACTGACACACGGCTTGGCTACCGTGGCGACATCCGCTGGGAGCGTGCCGAAGGCGGCAACTTCCGTGCGCGGCCGAACGTCATGCAGCAGGTGCCATGTTCCGTTTTCTCTCCGTCGCGCCGCGCCGCAGCGCGCTTGCTTTCGTTTCGCTGCTGATACTCGCCGCCGCCGGCAGCATCTTCTGGTACAGCCACGCGACCGCAGCCGCGTCGTCGAACGGCGACGCAACTTCGTCCAGCCAGACGACGGACGCGTCCGCCAACGATGCGCAAAGCGGCACCCACATCCTGCTGGGGCTGGCGCGCGACGCCATGCACGACAATCGCCTGATCGCACCGGTAGGCAGCAATGCCTGGGAGTTCTATCTCAGCGTGTTGCAGCTGGAACCGAACAACCCGACGGCCCGGGACGCGCTGCGTGAATCGTTTCCGCGCGCCGCGGTGGAAATCGAGCGCAACATCAATGAGAACGAGCTGGACGAAGCGCGTCGCGAAATCGACCTGCTGCGCGAGTTCGACCGCGACAACTTCACGCTGGCCCTGCTTGGCGGCAAGCTTTCCGCGGCACGCAACATCGAAGCGAAGCGGCATGAAGCGGAAGCCGAGCGCATCCAGCGAGCAGCCGTCGCGGGCGCGGCGCGCTGAGCCAAATCCTCAGGCGGCTGCCAGGTACTCGTCTTTCAAGCGAACGTAGTGATCGGCCGAGTAATGCAGGTGCTCGATCTGGCGGTCGCTGAGCAGGCGCACGAACTTCGCCGGGTTGCCCAGCCACAGCTCGCGTTCGCCGACCACCTTGCCCGGCGGGATCAGCGCGCCGGCGCCGACGAAGCCGTACTTCCGAACCACCGCGCCGTCCAGCACGCTGGCGTGCATGCCGATCAGACAGTAGTCGCCGATCGTGCAGGCGTGGACCACGGCGGCGTGGCCGATGGTGACGCCCTCGCCGATCAGGCACGGGAAGCCCGGGCCGTACGGTCCGGCGTGGGCGACGTGCACGATGCCGCCGTCCTGGATGCTGGTGCGGGCGCCGACGCGGATGTAATTGACGTCGCCGCGCAGCACCGTGCCGGGCCAGATCGACACGTCGTCGCCGAGTACCACGTCGCCGATCACGGTGGCGGCAGGGTCGACGTAGACCCTTTTTCCGAGGGTGGGCGCGATGCCCTTGTAGCTGCGCAGGGGATTCATCCGCACATGGTAGCGGCCGCGGCATCCCGTGTGGCGCTTTGAGCGCGGTGCCGAAACCATCCCCTGGTCGCCATCAAATGATGGTGCTTGATTTCGTCCCGCGCGGTCGCCACGCTGGCAGCCTGAAAAGGAGCGTTCATGAGTCACGACAACCCCCTGCTGGCCGACGACACCTTGCCGGCATTCACGCAAATCCGCCCCGAGCATGTCGAACCGGCGGTCGACACGATTCTTGCCGACTACCGCGTCGGCATCGATGCGCTCACGGCGCCCGGTGCGCCGCGTGATTTCGCCACGGTCATGCTCACGCAGGAACGGCTGGAACAGCGACTCGCGCGGGCCTGGGCACCGGTCAGCCACCTGCATTCGGTGGCCGATAACGAAGCGCTGCGCAAGGCCTACGCCCCGGCCGAGGAAAAGCTGACCGATCATGCGATCGAGCTGGGCCAGAACCGCGCACTGTACGCCGCGGTGCAGGCGCTGGCCGATGCGCCGGATTTCGCCGCCTTGCCACGTGCCGAACGCGCGCTGGTCGAGCATGCACTGCGCGACTTCAGGCTGTCCGGCGTCGCGCTGGAAGAACCCGCGCGTTCTCGCTTTCGCGAGATCGGGGTGGAGCTGTCGAAACTCTCCACCGAGTTTTCCAACGCCGTGCTCGATGCCAGCGAGGCATGGCACGAACACATCGGCGACGAACGCGATCTCGCCGGCATCCCCGAATCCGGTCGCGCGGTGCTGCGCCAGTATGCCGAGGACCAGGGCCTGGACGGCTATCTGGTGACCCTGAAACAGCCCAGCGTGCAAGCCGTGCTCAGCTACGCCGACAACCGTGGCCTGCGTGAGCGCGTGTACTGGGCATACCAGACACGCGCCTCCGACCAGGGCCCGAACGCGGGCAAGTTCGACAACAGCGCGCGTATCGAGAAAATCATGGCGCTGCGCCACGAGGCCGCGCAGCTGCTCGGCTTCGCCAACGCGGCGGAAGAATCGCTGGCGACCAAGATGGCCGCATCGCCGACCGAGGTGATGGAATTCCTGCACGACCTGGCCACCCGGGCGAAGCCGGTGGCGCAGCGGGAGCTGGCCACGCTGCGCGAATTTGCCCGCACCGTGCTGAAACTCGACAACCTGGAATCGTGGGACGTCGGTTACGCCTCGGAAAAACTGCGCCAGCAGCAGTACACGCTGGACGAGGAACAGCTCAAGCCGTACTTCCCGATGCCTGCGGTGATCGATGGCCTGTTCGGGCTCACCGAAAAACTGTACGGCATCACGCTGGCCCTGCGCGACGGTGTCGACGCGTGGCATCCGGACGTGCGCTACTACGATGTGTGCGATGCGGATGGCCGCGTGTTCGCCGGCGTCTATGTCGATCTGTATGCGCGCAACGGCAAGCGGGGCGGCGCATGGATGGATGTCTGCCGCGCCCGTTTCGACGACGGCGAGCATCGGCAGCTGCCGGTGGCCTTTCTCACCTGCAACTTCGCGCCACCGACCGAGGGCAAGCCGGCCCTGCTCACCCACGACGACGTGCTGACCTTGTTTCATGAGTTCGGTCACGGCCTGCATCACCTGCTCACCGAGATCGCGCTGCCCTCCATCGGCGGCATCGACGGCGTCGAATGGGACGCCGTGGAGCTGCCCAGCCAGTTCATGGAAAACTTCGGCTGGAACCGCCAGGCGCTGGATCTGTTTGCCCGCCACTACGAAACTGGCGAGCGACTGCCGGACGAGCTGTTCGAACGCATGCTCGCCGCACGCCACTTCCACGCCGGCCTGTTCCTGGTGCGCCAGCTGGAATTCGCGCTGTTCGATTTCCTGCTGCACCTCGACTACGACCCTGCGCAAGGCGCCCGCGCACTGGCCGTGCTGGAGAACGTACGCAAGCAGGTCGCCGTGCTGCATCCGCCGGCATGGCAGCGTTTCCCACACGGCTTCAGCCACATTTTCGCCGGTGGCTACGCGGCCGGTTACTACAGCTACTTGTGGGCCGAGCTGCTGAGTGCCGATGCGTTCGGCGAGTTCGAGGAACGTGTCGGAGAAAACGGAAGCGTGATCGATCGCGCTACGGGCGACCGTTTCCGCCGCGAGGTCCTCGCGGTGGGTGCCAGCCGTCCCGCGCTGGAAAGCTTCATCGCGTTCCGCGGCAGGAAGCCCGAACCGGAGGCGCTGCTGCGCAGTCACGGCCTGGCCTGATGCTATCCACCGTGTCGCGCCGTCCGGCCTGGCGGCGCAACACGGCAAGTTCCCCCGGCGAAAAGAAATCCGGGGCAAAAGAAAAGCCCGCCGAAGCGGGCTTTTCAAGATCGCTCAAATCCCGAAGGATTTAGGCAACCTGGACTTCCTCAGCCTGCAGGCCCTTCTGGCCCTTGGTGACGACGAACGTGACGCGCTGGCCTTCCTGCAGGGACTTGAAGCCCGTGCCCTGGATCGCGCGGAAATGCACGAACAGGTCGTCACCGCTTTCCGGGGTGATGAAGCCAAAACCTTTGGCGTCGTTGAACCACTTGACTGTACCGCTCTGACGATCCGACATGTAACATTACCTTTGAAGCATGGATGATTTGCGGCTTGGAGCGTGATGCACTTGACCGCAATAGAAGCAGGAAATCGGAGTTGCCTCGGACTCTTGCTTACCCAGCATACACCGGAATGCAAGGTTTCGGTGGGTTTTCCACGCAAATTCCTGTATATCGGCCCTCCCAGCCATCCCGATCCGGCCTTTCGCCGAGGCAAACGGCACCGCAGCGCCGTTCCAGCCGGCGCTGCTCGCGGTTACTCCTCGCTCGAAGCAACCCGCCTGGACGCTTCCCTTACAATGCCGACATGAAAATCGCCTCGTGGAACGTCAATTCGCTGAAGGTGCGCCTGCCGCATCTCACCCAGTGGCTGGCCGATGCACAGCCGGACATCGTGGCGCTGCAGGAAACCAAGCTGGAAGACGCGAAATTCCCTGTCGACGAGCTGGCCGCGGCCGGCTACCACGCGGTGTATTCGGGGCAAAAGACCTACAACGGCGTGGCGATCCTGGCTCGCGACGAACCGCGCGACGTGGTCACCGACATTCCCGGACTGGCTGACCCGCAGCGGCGGATTCTCTCCGCCAGCATCGGCGACCTGCGCGTGGTGGATCTGTACGTGGTCAACGGCAAGGCCGTCGGCGACGAGAAATATGCCTACAAGCTGGACTGGCTGGCCAAGGTGCGCGAATTCCTGGCCCGCGAGCTGGAGCGTTACCCCAACCTGGTGGTGCTGGGCGATTTCAACATCTGCCCGGACGATCGTGACGTGTATGACCCGGTCGCCTGGGGCGAGGACATCTTGTGCTCGCCGCCGGAGCGCGCCGGGCTCAAGGCGATCACCGATCTCGGCCTGCATGACAGCTTCCGGCTGTTCGAAGCCGGTGCTGAACACTACAGCTGGTGGGACTATCGGCAGGCGGCGTTCCGTCGCAACATGGGCTTGCGCATCGATCTGATCCTGATCGGCGAAGCACTGAAATCCGCCGCCACGGCGGCGGCGATCGACCGCGAACCGCGTCGCTGGGAGCGTCCTTCCGACCACGCGCCGGTGACGCTGGAACTGGATATAAGAGCCCGCTCATAAATGACTTCAAAAACCGAATGGCCCAGCTCGCTGGACGACAACGAACTGGATGAACTGGATCGCTACCTGCGCGCGCATACCGGCGAAGGCGACCTGCTGCTGGATGGCGTGCACGGCCTGCTGAGCGCGCTGGCGGTGGGCCCGCTGCTGGTGCTGCCGGACGAATGGCTGCCCGAGGTGTTGCACGAACCGTTCGCCGACGAGGACGAAGGCAATCGGGTGCTGGCGCTGCTGGCCAAGCTCAACGACTCGATCAGCGCCGAACTCGATGTCGAAGCCTACGAACCGATCCTGGGCGAAATCGAGATGGAAACCGGTCCGATGCTGTCCGCAGCCGGCTGGTGCGAGGGCTTCAGCCGCGGCATCGACCTGCGCGCCGCGTTGTGGGAGAACCGCCTGGCCGAAGATCCGCAGCTGATGGAATTGCTCGGCCCGGTAATGGCGCTGGCGGTGGACGAAGGCGTCCTCAGTGCCGATACCGAGTTCGAGAAGCTCAGCGACGAGGAATACGACGAATGCCTGGCGCAGGTGCCGGCCGTGCTCGGCGCGGTCAATCAGTACTGGCAGGCCAAGCCGGCGACCGAGGCGGAAGTGGAAACGATGGTGCTGCAGCAGCGCCCCGACAAGGAAGAAGACGGCAACGCGCCGCCGCGTCAGCGCAGTGGCCATTGGGTGCATTGACCTTGCTCGCGTAGGAGCCCGCTCGCGGGCGATGCGGTTGCTTTGATGTCCGGATATGAAGATTCAAAGCAAAAGCATCGCCCGCTAGCGGGCTCCTACCGCATGCCGCGCCAGCGTGCGATGGTCGAAACAGTCCGTTCCCGCGCCGGTGCTTGGATAAGCGTGGGAAGGGAGTCATCTTGGCGGTCAGTCATTTCTTACCGGAGCAAGCCATGAGCGACCGCCACATCACCCGCCGCATCCGCGGCACCGGCACGTCCGACGGCGCCGGCGTGAAGCTCAAGCGCGTCATCGGCCAGCCGGCGCTGGATATGCTCGACCCATTCCTGCTGCTGGACGAATTTCGTTCCGACAAAGCCGGCGACTACATCGCCGGCTTTCCGGAGCACCCGCATCGGGGTTTCGAGACGGTCACCTACATGCTGGCCGGGCGCATGCAGCATCAGGACAACCACGGCAACCGCGGCGATCTCACCTCGGGCAGCGTGCAGTGGATGACGGCCGGCCGCGGCATCCTGCATTCGGAAATGCCGCAGCAGGAAAACGGCTTGATGTGGGGCTTCCAGCTGTGGGTGAACCTGCCGGCGAAGGACAAGATGACCGCGCCGCGCTACCAGGACATCGGCGCCGAGCGGATCCCGGTAGTGCATCCGGCCGAGGGCGTCGAGGTGAAGGTGATCGCCGGCGAACTGGCCGGCGCGATCGGTCCGGTCGAGGGCATCGCCACCGCGCCGGTATACCTGGACATCAGCCTGCAGCCGGGCGCCACTCTGACGCTGGATCTGCCGGTCGGACACCATGGCTTTGCCTACGTGTTCGAAGGCGAAGCGGCGCTGGTCGGTGGCGAGCAGTTGCGCCGCAGCGAACTGGGCGTGCTATCCGAAGGCGGGCAACTGCAACTGGCCGCCGGCGACACGCCGTCACGTCTGCTGGTGGTCGCCGGCAAGCCGCTGAACGAAAGCGTGGCGCGCTACGGACCGTTCGTGATGAACACGCCCGAGCAAATCCATGAAGCGATCGCCGACTTTCGCGCGGGCAAGTTCTGAGGTCGCTGACCCTACCTTGCAGGAGCCCGCTCGCGGGCGACGCTGTTGCTTTGATACTGGGAAGACCTGGAGCAACAGCATCGTCCGCAAGCGGGCTCCTACAGGACGATGCGCCGGGGAGCGGTCGGCGAAGAAGAAGCCCAGAACATGGTGCATAGCTCAGCCCTTCACACTCCCCAGCAGCAACCCTTCCAGGTAATAGCGCTGCATCGCCAGGAACAGCGCCAGCACCGGCAGCACGGTGATGACCGAACCGGCCATCATCAGTTCGCTATCCTGCGCGTGCTCGCGCGCCAGCGAGGCCAGCCCGATCGGCAAGGTGTAGTGCTCCTGCCCGGTCAGCACGATCAGCGGCCACATGAAGTCGTTCCATGCGGCAAGGAAACCGAAGACAGCCAGCGTCACCATGATCGGCTTCAGCAACGGCAGCACGATCTGCCCGAAGATGCGCCACTCGCCGGCGCCATCGATGCGCGCGGCCTCCAGCAGCTCGTCGGGAATGCCGCGCGCATACTGGCGCACCAGGAAGATGCCGAACACGGTCGCCATGCCCGGCACGATCACGCCGGCGTAGCTGTTGACCAGGCCGATGTACTTCAGCAGCAGGAACAGCGGCAGCATCGCCACCTGCGCCGGGATCACCAGCGCGCCGATCAGCGCCTGGAACAGCCGCTCGCGCCCCGCGAAGCGCAGTTTGGCGAACGCGTAGCCGGCCATCAGGTTGAATGCCAGCGACAGCGCGGTGATCACACTGGACACGGCGAGGCTGTTGAGCAGGTAGCGCCCCATGCCGGCGTGCATGAACAACTCGCGGTAGTTGTCCATCGTGGGATGCGCGGGAAACAGCGGCGGCGGCAGCGAGCTGGCTTCGCCCGGCGCCATGAACGACACCGACAGCATCCACAGCAGCGGGAACAGTGCCACGATGGCCGCACCGATCAAGAGGCCGTTGATCATGGCCTTCCCCAGCCGCGGATTCACGACTCGCCTCCACGCCGCGAGACCTTCAGCATCAACGCGGTCACCGCGAACATGATGATGAACAGCAGGAACGCCACCGCCGAGGCGGAGCCCAGGTTCCACCACTTGAAGCCTTCGTCGTACATCAGGTACAGCACACTGGTGGTGCTCTGCAGCGGGCCGCCCTCGGTCATCACGTAGGGTTCGGCGAACAGCTGGAAATAGCCGGACACGGTGAGGATAGCCACCATCAGCATCGTCGGCGCCAGCATCGGCAGAGTGATGTGGCGGAACTGCCGCCACGGGGAGGCGCCGTCGATGCGTGCGGCCTCGTACAGATCGATCGGAATCGCCTGCAACCCGGCGAGGAAGATGATCATGTTGTAGCCGAAGTTCTTCCACACCGCGAACGCGATGATCGTCGGCATCGCCCAGTGCGGATCGCCCAGCCAGTCGATCGGGTGGATGCCCAGATGGCCGAGCGCGGCGTTCGCCATGCCGTACTTGGTATTGAACAGATAGCGCCAGACCACCGCCACCGCCACCACCGTGGTCACCACCGGTGCGAACAGCGCGGTGCGGAAGAGCGGCTTGGCCCGCGCCAGCGGCGAGTTCAGCAGCAGCGCCGCACCCAGCGAAGCGCCGATCGACAGCGGCACGCCGACCGCCACGAAATACACGGTGTGCCCCAGCGCCGACCAGAACAGCGGCCGCTGCAGCAGCGCCCAGTAGTTGCCCAGCGCCACGAAGCGCAGGTTGCGGATGTCGGCCAGCGCATAGAGGTCGTAGTCGGTGAGGCTGAGCGCCAGCGCGGCGAGCACCGGCAGCAGGAAGAACACCCCAAGCACCAGCAGCGCCGGCGCGAGGAACAGCCAGGCCGCATGTTGCCGATTCATTTCCCGTCCTCCGCCGATGGCTGTGGATGATCGAGCACCCAGCGGCGCTTTTCCAGGATGAGGTCGGTGCGGCGGTCGATCTCGGCGGCAGCCTGGTCGATGGTGAGCTGGCCGGCGATCGCCCGCGCGGCAACCAGCTGCATCTCGTTGGCGATGCGCTCCCATTCGGGCACCGGCGGCGTCGGCTTGACGCGTTCCAGCTGGTCGCGGAACGCGCGTGCCTTCGGATCGTCGCGCAGCGCGCCGCCGGCCCACGACGCGCGCCGTGGCGGCATGTCGCCGAGCAGGTCGTAGAAGCGCTGCTGCACCGCCGGTTGCGACAAGTACTCGATCAGTGTCCAAGCGGCCCGCTGGTGCGACGAGTTGCGGAAGATCACCAGGCTGGAGCCGCCGGCCACCGCCGCACCGGGGCCATCGGGTCCGGGCAGCGGGGCGGTGGCCCAGTCGTCCTGCTGCGCAGCCGGCAGACGCGAGCGGAACTCGCCGATGTTCCATGGGCCGGACAGGTAGAACGCGTAGACCCCGTGGCCGAATTCCGACCACGGATTGCCGGCTTCCACGTTGGTGATTGCCGGGGCCTGGTGCAGCCGGAACGTATCGACGTAGAACGTCAGCGCGCGCTTGAAGCCGGCACTGCGGAAATTGCCGTAGCGGCCGCCATCGCGCAGCAGCGGGTCGGGTTGTTGCAGCGCCAGCGACATCAGCTGCTCGTACTCGTTGGTCGGCAGCAGGATGCCGTACGCATGGCGTTGCGGATCGCTCAGCGCGGCCAGCATGCGCCGCCATTCGGCCCAGTCGCGCGGCGGTGCGTCGAAGCCGGCGGCCTTGAGCAGGTCCTTGCGGTAGAACAGCAGTCGCGTGTCCACATACCACGGCACGCCGTAGAGCGTGCCGTCGATGACGTTGGTCGCCCAGATGCTGGCGAAGTAATCGTCCGGCCTGATCACGGCGGAACGGTCGACGCGCGGCTGCAGCGGCTGCAGCGCATGCAGCGCCACCATCTCCGGCAGCCAGGTGTTGCCGAGCTGGGTCATGTCTGGCGTGGAGCCACCGGCAAACGCGGTCAGCAGCTTCTGGTGCGCCGCGGTCAGCGGCAGCTGTTGCACCTTCACGTGGATGTCCGGATGCGCGCGCTCGAAATCCGGCAGCAGCTTGACGATCGCCTCGCCCTCGCGGCCGATGGTCCAGAATGTGAGTGGCCGCTCGGCCGCCGGCGTCCGTCCGCACGCGCCGCTCAGCACGGTGCACAGAACGACACCCGCCAACACCAGGCCGCGTCGCATCGAAGGCGCGCGCGGCGATGGATGCGGGCGGCCGCCGTGCTTCATGGCCTCGGCGTGTCCGCGCCCAGCCAGCCGCCTTCGAAGCCGGCGCGTTCGAGTCCCTTGCGGATGTACGGATTCTTCTTCATCACGTTCCACACGAAGCCGCTGCGCCAGTCCTCGACCATCAGCACGATCGGACCCTGGTCGATGCCCAGCTGCACGCTATCGACCCAGCCCATCGGCCGCAACTTGCCGGTGCGCATGGGGGTTTGCACATGGAAGCTGGGATTGAACGCATCGACGAAGCCGTACCTGTTGTAGATGTCGGCGCCGTAACGGCGCTTCATCTCCTGCAGCGCGGGTATCACGATTTCCGGCGCGAACGCGATCGAGCCGCCCGCCGCGGTCGGCGCGATGGTGCCGTCGTCGGAGATGTAGTCGAGCCCGGCGCCGCGCGCGGTATAGCCGTAGAACGTGCGATCGCCCGCGGCGCCCTTCACGACCAGGCCGCCGGGGCCGTTGCTGGCGGTGAGGCCCCAGACGTTGGCGCCATAGCCGGTCCAGCGGCCGGGGTTGGCGATCGCGTAGCTGCGCTGCGCATAGGTGGCGCGGCGGCCGTTCTCGAAATAATCCAGATCGTGCTCGCGGCTCCAGGCGTCGCGGATGCCGCGGAAATCGATCCAGATTTCGGTGTACTGGTGACCGAACAACGGCGCGAAGTTGAGAAAGGTCTGGCCGTAGAACTTGCCCCAGGTCAGCGGGTTGGTGGACAGCCACGCCTTCCAGGCATCGGCTTCGACCGGGTGGGTCGGCGAGCCTAGCGCGAGGATGTAGACCAGCATGCCTTCGTTGTAGCCCTTCCAGTCGGTCGGGATGAACTTGCCGCCCGGCGTCCATCCCATGCTGATCAGCGGCTTGCGCGGTTGCATCCAGGGCCAGTCGACGCGGCGGTAGATCGTGTCCGCCAGCTGCCGGATCTCCGCTTCTTGCGGCGTGTCGCGGTCGTAGTACGACTGCGCGAACAGCACGCCGCCGAGCAGCAGCGTGGTATCCACGCTGGACAGCTCGACGTAGCGCATCGCGCGCTTGCCGGTCTTCATGTCGATGAAGTGATAAAAGAAGCCGTGGTAGCCGGCGGCATCGTCCTCGCTGTCGTTCTGCGGCGCATTGGCGAAGAAACGCAGCGTCGCCAGGGTGCGCTCCGCTGCCTGCGCACGGGTGACGTAGCCGCGCTCGACGCCGACACCATAGGCGGTCAACCCGAAGCCTACCGCGGCGATCGAGGAAAACGACCGACCCGGATACGAATCCGGCACTAATCCGGTCTTCGGATCGGCACTCTGCCAGAACCAGTCGAAGGTACGCCGCTCCAGGTCGTCGACCAGCAGTTGCTGCTGTCTGGGCAGGGCGGTGTAGCCATGCTCCGCTGTCCTTGCCGCGGCCGACGACTGCCAGCCTGCACCGAGAGCCAGCAAGGCGGTCAGTACGGTGGCATGCAGGATCCGGAAAAGCTTGCTGGGCATGGTGTAGCGCTCTATCTCACGATGGGGAGGGCGATGCGGAGCCGTGGCATGGCCACCGGACGGCCTGGGGGAAGGTCAGGCGACCGCCAGACCGGGCGCGGCGCAATGGCGATCGATGAATGCCTGATGCGGCGGCATCGCATCGACGCAGCTGGCGACTACCTGGCTGACGCTGGCCATGAACCTGGCCAGCTCCTGATCCGGCATCTGGTCGACCAGCGGGTGGTAGCCCTGCGGCAGGATGTGCTGGCCCAGCATCACCTGCACCCAGCTCGTGGTCGCGAACATTTCCTCGGCGTCGCGGAAGAAACGCCCGCTGTCGCGGAACAGGCGGATGTTGTCTTGCAGCTGCGCCGGGATCGACATGGTGCGGCACTGGTTCCAGAACGGCGTGTCGTCGCGCTCGGTGGCGTGGTAGTGCAGGATCAGGAAATCGCGGATGTGCTCGTACTCGAATGCCGCCTGCGCGTTGTAGCGATCGATCACCACCTCGCTGAAATCGCGCTGCGGAAACAGGTTGAGCAGCCGCGCGATGCCCGACTGGATCATGTAGATGCTCGTCGACTCGAGCGGCTCCAGGAAGCCGCTGGCCAGGCCCAGCGCGACCACGTTCTTGTTCCAGAACTTCTTGCGCACGCCGGTGGTGAAGCGCAGCGGGCGCGGATCACCCAGCGGCCGGCCATCGAGATTCTTGAGCAGGGTCGCGGCCGCTTCGTCATCGCTGATGTGCGCACTGGAATACACATAGCCGTTGCCGGTACGGTGCTGCAGCGGGATGCGCCATTGCCAGCCGGCGCTGCGAGCGCTGGAGCGGGTGTAAGGCGTGGGCGGTCCGACTTTTTCGCAAGCAACGGCCAGCGCGCGGTCGCACGGCAGCCAATGGGTGAAATCGAGATAGCCGGTATGCAGCGCCTGCTCGATCAGCAAGCCGCGAAAACCGGAGCAGTCGATGAACAGGTCGCCTTCGATGCGTTCGCCGCTCTCCAGAACCACTGCTTCGACGAAGCCGTCATGTGGCCGCAGCACGGTCTGCGCGATCTTGCCTTCGGTGCGGCGTACGCCGCGCTGTTCGGCGTAACCGCGCAGAAACTTCGCATACAGACTCGCGTCGAACTGATAGGAGTAGGCGATGTTCGCCAGCGGTGAACTGGCGGGTACGTCGGTGGCCGAGGTCATGAACTTGCCGAGCGGCGCCGCCAGTGTATTTATCGAGTAAGCGCCGATATCGGAGGCCATCCCTTTCTGCATGGCCTTGATCCAGAACTGGTGAAACGGCAGCAGGCTCACGTCGTGGCCGATCGCGCCGAAGCCGTGGATATACGTATCGCCGAGGCGGCCCCAGTCATTGAACTGCACGCCGAGCTTGAACGTGCCCTGGGTATTCTTCATGAACTCGATATCGTGGATGCCCAGCAGATCGTTGAACAGCTTCAGGTGAGGCACCGTGCCCTCGCCGACGCCGACGGTACCGATCTCTTCGGACTCCACCAGCCGGATCGAATACTCGGCGCCGAGTACCTTGGCGAACGCCGCCGCGGCCATCCAACCTGCGGTACCGCCGCCGACGATGACAATGTTCTTGATGCGAGTGTCGGTCATAGGGAGCGTGCGAGTAACCAGAGAATGTTCATGACGATTGCCGCAAAACAAAGCCCGCACGTGCGGGCTTTGTATGAGGCCTGTGTACCGTTGCCGGCCAGCCCTCGGGACCGAGCCTCTAGAACTTCACGCCCACGCTCACGCGCAACGTGCGCGGATACCCCGTGATATCACCCGTAGGGTTGTACATCACTGGAGTCCTGTTCAACTTGCCATTGGAGCCGTAGTCCGTGATGTAGTCGACATAGTTGTTCCAGTTGAACAGATTGATCACGTCGATTCGCAGATAGGCGCTCAAGCCGTTATGGATCTCGAAGTTCTTGGTCGCCTGCAGGTCGATGTCGCGGTAGCCGAAGACCTTTCCGCCAAGCAGGAAGCGACCCTCGCCTGGCGGAAAGAATGACACCGCTCGACTGCCATTGCCGGCGACACCGCCACTATCCATATTGGTGACCGGGAGCCCGTAAAAGGCCTGCCCCAAGGACGGCGTTGTCGTGGCCAGGGTCAGCTTGCCTCCAAACAGGAAGCCCCACGGGCCGTCCAGCGAGCCAGTGACCACCAGGCGATGCTTCGGCACGTCGGCGGAGACGAATGGATAGTTGCCGGCCTTCTCGTAGTCGAACGCGTACTGGTCGTCCGGGTTGTTGTTGTTGTGGTTGTAGAGCGAGTGCGTATAGGTGTAAGCGATGCTCGCGCCCCAGCCGGATTCCTTGGTGTATGGCTTGTCGGCCGACAACAGCACCTGTTCGGTCTTGGTCTCCAATCCGTTGTCGGCAATGATCAGGCTGCCAAAGCCGGGGACGCCGTTACCCCATGGCTGGCTGCCGTTTTGCCAGAACGCGCCATTCGGATAGCGGTTGCCCAAATGGTAGTAAAGGCCGTCGTGGCTCCTGACGCTGGCAAAAGCGGCGCTCGTATTCCAGTCGCCGATCTTGTTGCGCATGCCGATGCTGATCTGATCGGAATATGGCGCCTTGATGTTGTTGTTGACCATGTCGACTTCCTTGCCGACATTGCTACCGGTGACCAGCGACTGCAAGGTGGGAATGTTCAAATAGGCCGGATTCCAGGCAAAGCAGGTGGGGTCTACCCCGACATTGCAAGGTACATCCGCTGTATTGAACTTGAGCGTCGGCTGCGACAGCGCCACTTTGGTTTGCTCGACCTGCAAGGCTTCGTACAGGTTGCGGTTGTACGAGCGGCCTATGCCGCCGAAGATCACATGGTTCTCGTCGCCATTGATGTCGTAGGAGAAGCCGAGGCGCGGCTGCCATTCATTGGTCTGTGCGTGGCGGTTATGTCCAGTGCCGATGTAGTCATTGATGTTGACGCCACCCTTGGCCAAGGTCTGTGCGTAGGTCTGGCCGGCCGTCGCGTTCGGATCCTGGCTGTTCAGCGCAGCAACTACATTGGCCGGGGTCACCCAGCTGAGATACGACGGAGTTTTCTCGTAGTCCCAGCGTACGCCCAGGTTCAGGGTCAGATGATCGTTGATGGCCCAGTCGTCCTGAATGTAGGTGCCGAACTGCTTGTCCGAGCTGGTCGCGGTCGGGTTGAAGCCCGGGGTCGGGCTGCCGAATTGCACCTGATACGGAATCGACTCGGTGCCGGCCCCGGTGACGGCGTAGCTGTACAGCGCGTTGCTGTCGCCGGAGTCCAGAGCGGTCAGCTTGACCGCCTTGTACTTCACGCCCATCTTGATGACGTGATCGCCGTGCCACTCCAGATCGTTGAAAGTCAGGTCGTCTTGCAGCGCGGGACCTTTCTGGCCCTTGTCCTGCTCCGATAACGGGCCTGCGCCGGTGACCAGGATCGTTTGCGTCTGCGAGAGGCCCGTGGCGACGTATTGACTGCCGTCGCCGGCAATTATTGGCGTCGGGTGATAGGAAGCATTTTCGTAGGTTGCCTGCAAGCGGTTGAACCAGTTGTCCGCGCTGTGATCCCAACGCAGATCGGCACGCTTGTCGGTATTGAGGGTGTTAACCGCAGCGCTAGCCGCGTTGGTGCCGCCGACGCCGCTGATCGCGGTTTCATCGCGATATTTGGCGCTCACTTCGAAACGGTCGCGATCGGACGGCTCCCAATCGATCTTGCCGAACCAGTTGTTTTCGCGGAACGGGTTGCTGGCCGGCCCGAGCAGCGCCTGGGCGCTGGCCGGGAGCAAGTTGTTAAAGCCGCTAACGCCTGGAACGACGGTGATCGGGCTATCGAATTCCTTGCCTTCATAGGCGATGTAAAAATGCGCCTGGTCTCTGATGATGGGTCCGCCCAGGTCGAAGCCATAGTCTTTTTCGTGCGATACCTGTTTCTTGCCGGCGAATTGTTCGGAGGGTGTTTCCGCACGCATTCTGGTGTTGGTGTAATCACCAAACACATCACCGTGGAATTCGTTGGTGCCGGACTTGGTCTCGGCGGTGACGGCTGCGCTGGAAATCTGATCGTATTCGGCTTTGTAGTTTGAGGTGATGACCTTGTATTCGGCGATTGCCAATTGCGGAAATGGATTGCCTTGGCTGTTGTTCTGGCCTGTGCCACCGCCGCCCAGCACGTAATTCTTCTGGCCTACGCCGTCGATGTAGATATTCGTGCCGCTGGCGAACTGGGCACCGGAGCGCAGGCTCGTGTTGCCATTGGCGCTCCGGGTGAAAATCATGCCCGGCACCGCATCGGCGAACTCGAGGAAATTGCGTGAGGCCTCTGGCGTGGCATTTATTTCACGCAACGAAACGGTATCTCCCACTTCAGAAGTCTTGACTTCAACCAGGCTGGTGGCGGAGACCGTCACAGCGTTGAGGTTCGTTGCGTTTGCAGTCGATGGCGCTGCGGCTGTCGCCGGCGCGGCGGTCAGGTCAAGCGATGCTGTGGAGGCCACGCTGAGTGTGACGGTGCGCTCGGTACCTGGCCCGGCATCGACCTGGTAAGTGCCGGGCGGCAGGCCGACCAGCGCGTAGCTGCCGTCGGTAGCAGCCTTGGTGCGACGCACGGCGCCGGTGGCAATCTGCTTGGCTGTCACCACCGCGCCGGCCGCAGCGTGACCGCGCAGGTTGGCATCGGCGCTGGCGGCAATCGAAAGCGCCGAGGTGCTGATGGTGAGCGCAGCTACCGATGCCTTGACCAGATTTGCGAGCAGTTTCTTTTTGAAGTTCATGGGCGTTTTCATGGTTCCCCTCCCGGATATCGACTGACCTGTTTTCGGTAGCTACTTTTTTGACGAACTGTCTGCGTGTGCGGGTGACATCTTGGTGAGATTCGCGCCGCAGGTGCCGCGGGCGACGATCTCGCAGTCGAGGGTGTGTGTGTGTGCCGCATCCTGGCCAGGCTCCTCCAGCATTGCCGCCAGTTGTTCGAGCGCGCTGCGGCCCAGATCGACGATGCGTACCCGCACCGTGCTGAGCGGTGGCGTGACATAACGCGCGATCGGAATGTCGTCGAAACCGGCCAGCGCGATCTCGCGCGGCACGTCCACGCCGGCATCCTTGAAGGCATAAAGGCAGCCCACGGCCATCATGTCGTTGGCGGCGAACACGGCTTTCGGTCGCTGCTTGCGCGCCAGCAATTGCTGTCCGGCGAGATAGCCGGACTCCTCGTTGAAATCGCCCGGCACCACATCCAGCGGCGCGTGCGGGGCGTATTTGGCCATGGCGGCGCGATAGCCGAGTTCGCGCTGCTGCGCGTCGAAGTTGCCGGCGGGGCCGGCGATGAAGGTCACGTCGGAACGGCCCGCCTCCAGCAGATGCCGCACCATGGCGTAAGCGCCGCCGTAGTTGTCGATATTGAGCACTGCGTACGAGGAGCTCTTTACCGCGCTGTTGAGCAGCACGGCCGGCACGCTGGCGGGGAGGTTGGCGTGCAGGAACGCCGTGTCCAGATGCGCGGACATGATCAGCAATCCGTCGACCCGACCCTGCATCGAACGCAGCGCCGCGGCCGCATCCTCGGCGCCATCGTGCGAACTGGAAACCAGCAGATGCAGGCCGCGCGCCCGCGCAGCCAGATCGATGCCGCGGATCAGCTCGGAAAAGAACTCGCCATACAGGTCCGGCAGCAGGGCGCCGATGGTATGGCTGCGACGGGTAATCAGCATGCGGGCCGCGGCATGCGGCATGTAGCGCAGGCGCGCCGCGGCCTCGCGGATGCGCTCGCTGGTCTCCGCGGTCACCCCGCGGCCGCCGTTCAATGCGCGTGACACCGAAGCCACCGAAACGCGGGCCTCACGTGCCACATCTTTGATGGTCGCTGTCGCCACGCGAGCTTGCTCAGGATCGCCGAAAACCCAGCAGTGGCGGCAACGTAAACGTTTTCATGGCGACATGTAAAGTGCCTGTAAAAAGAAAATTCTGCTGCGCTGCGGGGTTTTTTTGCGGCTCTACAAGCTCGCGATGGGACAAACCCAAGGCACGCCGACGGCGCACGGCGAACTGCGGCTGGAACAGGTGCTGTGGCAGTGCAGCAACCGTCATTCAGGCGGGATAGAAATCGCCAAGCCTCGAGGGGCAATGGCTCCTTGAGGAGAGGTGTTGGGCTGAAAGAGGAGACGTCCAGTATCGCCGGCAACGTTGCGGCTGGCCGGGATCCGTGCCCGATTCGGACAGATGGAATTGACCTCGGACGGCCATTTGTGACCTGGCGTTGTCGTCGAGACCATCGGCGGAAGCTCGCTCGATGGGCGGCCCCGCGGCGGTTACCCCGGCCACAGTCTTCAGGTCGACCGCCGTGAATCCTCCAGGTACGACGCGCGTCTCAGTTAGGCGTCACCGGACCGACTTTTATGCGTCCTACCATTTGCGGCGCGTCTGATGGCAGGACTTATGCTTTTGATTTCATGCTTCTTCAGGAATCGACGGGGCATGCGACAGACGTCTCACTTCAGCGTGCTTCAACCTCTTGTTAAAAATTACCGCATGTCGTTAAATCAAGGTTAATCTTCGCACACTCAAGCGACTGTATCCTCAAGTTCCCGCAACATTGAACGATATAGGGACAAGTCCCTGTTTTGAATATCATGATGACTCTCCTGACCTTACTGCTCGTACTACCTGCCGCGCTGATCGCCAGCGCCGTGAAGGTCGTGCCGGCCGGTCAGGTCTACAGTTTGTATCGGCGCGGCAAGCCGGTGCGGCTGTTGTCGTCGGGTACGCACCTGGTGCTGCCGGTACTGGATCGGGTGGCGCACAAGATCGATATGGCCGGACAGACGCTGCGCTTCGAGGAGCCGCTGGCCGATGCCCATGATGTCCGCGGCACGGTGTACTGGCAGGTGCTTGAGCCGGAACGGGCCGACGCCGTGTTCGAACAGGTCGATCAGCTGATTCGCCGCGGTGCGCAGGAAGCCTTGCGTGCCGAGCCGGCGGTCGATGACGCCCACCGCCGTGATCTGGGCGCACGGGTGAAGCAGTCCTTGAACAGTGCGCTGCGCGAGCGCGGCATGATGGTGACCCGGGTCGAGCTCGACGTGGCCTGAGCCTGGAAATTGCGTCAGGGCGACCGAGAGCGCCCACGCCACAGGGGATTTGTGAACCTCGCAACCCGCTTCGGCGGGTTTTTCTTTGGTCGGCTTGCATCCTCCGCTGGCATCGCCGCCGTCCGGCCGGGATACTGCCGCCCCGGATTACAGGAAAGCATGATGGCCTCGCGCGACGCCTTGCAGGTACGACTCGAACAAGGCATCGCCGCACTGGGGCTGAGCCTGCCGGCTGACGCCGTGCCGCGCCTGCTCGACTATCAAGCTCTGCTGGAACGCTGGAACGCGGCCTATAACCTTACCGCCGTGCGCGATCCGGCGGAGATGATTACCCGTCACCTGCTCGATTCGCTGGCGATTTTGCCGTACGTGCAAGGGCGTACCCTGGCCGACCTCGGCACTGGTCCGGGTCTGCCCGGCATCGTGCTGGCGATCGCCGCGCCGGGGCGCGAGATCCTGCTGGTCGATTCCAACGGCAAGAAGGTGCGCTTCCTGCGCGAGGCGATCCGCGCGCTCAAGCTCGAAGGCGTGCGGGCACTGCAGTCGCGCGTGGAAGACGTCGAGGGCAAGTACGACTGCATCACCGCGCGCGCGTTCGCCAGTCTGGCCGACATGCTCGGCTGGGGCGGCCACCTGCTGGCGCCGGAAGGGATCTGGCTGGCGATGAAGGGCAAACGGCCGGATGACGAGCTGCCCGGCATACCGACAGGGTTCGAAGTGCGCGGCATGCACGAGCTGGCCGTCCCGGGTTTGCCAGCCGAACGTCATCTGCTGATGCTCGGCCGCGCGTAGGAGCCCGCTAGCGGGCTCCTACCCTACGCGTCGTCGAGGACGCTGCCGTTGCTCTGGATCACTTGCGCATAGAGCTTTGCGGTGGCCTTGGGCGTGCGCTGCTGGGTGGCGAAGTCGACGTGGTACAGGCCGAAGCGCTTGGAGAAGCCCAGCGACCACTCCAGGTTGTCCATCAGCGACCAGGCGTAATAACCCTTCAGGTTGACGCCGGCCTCGATCGCCTTGTGCACGGCCTTGAGGTGCTTGCGCAGATAGTTCGTGCGCAGCGGATCGTCGACCACGCCGTTCTCGGCCACCGGCGGATCGTAGAACGCGGAGCCATTTTCGGTGACGAACAGCGGGATGTCGCCGTAGCGGTCCCTGAATCCAACCAGCGTATCGGTGAGGCCTTGCTCGAACACTTCCCAGCCGGTTTCGGTGTAGGTCTGGTTCGGCTGGCGCACCGGCACCGCCTTGAGCGGATAAGCATGCGGGTCGTGCTTTACCACGGCGCGGGTGTAGTAGTTGATGCCGACGAAGTCGACCTTCTGTCGGGTCAGCTTGAAATCGTCGGCGGGGAAGTCCGGCCACGCGTCGCCGAAGATTTCCTTCAGCTCCGGCGGATAGCTGCCGAGCAGCGCCGGATCGGCGAACTGCTGGTTCATGTAGGCGTGCGCGCGACGCGTTGCCGCCAGATCTTCGGCGCTGTCCGAATGCGGATACTTCGGCTCGATGTTGAACACCACGCCGATCTCATGTTTGCCATGCGCGCGATACGCCTGGATGCCGGCACCGCTGGCGCGCATCAGATTGTGCGCGGCGATCGGTGCCTCGTATCTGTTGCGGTGGCCCGGCGCCAGCGCGCCATGCAGGTAGCCGCCATCGGTGACCACCCACGGCTCGTTGAGCGTGGCCCAGCGCGGCACGCGGTCGTCCAGCGACTTGAACATCACCTCGGCGTAGGCGGCGAACCAATGCGCACTGTCGCGATTGAGCCAGCCGCCGCGGTCGTCCAGCGCCGCCGGCAGATCCCAGTGGAACAGCGTGACGTTCGGCGCGATGCCGTTTTCCAGCAATTCGTCCACCAGCCGCGAATAGAAATCCAGCCCCTTCGCGTTGACTCTGCCGGTGCCCTCGGGCAGCACGCGTGCCCAGTTGATGCTGAAACGGTAGCCGTGCAGGCCCAGCGCCTTCATCAGCTGCACGTCGTCCTTGTAGCGGCGGTAGTGGTCGCAGGCGACGTCGCCGTTGTCGCCGTTGCTCATCATGCCCGGCGTATGCGCGAAGCGCTGCCAGATGCTGGGGCCGGCGCCGTCGGCCAGGGGCGAGCCTTCGATCTGATAGGCGGACGTGGCGGCACCCCAGTGGAAGCCGTCGGGGAAGCGGAAACTGGGGCGTGTCATGGGCTGCCTGTGGCCAAGTGCTTGATGTAAACGGTTACATTGGCAGAATAGCCGAATGCCCCGCCGAAGTGTGCAGACCTGCGCACGCTCCGCCGGGACGGCCATCGTGGCCACCCGCACCGGAGATGTTGATGGCCGCCGTACAACTGGACCAGCTGCGCAAGGTCTACCCCAATGGCAATGTCGGCGTGGCTGGCGCCAGTTTCGAGATTGCCGACGGCGAACTGCTGGTGCTGGTGGGACCGTCCGGCTGCGGCAAGACCACCTTGCTGCGGATGATCGCCGGGCTGGAAACGATCAGTGGCGGCACGCTCAGCATCGGCGGTCGCGTGGTCAACGAGGTCGCCCCGAAGGATCGCGACATCGCCATGGTGTTCCAGAACTATGCGCTGTATCCGCACATGACCGTAGCCGAGAATCTCGGTTTCGGCCTGCGCCTGCGTGGGCACAAACAGGCCGACATCGACCAGCGTGTCGCCGCGGCCGCCAGGACGCTGGAACTGGAAGCCCGGCTCGGCTCGCGCCCGGCCGCGCTGTCCGGCGGGCAACGTCAGCGGGTGGCGCTGGGCCGGGCGCTGGTGCGCGATCCGAAGGTGTTCCTGCTGGATGAGCCGCTGTCCAATCTCGATGCCAAGCTGCGGCTGTCGATGCGGGTGGAAATCGCGCGGCTGCATCGGCAGCTCAAGGCCACCATGATCTACGTCACCCACGACCAGATCGAGGCCATGACTCTGGGCCAGCGTATCGTGGTGCTGGACGGCGGGGTGATCCAGCAGATCGACACGCCGATGAATCTGTACCAGAAACCGGCCAACCTGTTCGTGGCCGGTTTCGTCGGCAGTCCGGCGATGAACCAGCTACACGGCACGCTGCGCCACAATCATGGCTGGGTGCTCGCCACCGCGCACGGGGATATCGCGCTGGGCGATCCGCCGCAGGCGGCGGTCTGGCAACCGTGGCGCGATCGCGAGGTGGTGCTGGGGATTCGTCCGGAAGACCTGCAGCCGCGGGATGCCGGCGATGCCGCGCTCAGCGCCCAGCTGGAAGTGCTGGAACCGGTCGGCAACGAGGTTTTTCTCAACCTGCGCTACGGCGCGCAGGCACTGGTCTCGCGGGTGTCGCCACGGACCTTGCCCGAACCGGGCAGCACGGTCCCGCTGGGGCTGGCGGCGCCGCGGCTGCACCTGTTCGATGCTGCCGGCGGCGCTCGGATCGGGCCTTGAGGGTGGGCAGCGCTCGGCTGGACGAGGCATTACACTAACCCTCTCCCGCGTACGGTAGCTATCCATCCATGGCCCGCATCATCGCTGTCGCCAACCAGAAGGGCGGCGTCGGCAAGACCACCACTGCCGTCAATCTCGCCGCTGCGCTGGCCGCCGCGAAGCGCAAGGTATTGCTGGTCGACCTGGATCCGCAGGGCAACGCCACGATGGCCTCGGGCATCAACAAGCGCGATGCCAAGCCGGGCGGCTGCGAAGTGCTGCTGGAGGAAGTGGAGATCGCCGCGGCGATCGTGCCGACCGACGCGCATTACGACCTGCTGCCGGGCAACGGCGACCTCACCGCCGCCGAGCTGAAGCTGATGGATGCGCTGGCGCGCGAGCACCGGCTGAAGGATTTGCTGGTGAAGATCTCGGCGGACTACCACACCATCCTGATCGACTGCCCGCCGTCGCTGAACCTGCTCACCCTGAATGCGCTGACCGCCGCCGACGGCGTGCTGATCCCGGTACAATGCGAATATTTCGCGCTGGAAGGCCTGTCCAGCCTGCTCGACACGGTCAGGGCGGTGCGCCACCGGCTGAATCCAAAGCTGGAGATCGAGGGCTTGCTGCGTACCATGTACGACGTGCGCAACAACCTCGGCAACGAGGTCTCCGCCCAGCTTACCCAGCATTTCGGCGACAAGGTGCTGCGTTCGATCATCCCGCGCAACGTGCGCCTGGCCGAAGCGCCCAGCCATGGCCAGCCGATCCACCTGTACGACCGCAGCTCGCGCGGCGCGATCGCCTACATCGGCCTGGCCGGCGAGATCATCCGGCGCGAGCGTGCGCTGACGCGCACCGATCACGTCGATCCGGTCCAAGACATTGAAACGCCCGCGGCAGCACCCGCGCACGGCGACAGCGGCCCGACGCTCAAGGCGCCGGCCGCCAATCATCAGGAATGAGCATGGCAGCTGCAAAGAAACGTGGATTGGGGCGCGGGCTCGATGCCCTGCTCGGCGGCGACGGTGACGCTTTGCCGTCGATGATCGCGCAGGAAGGCGAGCTGCGCATGCTGCCGATCCAGCAGATCCAGCCGGGCAAGTACCAGCCGCGCCGGCACTGGAACGACGAGGCACTGGACGAGCTGGCCGCGTCGATCAAGGCGCAGGGCCTCATCCAGCCGGTGGTGGTGCGCGAGATCGGCAAGCACCGCTACGAGCTGATCGCCGGCGAGCGCCGCTGGCGCGCCGCGCAGCGCGCCCAGCTGGCCGAGATGCCGGCCCTCGTGAAGAACGTGCCGGAGGCGGCGGTGCCGGCGATGGCGCTGATCGAGAACATCCAGCGCCAGGACCTCACTCCGCTGGAAGAAGCCGATGCGCTGAAGCGCCTGATTGACGATTTCGACCTCACCCATCAGCAGGCCGCCGACGCGGTTGGCCGCTCGCGCGCCGCCGTGTCCAACCTGCTGCGTCTTACCGAGCTGCCCGCTTCGATCAAGAAGCTGCTCGACGAGGGCAAGCTGGAGATGGGCCACGCCCGCTGCCTGCTGACCCTGCCCGAGCGCGACGCGGAAAGGCTGGCGCTGGAAGCGGCGCGCAACGGCTGGAGCGTGCGTGAACTGGAAGAGGCTGCGCGCCGCGCGCAGCACGCGCCCAAAGGCAAGGCAAAGAGCGCGCCGTCGCGCGATGCCAACATCGCCGATCTGGAACGCCAGCTCAGCGAACGCTTCGCCACCCGGGTCGAACTGGCCCAGGGCCGCGCAGGTCGCGGCAAGCTGGTGATCCACTACCACAGCAACGACGAACTGGACGGGATTCTCGGCAAGATCCGCTGAGGGCACCCCCGATGTAGGAGCGCACCCTGTGCGCGATGCTCTTGGCCAACGCTGCTGAATGCCATCGCGCGCAGGGTGCGCTCCTACAGGGAGGCGGGATCGGCGATAATCGGGCGCTCATCGCATTCCTCGGACTGGCCCCATGCCGCAACTCTCCGTCGTCGTTCCCGTCTTCAACGAGCGCGACAACATTCCGCCGTTGCTCGCCGAGATCGCCGCCGCGCTGCGCGGCAAGGTCGACTACGAAGTCATCTACATCGATGACGATTCCAGCGATGACAGCCGCGCCGTGCTGGCCGCGCAGAAGCTCGGTCATCCGGAACTGCGGGTGCTGCACCACGTGACCCGCAGCGGACAGAGCACGGCGGTGTGGAACGGCGTGCGCGAAGCCCGGTCGCCGTGGATCGCCACGCTGGACGGCGATGGCCAGAACGATCCGGCCGATATTCCCAAGCTGCTCGCCGCCCGCGCCACCGCAGCGCCCGAGACGCGGCTGTTCGCCGGCTGGCGCACCACCCGCCGCGACAGTTTCAACAAGCGGATTTCATCGAAGATCGCCAACGCGGTGCGCTCGCGCATGCTGAAGGATGCCACGCCCGACACCGGTTGCGGCCTGAAGCTGTTCGAGCGCGAGGTATTCCTTCGGCTGCCCTACTTCGATCACATGCACCGCTATCTGCCGGCGCTGGTCAAGCGCGCCGGCTTCCAGAGCCAGAGTGTGCCGGTGGGCCACCGGCCGCGCATGGCCGGCGTGTCCAAGTACGGCATGCTGGACCGGCTGTGGGTAGGGCTGGCCGATCTGCGCGGCGTGGCGTGGCTGATGCGCCGCGGCAAGGTGACCAGGGTCGAGGAACTCTGACCCGTATCACGCCGGACCGATGCGGTCGTCGTATGCTGGGGATCTGCCTTGCGTGACATCGCCCATGAGCATTGCCGTCAAACGTGTCTACGAGCCCGCCGCGAAAGCCGATGGCTATCGCGTGCTGATCGACCGGTTGTGGCCCCGCGGCCTGAAGAAGGACGCCGTGCCGCTGGATTTGTGGGCGAAGGAATTGGCGCCGTCCAAGGCCTTGCGCCAGTGGTTCGGGCACGACCCGGTGCGCTGGGACGGTTTCCGTCACCGCTACGCCAGCGAGCTGGATGCCGCCGCCGAGCATTGGCGTCCGCTGGCCGAGCGGGCGGCGCGGCATCCGGTCACCTTGCTCTACGGCGCGCGCGACGAGGAGCACAACAATGCCGTCGCGCTGAAGGCGTACCTGGAAAACTGGCTGCACATGCACGGTCCGCGCTGAGAGTGCGGGCGGCCGGAGCCGTCGGTCAGGACGGGCGCAGCGGCGTGGCGGATTTCGACCAGCCGGCCAACGCTTCGCGGGCTTCCTCGCGACCGCGTTCGATCAGTTCGCGGGCGCGATAGAACTCGTAGGCGGTCGACATGTTGCGTGGCAGCTGGATCAGCAGATCCGGCTCGTAGGCCGCCAGCCGCATGCGCGAAAGGTTGGCCTGCATCAGATCCATCGACTGGTTGAGCAGGTCCAGCGCACTCGGTTCGCGCGGTTTGTCTTCGCTGTGCGGCAGTATCCGGCTGAAGAATTCGCCGACCTGGCGACCAAAGCCGCCCTCCTCGGTGCGGTCGGTCTCATCGGCCGCGGCGGGCGCGGTCCGCGCCGAACCGTCCATGCTGACGGCGAACAGATAATCGGCCGTATCGCGGATCAGAGGCGTCACCGGCACCGGATTCAGCAGTGCGCCGTCGACCAGCCGGCGGCCATCGAGATGGTGTGGCCGGAACACGGTGGGAATCGCGATCGAGGCGCGGATCGCGTCGAACAGCGAACCGCGGGTCAGCCATATCTCGCGGTCGCGATCGAGATCGGTGGCGACCGCGGTGAAGGCGAGCGGCAGCTCTTCGATGCAGACGTCGCCGATCAGTTCGCGCAAGGTGCCGATGATACGCTCCCCCTTGATCAGGCCGCCGCCGGAAAACGTCCAGTCGAGCAGCTTGAACACGTCGAATTTCGCCAGCGTGCAGACCCAGTCGCGATACACGTCCAGCCTGCCCATCGCATATACGCCGCCGATCAGCGCGCCCATCGAGGTGCCGGCGATGGCGGTGATCTCGAACCCCTGCGCCACGATCTCCTCGATCGCGCCGATATGCGCCAGCCCTTTCGCGCCGCCGGCACCGAGTGCCAGCGCCACGGTCGGCTTGCGCGTTCCGGTGGACGGTTCGGGCACGATCGACGGGGCGGAATCGTGGGCCTTCATGGTTTACCTTCAATCACGGATAGCATGCGTTGTCTTGCTCATGCTGCTCCTGTTTCGACACGCCGGGACGCAGAGGGCTTATGTCAAGACGAGCCAAGTCTGCGCCGGCTGGTTAGGATGAAGCCAAGCCGCTGTGGCAACAAGCCCCTGGAATCATTGCATGCCCTTCATTGACCGAGCGCTGTTCCGACCGCGATTCCGCCTTGCGTCGACGGGAGTTGCCGCATGAGCTGGCAGGGCTGGGCCACCATGGCGGTGATCGTGGTGGCGATGGGCTTGTTCGCCAGCGAGAAGCTGCGCATCGACCTGGTGGCGCTGCTTGTGCTGGCGGCGTTGGTGATCCTGGGCATCGTCAGCCCGGTCGAGGCGTTGAGCGGATTCAGCAATGAGGCCACCGTGACGGTGGCGGCGATGTTCGCGCTGAGCCTGGGCATCGAACGCTCCGGCGTGCTGGAGCCCTTGACCCGGCTGCTGATGCGGATCAGGCGGCCGTGGCTGCTGACCCTGGCGCTGATGCTGGTGATCGCCCCGCTGGGCGCCTTCATCAAGAACATCGCGCTGGTCGCCACCTTCGTGCCGCTGGCCTTGCGCGTGTGCCAGCGCACGCAGACTTCGCCGGCGCGCGTGCTGATGCCGATGGCCTACGCCGCACAGATGGGTGGCGTGTGCACGCTGATCGGCACGTCCTCGAACCTGCTGGCGGACAGTCTGGCGCAGGAGCACGGCATGGCTGCCTTCGGCGTCTTCGAATTCACCCGCATGGGCGTGGTGCTGGCGGTGGTCGGCATCGTCTATCTGGTACTGGTCGGCCGCTGGCTGCTGCCGCGCCAGTTGAATGCCGAGATGCCCGAACAGGAAGACATCGGCAAATACGTGACCGAACTCGAAGTGACCGGGCACTCATCGCTGGTGGGCAGCAGCATCGCCGACGCCAGGCTGGGCGAGCGGTTTGGCGTCTATCCGCTGGAGCTGCTGCGCGGCGAGAAGCGCATGTGGTCGCCGCGCAGCCAGAAGATCGCGGCCGGCGACGTGCTGCTGGTGCGTGGCGACTGGGAGAAGATCGAGGATTTCCGGCACGGCGCCGGACTGCGCAACGCACCGGACAGCCGCTACGCGCAGAATGCCGACCATTTGCGCGTGATGGTCGAGCTGATGGTCGCCCCGGCCAGTCCGATGGAAGGCCGCCGGCTGGAAGAAACCGGGTTGCGCTGGCGTTACGGCGCTGTGGCGCTGGCGATCCACCGCCGCGGCCAGCTGCTGCGCGACAAGCTCAGCGACGTCAGCCTCGCGGTGGGCGACGTGTTGCTGGTGCTGGTGTCCGAGGACGCGATGTCCAGCCTGCGCAACGACGAGGCGTTCATCGTGCTGAGCGAGCGCGAGGAGGCCCATCGCACCCCGCACAAGGCCTGGTACGCCGTCGCGATCATGTCCGCCGTGGTAGTCAGTTCCGCCCTGCACTGGCTGACGATCCCGATCGCGGCGATCTGCGGCGCCGCCGCGATGGCTCTGGCCGGTTGCTTTGGACGTAAAGACGTCTATGAGGGAATCGACTGGAAGATCATCATCCTGCTCGGCGCGATCCTACCGCTTGGCCTCGCCATCGAGCACAGCGGGCTGTCGCGCACGCTGGTGCACATGGGGTTTGGCGTGGTCGGCGAACACGGCCCGCTGGCCGGACTGCTGATGGTGTATCTGCTGACCGCACTGCTCACCGAGCTGATGGGACACAATCCGACGGTGGTGCTGATGGTGGGTATCGCCGTCTCGGTCGCACATGCGATGAACGTGGATCCGCGGCCGTTCGTGGTGGCTGTGGCGTTCGCTGCCGCCACCTCGTTCGCCACGCCGGTAGGCTATCCCACCAACACCATGGTTTATTACGCCGGCGGTTACCGCTTCACCGATTTCATGAAGGTGGGCATCCCGCTGATCCTGATCTTCTGCGCGCTGTCGATGTGGCTGATCCCGCAGTTCTGGCCGTTCCATCCGCCCCAATAGGACAGCGCGCTCTTCGCGTTTGCTCCCTCTCGCTCCGGGAGAGGGTTCACGGATCCAGCGCCGCTTATGCGAAACAGGCTCAGATGAAATTTCTGCGCGAGCGCCCGCCCCTCACCTCGATCCTCGGCAATTGCTCCCGACATTGCTCCACCTCCTGCATCCATGCAGTCCTCTCCCCAAAGAGGAGAGGAGGCGAACGTGCCGTGCAGGTTCGTTTCTTCGTGCAACCGGTTTGAATGGGGTCATTCGCCGGGACGAGACTCTCTTTATGCCTGGGCGTAGCCACCCAGGGCCAGTTGCAGCAGGATCTTCATTTCCTCGCGCAGCGGCAGCGGCGCCACCACTTCCGCATCCGGGCCGTACTTGAGCACGTCCATCAGCAGTTCCTTCGAGTTGGAGTAGGGCACTTTCAGTTCGTAGCGGCCGTCGCCCAGCCACTCGCCCTTCTGCTGCGAGTGCCAGTGTTCGTCGGCGACCCAGCGAGCGGCATGCGGCGAGAAACGGATGGTCGCCCAAGCCTTCGGCTTGCCCGCGAAGATGCCGTAGCTGGAGGCGAGCAGTTCGTTGAGATCGGTCTCGGCCACGTCGGTGGCGGCCGCGTCCAGCGACTGCGCCTCGACGATGCGATCGACCGCAAAACTGCGCAATGCCTCGCGGTCGTGATCCCATACGTCGAGATACCAGTTGTCGCGGTAATGGGTCAGCCGTTGCGGCGACACGGTGCGGCGGCTGTCGGCGTTGGTGGTGCGCGCGCGGTAGCGGAAGCGCAGCTGCCTGCGCTCCAGCACTGCGCCGGCGACGATTCGGAACACCTGCTGGTCCAGCTTGCGCTCGCCCCACGGGATCACCCGGATGCGTTCGATCGGCAGCGCCTTGCCGCTGCCCTGGTCGGACAGCAAGCCTTCGATGCGCGCCTTGAACGGCGCCAGCGCACCGGCCAGCACGCCGGGGCCGGAGCGGCTGATCAGTTCGTTCAGCGCCAGCAGCGCGGCCAGTTCGTCCGACGTCAGCCACAGTCCGGGCAGTTCGAACTTCTCGCCTTCGCCCACCTCGTAGCGGAACGCGGCCTGGTCGATTCCGGCGCTTTCGATCGGTGCGCCCAGCGCATCTCGCAGGAACGCCACATCGCGGTACAGCGTGGCGCGCGAACATTCCAGTTCGCCGAGCAGGCGCGACAGGGGAATCGGATAGTGCGCCGACTTCAGCAGGCGGTGCAGGGTCAGTATGCGTTCGTAGCGGTCCATGGCATTTCATCGAGGCATGCGTGGGTGCAGCGTTGTAGCATGGGAGCGTGCCGCGGTACTCGCAAGCCCGTCATCAGGATGACGGCACGCCTCCCTATCCTGACTTCACCGCTTTCAACCGGTCGATCCATGCAGCCTGTCCGCGAACTGCCGAATACGGTCAAGCCGGCCCATGGCCGGGACATACGGACGGCGTATTGGCGAGCCGAGTCGGTGGCGCCGTTGTGGCGGATATTGGCGGCCAGCGGCTACGGCTTGTGGGCCTGGCTGGGGCTGGCCTTGATGCTCGAGCTGTACCCGGCCGGCCGCAACGGTACCTTGTTGCCGCTGTGCGCGGGCACCGTGCTGGTGGGCATCGGCCTGCTGGCGGCCTGTCTGCCATGGCGCGGGGCACCGGATTGGTATGGCTGGTATCCGCGGCGGGACAGCCGCCCGAACCGCGCGGCACTGCTGGCGCTGGTCACATTCCTGCCGATGCTGGCCGTGGCCGGGCTGGTGCGCGGCGACAACATCTTCTGGGCGACCCGGCTGGCCGGTGCGATGCTGGCGCTGTGCAGCGTGGCCAGCCTCGCGTATGCGGGGCACCGCTTTCGGCATCAGCTGTCGCCCACCGTGCAGCGGGCGTCGGCGGCATTACCGCTCAGCAGGATGGTCTTCGCCGGCTACGCCGGCGGACTGTGGCTCTGGCTCTGCACCCTGGTCCAGGGCGACCTGGTGGCTCCACCCGGCCTTTATCCATGGATCTTGCTGCTGCTGACGCTTGCCTTGCTGCTGGGCTTGCTGGAAGGCCAGGGTTGGCGGTCGTTGGCAAGGCTGGGACCGCGGGAAGGCGCCGCCGAGCAGGCGCTGCAGCCGGCGCGCTTTGCAGCGGCATTGTTTATCTACGTATTTCCATGCATCGCCTTGTTGCTGGCCAGGCAGAATGGGGTCGACCTGATCGCGGCGGCGCTGGCGGTGCCCAGCTGCCTGCTGGGCAAATGGCTGGAGCGTTGCCTGTATGAATCGCTGCTGCGCGGCGCCGCAGCCTGACGGTCTGGCCGGCTTCGTTCATTGCGAGTTCAAGCCTTGCCGTTAAGGTAACGAATTACTGTTAATTAACAAACGGACTGTTCACCGATGAAAAAGACCTTGATCACCGGCCTGCTGCTGGCTGCCTTCGCCAGCTTCACCGCGCAGGCCCAGGATGCCACGAGCGACCCCGCCGCCAGCGCCAACAACGGCGGCTGGAGCGGATCGGGCGAGTTCGGCTTTGCCTCGGCCACCGGCAACACGCGTTCGGAGAACGTCAATGCCAAGCTCGGCCTGAACCAGGAAAACGAGCAGTGGAAGAACAACTTCTACGTCGATGCGCTGCGTTCCAAGAGCCAGCAGAAAGTGGTCGATGCGGCCGGCAATACGGTCGAGCAGTTCAATACCACAGCGAACCGCTATGACGGCGGCGCCTCGGTCGGCTACAAGCTCGATCCGCGCAGCTACATCGTCGGCGCCGCCCGCTACGAGCATGACGACTTCGGCGCGAACCGGTGGCAGGGCGTGGTCTCGCTCGGTTACGGCTACATCGCCCTGAAGGACGAGCGCAACGAGCTCTCGTTCGAAATCGGTCCCGGTTACAAGCGTTACCGCCCGGCCGACGTCAATGTACTGGTCAACGGCGTAATGATGCCGCAGCAGCAGACGACACAGGGCGAAGCCGTGGCCCGCGGCCTGATCAACTACAAGTACAAGCTCACCAGCAACACCGCGTTCGAGAACACGTTCCTGATGGAAGCGGGTTCGAAGAACACCTACCTGCAGAACGACGCCGGCCTGGCGGTCAGCATGACCAAGAAGATGGCGCTGAAAGTCGGCTTCCAGGTCCGTCACAACAGCGACGTGCTGGCGGGCGTCAAGAAGACGGACACGCTGACCACGACCAATCTGGTCTACAGCTTCTAAGCCGAGGTCCGCCAGGCGCGTCGGCGACGGCCCTTCCGTGCATGCGGGAGGGCCGTTTGCATTGGGGCGTCAGAGTCCGAGCAGTTCGCCGGCGCCCTGGACGAGCAAGGCCGCCGCGACTTCGCGGCCCAGCGCTTGTGCCTGATCGACGGGTCCGCTGCCGTTGGCATGCAGCAAGCGGCCGCTGGCCGCATCGCCGACCATGCCGCGCAGATGCAGGCCGTGTTCGCCCAATACGCACCAGGCGCCGACCGGCACCGTGCAGCTGCCGCCAAGCGCCTGGTTCATCGAGCGTTCGGCGCTGACGGTCAGTCGCGTGTCGGCGTCGTCGAGCGCGGCGAGCAGGCTCAGAACGCCCAAGTTGTTGTCACACGCCTCGATCGCGATCGCCGCCTGGCCCGGTGCCGGCAGCCAGTCCGGCGCGGCCAGCCGCGAGCGGATGCGGGCGGCCAGGCCCAGCCGTTCCAGGCCGGCGCAGGCCAGCACGATGGCGTCGTAGTCGCCGGCATCGAGCTTGCCCAGCCGGGTGCCAACATTGCCGCGCAGGTCGAGCAGGACCAGATCCGGCCGCAGCGCGCGCAGCTGCGCCTGCCGCCGCAATGACGAAGTGCCGACGCGCGCACCGTGCGGCAACGCCAGGAGATCCGCATGGTCGTTGCTGACGAACGCATCGGCCGCGTCCGCCCGCGGCAGGATCGCCGGCAGCACGAAACCCGGTTCCAGTTGTGCCGGCACGTCTTTCAGCGAATGCACGGCCAGATCGGCGCGGCCTTCCAGCATCGCCATCTCCAGTTCCTTCAGGAACAGGCCCTTGCCGCCTATCGTCGCCAGTGACTGGTCGAGGATCTCGTCGCCGCGAGTGCTCATCGGCACCAGGTCCACCGCCAGCCCCGGATGCGCCGCGCGCAGCAGGGCGGCGACGTGCTCGGCCTGCCACAGCGCGAGCGCGCTCTTGCGGGTGGCGATACGCAAGGTGGAGGGATTCATCGGAACTCCGCGGCATTCGGCAAGGTCGCATTGTCGCGTAGTTTCCGCGCCGCGGCCCAGCGGCGTATCCGCGCAGGGCGGGGTGCGCCGTCCGCGGCGGACGGTTACGATGGTTGGCATCTCACGGGAGTTCATCATGCAAAGCGGCAACCCGGCACTCAACAAGAACACTTTCCTCGACGCCGCCAGCGGTGCGGTCGTCGCGCATGGCGACGAGGCCATGACGATCAACGGCACGGTCAACAAGACCGGCTTTCTGCTGATTCTCGTCCTGCTCGGCGCGATGTTCAGCTGGAGCCAGTTCAGCGGTCCGGCCAGCATGCCGGCGATGCTCCCGCTGATGCTTGGCGGCGCGATCGGCGGCCTGATCCTGGCCTTGATCACTTCGTTCAAGAAGACCTGGGCACCGGTCACCGCGCCGCTGTACGCGCTGGTGGAAGGCGTCTTCATCGGCGCGCTGTCGGCGATCTTCGAGATGCGCTATCCGGGCATCGTGATCCAGGCGGTGGGGCTTACCTTCGGGACCATGGCGGCGCTGCTGCTGGCCTATCGCAGCGGGCTGATCCGCGCTACCGAGAAGTTCAAACTCGGCATCGTCGCGGCCACTGGCGGCATCATGCTGCTGTATCTGGCCAACATGGCGATGGGCTTCTTCGGCCACTCGATGGGCTTCATCAACGGCCACAGCGGCATCGGCATCGCGTTCAGCGCGGTGGTGGTGGTGATCGCGGCGCTGAACCTGATCCTCGATTTCGACATGATCGAATCCGGCGTCAATGCCGGCGCACCGAAATACATGGAGTGGTACAGCGCATTCGCGCTGGTGGTCACGCTGGTCTGGCTGTACCTGGAACTGCTGCGGCTGCTGTCGAAGCTGCAATCGCGCAACTGAGCGGCCCCGCCATCAGGCGGCGCATTGCACGGTCAATGCAAAAAGAAAGGCGCCGGTGACCGCGCCTTTCTTCTGTCGATCGCTCAGACTTGCGTCGTCGGATCCGGTCCCGCCAGGAGTGGATCGTCCGCCGGTTGGCGGCCGCCGTGGTGATCGGCGGCCAGCAGCATGTAGAACGCGGGCACCACGAACAGGGTGAACAAGGTGCCGATCGCCAGGCCGGTGGAGATCACCAGGCCCATGTTGAAGCGGCCCGCCGCGCCCGCGCCCGAGGCGATCACCAGCGGCAGCACGCCCAGCACCATCGCCGCCGTGGTCATCAGGATCGGCCGCAGGCGCACCGCGGCGGCATGTTCGATCGCCTCGCGTTTGGACATGCCGGCGAGCTGCGACTGGTTGGCGAACTGCACGATCAGGATGCCGTGCTTGCTGATCAGGCCCATCAAGGTCACCAGGCCGACCTCGGTGTAGATGTTGAGGCTGGTGAACAGGTTGACGAAGATCAGCGCGCCGAACAGCGCCAGCGGCACCGAGACCAGGATCACGATCGGGTCGCGCAAGCTGTTGAACTGCGCGGCCAGGGCCAGGAACACGATGATCACTGCGAACAGCAAGGTCGCGCCGAAGCCGCCAGCCTCCTGCATGAACTGGCGCGACTGGCCGGCGTAATCCACCGTGTAGCCGGTCGGCGCCACCTGCTTCACCAGGTCGCGCAGGTAAGTCAGCGCGTCGCCCTGCGACAGCCCGCTGACGCCGGAGATCGTGGCCGAGTTCAACTGCTGGAAGCGGTTCAGCGACTGCGGCACCACTTGCCGGGTGATCTTGGCCACGGTGGAGGCCGGAATCACCGAACCGTTCGGCACCCGGATGTAGTAATCCAGCACCTGGCTCGGGTTGAGCCGGTCGACCTGCAATACCTGCGGTATCACCTGGTAGGAACGGCCGGAGATCGAGAAATAGTTGACGTAGCCGCCGCCCAGCGCCGAGCCGAGCGCGGCACCCACATCCTGCTGGGTCAACCCCAGCGTGGTGATCATGTCGCGGTCGAGGCTGACCGTGCTCTGCGGCTTGTCGACCTTGAGATCGGAGTCGACGAAGTAGAACTTGCCGCTGGCTTGCGCCTTCTGCAGCACTTCGGTGGCGACCGCATTGAGGTTCTCGAACGGCTCGGTGGTGGTGATCACCACCTGGATCGGTAGGCCAGATGCGCCCGGCAGCGGCGGAAACTGGAAGGCCGCCACCCGGGCGCCGGCGATGCCGCTCCACTTCTGCTGCAGGACCTGCTGCAGTTCGTGCGCGCTGCGGTGGCGCTGGTCCCACGGCTTGAACAGCACGCCGCCGATGCCCTGGTTGATGGTGGGCACGCCGGTCAACTGGAACATCTGCTCGTATTCCGGCAGCTGCCTGGACAGATCGAACATCTGTGTCGCGTAGACATTCATCTGCTGCGCCGTCGTGTTCGGCGAGCCCACGATCTGGCCGACCACGATGCCCTGGTCCTCTTCGGGAGCGAGTTCCGATTTCGAGGTCATGCCCAGCGCGATGGTGGCCAGCAACAGCAACCCGCTCATCACCAGAACCACCGACCAGGTCGACAAGGTGCCGTGCAGCATGCGCTGATAGCCGTGGTGCACGTGATCGAACTGGCGGTCGATGAACTGCACGAAGCGGTTGTTCTCCTGCTCGCTGCGGAAGAACTTCGCGCACATCATCGGCGACAAGGTCAGCGCGACCACCGCCGACACCGTTACCGCGCCGGCCAGGGTGAAGGCGAATTCGCTGAACAGCGCACCGGTCAGGCCTTTCTGGAAGCCGATCGGCACGTACACCGCGATCAGTACCACGGTCATCGCCAGGATCGGTCCGCCCAGCTCGCGTGCGGCGAGCAAGGCGGCCTGAAACGGCGTCTTGCCCTCCTCTTTCATGTGCCGGTCGACGTTTTCCACCACGATGATGGCGTCGTCCACCACCAGGCCGATCGCCAGCACCAGCGCCAGCAAGGTCAGCAGGTTGATCGAGTAGCCCAGTGCCAGCATCACGAAGAAGGTGCCGATCAGCGACAGCGGCATCGCGATCACCGGGATGATCACCGCGCGCAGGCTGCCCAGGAACAGGAAGATCACCAGGGTGACGATCAGCAGCGCTTCGGCCAGCGTCTTGACCACCTCGTTGATCGAGCTGTTCACGAACTCGGTGCCGTCGTAGACGATCTGTCCGGTCAGTCCGCTGGGCAACTGGCTCTGGATGTCGGGGAACGCATCGCGCACGCGCTTGGCCACATCCAGCACGTTCGCGTCGGGCGCGACCTTGATGCCGATGAACACCGAGCGCTTGCCGCTGAAGGCCACGTTGAAGTCGTAGTTTTCCGAGCCCAGCGAGACGGTGGCCACGTCCTGCAGCCGCACGATCGCCCCGTTGACCTGCTTGATCGCCAGCTGCTTGAACTCCTCGACGGAATGCAGGTTGCTGTCGGCGGTCAGGTCGACGGTCACCGCCTGGCCCTTGCTGGAGCCGACCGCGGCCAGGTAATTGTTGGAGGCCAGCGCCGCGTTCACGTCGCTGGCGGTGATGCCATGCGCCGCCATCTTGGTCGGGTCCAGCCAGGCACGCAGCGCGAACTGGCGTGCGCCGAGCAGCTCGGCGGTCTGCACGCCTTCGATCGAGTCGAGCTTGGGCTTGACCACGCGGGCGAGGTAGTCGGTGATGTTGTTGGTGGGCAGCACGTCGCTGTAGAAGCCCATGTACATCGCGTCGATCGTCTCGCCGACCTGCACCTTCAGCACCGGCTGCTGCGCCTGCGGCGGCAGCTGGTTCCGCACCGAGTTCGCCTGGGTGGTGATCTCGGTCAGTGCGCGGTTGGCGTCGTAGTTCAGGCGCAGGGTCGCGGTGATGGTCGACACGCCCTGCACGCTGCTGGAGGACAGGTAGTCGATGCCTTGCGCCTGCGAGATCGCCTGCTCCAGCGGCTGGGTGACGAAGCCGGCCATGGTCTGCGCGTCGGCACCGTAGTACGCGGTGGTGACGGTGACCGTGGCGTTCTCGGTCTTGGGGTACTGGCGCACGGTCAGGCTGCTGACGGCGCGCACGCCCAGCACCAGGATCAGCAGGCTGACGACCACCGCCAGCACCGGCTTGTTGATGAACAGGTCGGTGAATTTCATGGGTAGGCTCAGTGCTCCTGCGGCGCGGGATGGGCGCTGTCGGCCGGCTGCACGCTGTTGTCGATCGCGATCGGTGCGTCGTTCTTCAGCTTGATCTGGCCGCTGGTCACCACCACCGTGCCGGCGTCGATGCCCTTGAGGATGGCGACCTGATCGCCACGGGTGTCGCCCACCGTGACGAAGGTCTGCTTCACCGTGGGCGGCAGTGGCTGGCCCTTGTCGTCCTTGCCCTTGGACGGCTGCACCACGTACACCGTATCGCCATAGGGGTTGTAGACGATCGCGGCCTGCGGCAGGGTCAGCTGGCGCTGTTCTTTGCCGACATCGACGGTGACCTTGGCGAACATGCCCGGGGTGAGCGCCTTGTCGTGGTTGGGTACGGTCGCCTCGACCTGCACGTTGCGCGTGCCGAGGTCGACCTTGGGGTTGATCGCGCTGAGCTTGCCGGTGAAGTCGCGGCCGGCATACGCATCCAGCTTCAGGTTCACCGCCTGGCCCACCTGCAACCGGCCCAGTTCGCTCTGCGGCACATAGAAATCGACCAGCAGCGGGTCGAGCTGCTGCACGGTCACCACCGTGGCGCCGGCGCTGAGGTAGTCGCCGGGGCTCGTGGTGATGATGCCGGCGCGGCCGGTAAACGGCGCACGCAGCTGCTTCTTGGCCACCACCACTTTCTGCTGCGCCACCGCGGCCTGTTTCGCCTTGAGATCGGCGGTCGCGGTGTCGTAGTCGGCCTTGCTGATCGCCTGCGCCGCGAGCTGCTGGCGTGCCCGCTCGAAGGTGAGCTGGGACAGCTGGGCCGCTGCCTCGAACTGTTGCAGCTGGGCCACGTCGTCACCGTCGCGCAGCTGCAGCAGCACCTGGCCTTGCGTCACGTCCTGGCCGGATTTCAGGTTGACCCCGGTGACCAGGCCGGCCACGTCCATCGCCAGGTCCGCGCCGTTGGCCGCGCGCAACGTGCCGACGGCACTCAGCGCGGGTTGCCACGGCTGTTCGCGGGCGGCGGTGGTGCTGACCGTGAACGGCGCCGGTTTCGGCATGCCGTGGATCATGCGCACGACCAGCAGCACCTTGATGCCGGCGATCACGGCGATCAGCAGGAATATGCCGACGACCATCCAGATCATGCGCTTGGTGGTGCTGGGCTTCTTGTCGACGCGCGTGGGCATGCGCGAACTCCTTGGGTTATTGCGATCATCCACGATCGCGAAAGTCAAAAAGCGGACATCCTGTCCGCACTAGGTGATAGAGCTATGGCTTCTGGCTGGCTACCCGGGTGTCGCTGCGCCAGCCGCCGCCGAGGGCGGCATACAGCGCGGCGGTATCGGCTAGCCGTGCGCTGCGCGCCTTGATCAGTCCGATACGCGCCTGCTGATAGGTGCGTTGGGCGTCGAGCAGGTTGAGATAGCCGGTTGCGCCGAGCTGGAACTGCCGATGGACCAGGTCGAGCTGCTGCGACGCGGTGCTCTCGGCAATGGCTTGCGCGGCCAGGCCTTGCGCGTCGTAATCCAGGGCCTGCAGCGCATCGGCAACGTTCTGGAACGCGTTCAGTACGGTCTGCTGCCAGTCAGCCACCGCCTTGTCCATGCCGGCCCGTGCGGCGCGCTTCTTGTGCAGCAGCTCGCCGCCATGGAACAGCGGCTGGGTCAGGCCCAGGCCCAGCGACCAGGCGCCGGTGCCGGCGGAAAACAGGTCGCCGGCGCGCAGCGCCTCCGACCCGACGCTGCCGGATAGCGTGACCTGCGGCAGCATCGCCGCGGTGGCGACGCCGACCTGGGCCGAGGCCGCGTGCAGTTGCGCCGATGCGGCCCGGATGTCCGGACGCTGCTCGACCAGGTTTGACGGCAGGCTGACCGGGATGTCGGAGGGCAAGGTGACCGCGTCCAGCGTCAACGGCTGCAGCTGCAGTTGCGCCGGCGTGGTGCCGAGATAGCTGGCCAGCTGATTGCGGGTCGCGGCGAGCTGCGCGCGCAGCGGCGGCAAGGTCGCCTCGGTGGCGGCCAGCTGCGAACGTACCGCCAGCGTGTCGGACAACGACTTCGCGCCGATCTTCAGCTGCTTTTGCGCGATGTCCAGGCTCTCGCGCTGCATGTCGACGATCTGTTCGGTCGCGCGCACCTGCTCGCGCAGCGATGCTTCCTGCAGCGACGTGGTGACCACGTTCGCGGCCAGCGTCAGATAGGTGGTGTCGAGTTGCGCCTGCTGGTAATCCGCCTGCGCCAACTGCGCCTCGATCCCGCGGCGCACGCCACCGAACAGGTCCAGCGTATAGCCGACGCTGACCGAGGCGTTGTACACCGTGTACGGGCCACCGCTGCCGGTCTGGCGCGACTGCGCGGCCGATAGCTTCTGGCGGGTGGCGCCGGCGCCCAGGTCCGCCGATGGAAACAGGCCGCCGCGCGCGGCGTCGGCGTTCTCCCGGGCCTGGCGCAAGGCGGCCTGGGCCGAGGCGATCGACGGACTGTGCGCCAGCGCGGTGTTTACCCGGCGGGTCAGCTCGGGATTGTCGAACGTCGTCCACCAGCGCGCGGGCACGTCGTGGCCCTGCAGAAAACGCTGCGCGTCGCCGTCGGCGGCCTTGGCGGCGGCAGTGGCGGCTGGCAGCGGTTGTGCCGTGTAGCGATCCACCGGCGGCGCGTCAGGCCGGCGGTAATCGGGGCCGACGGCGCAACCGGCGACGGACAGACTGGCCAGCAGCGCGAGGACGAGGGCGGTACGGGCAAGCAGGGCGGGCTTCGAGTCGGGCAGGAGACTGGGCAAGGGAGTGACCTGGGGGGCAAGGGGGACGCCGCCGCAGACAATAACATACCGAATAGTTTACATATACATGACGATGGTCATTAGATGTGCATGACGATGGTCACAGGGCGGCGTACCGTTTTTCGGTCAACAGGAGCCCGGGACCGCTCGTCCGGCCCGGCGGTTGCCGTTACGCTGTCTTTTCAGCGCCCGAGCAAGGCGTTGGCCCGCCGCACCACGTTGTCGACAGTGAAGCCGTACTCGCGCAGCAGTACCCCGGCCGGCGCGGAGGCGCCGAAGCGGTCGACCCCGAGCATGTCGCCCTGAGCCCCGACATAGCGATCCCATCCTTGCGAGATGCCTAGTTCTACCGCCAGCCGTGCAGTCACCGCGGGCGGCAGCACCTCGTCGCGGTAGCTTTGAGGCTGCGCGTCGAACAGCTCCCAGCTCGGCATCGACACGCAGCGCACGGCGGTGCCTCCGGCTTGCAGCCGGTCGGCGGCGGCAAGGATCAGGCCGACTTCGGAGCCGCTGGCGATCAGGATCAAAGATGGCTTGCCGTCCTTCGCGTCGCTCAGTACATACGCGCCCCGGCGCACGCCGTCGGCGCTGGCATAGCGCGTGCGATCGAGCGTGGGGACGTCCTGCCGGGTCAGCGCCAGCAGCACCGGGTGCCTGGTCGATTCCACCGCCACCTTCCACGCCGCGGCGGTCTCGTTCGCGTCGCCGGGACGGATCACGGTGAGGTTGGGGATGGCACGCAGGCTGGCCAGCTGTTCCACCGGCTGGTGGGTGGGTCCGTCCTCGCCCAGCGCGATGCTGTCGTGGGTGAACACGTGCACCACGTGCACGCCCATCAGCGCGGCGAGACGGATCGCGGGGCGCATGTAATCGGAGAAGATCAGGAAGGTGGCGTCGAACGGAATGAAGCCGCCGTGTGCGGCCAGGCCGTTGCTGATCGCCGCCATCGCGTGCTCGCGCACTCCGTAATGGAAGTTGCGGCCTGCCCTGCTCCAGCCGCCGCCGTCGGAACCCTGTTCGTCCTCGTTCTTCGGTTCTCCGGCCGGATTGAAGTCGCCCAGGTCCTTCAGCGCCGTATGGGTGGACGGGTCGAGGTCGGCCGAACCGCCGCATAGCGCCGGCAGTTTCTTTGCGAACGCGTTCATGACCTTGCCGCCGGCGACGCGAGTGGCCATGCCTTTGGCGTCGGCGGGGAATACCGGGATGTCCGCATCCCAGCCGCGTGGCAGTTCGCCGCGCAGACGGCCCTCCAGCTCGCCGGCCAGCTCGGGGAAGGCCTTGGTATAGGCGCCTAGGCGTCTATTCCATTCGTCTTGCGCTTTCGCGCCGCGCGTTTGCGCCTCGCGCAGATGCGCCAGGGCTGGCTCCGGCAGCAGGAAATCGGGTTCGACCGGCCAGCCCAGCTTTTGCTTGGTCTCCTTCACGTCCTCGACGCCCAGCGGCGAACCGTGCGCCTTGTAGCTGTCCTGCTCGGGCGAGCCATAGCCGATATGCGTGCGCACCAGGATCAGCGACGGCCGCGCGGTGTCGGCGCGGGCGTCGTCCAGCGCCGCATTGATCGCCTCGAGATCGTTGCCGTCGGTGACGTGGATGGTCTGCCAGCCGTACGCCTCGAAGCGTCTGGCGCGGTCTTCGGAGAACGTCATGTCGGTGCCGGCGGACAAGGTGACGTAGTTGTCGTCGTACAGGCAGATCAGCTTGCCCAACTTCAGGTGCCCGGCCAGCGAAGCCGCCTCGCTGGCCACGCCTTCCATCAGGTCGCCGTCGCTGACGATCGCCCAGGTGTGGTGGTCGATGATGGCGTGGCCAGGACGGTTGTAGCTGGCCGCCAGCTGGGCCTCGCCAAGCGCCATGCCGACCGCGTTGGCCAGACCCTGGCCGAGCGGGCCGGTGGTGACCTCGACGCCTGGCGTGTGGCCGAACTCGGGATGTCCCGGCGCTTTGCTGCCCCATTGGCGGAACTGCTTGATGTCATCCAGCGACAAGTCATAGCCGGTAGTGAACAGAAGGCTGTACAGCAGCGCCGATCCGTGGCCGGCGGACAACACGAAGCGGTCGCGATCGACCCAGTGCGGATCTTGCGGGTGGTATTTCATGTGCCGCGTCCACAGCGCGTATGCCATCGGCGCGGCGCCGAGCGGCAGGCCGGGGTGGCCGCTGTTGGCCTTTTGCACCATGTCCACCGAGAGGAAGCGAAGCGTATTGATGCATTGCTGGTCGAGTGCGTTGGACATGGGTTTTCTCCGGCGGTGACTGGGATCATGTGTGTAGGAGCCCGCTAGCGGGCGATGCTTTTGCTTTAAATCTCCAAACATCAAAGCAAGAGCATCGCCCGCTAGCGGGATCCTACGCGAGCGCGGCGTCGACGATGCTCTGGGCTTCCTTCAGCAGGCTCTGCAGGTGGTCTTCGCTCTTGAAGCTCTCCGCGTAGATCTTGTAGATCGCCTCGGTGCCGGATGGCCGTGCGGCGAACCAGCCGCTGGCGGCGACGACCTTGATGCCGCCGATCGCCGCGCCGTTGCCAGGCGCCTTGTCCAGCACCTGTTCGATCTTCTCGCCGGCGAGCTGGTCGCTCTTCAACTGGTCGGGCGACAGCTTCGCGAGCTTGGCTTTCTGCGCCGGCGTGGCGGCCGCCTCGACGCGGTCGGCGAACGGCTTGCCGAGCTCGTCGGTCAACTGCGCGAACAACTCGCCCGGGTCCTTGCCCTGTCGCGCGGTGATCTCGGCCGACAGCAGCGCGGGCACCAGGCCGTCCTTGTCCGTTGCCCATACCGAGCCGTCGCGCCGAAGCAGCGATGCGCCGGCGCTTTCCTCGCAGCCGAAGCCCAGCGAGCCGTCGAACAAGCCTTCGGAAAACCACTTGAAGCCGACCGGCGTTTCATACAGCCGCCGCCCCAGCCGCTTCACTACGCGGTCGATCAGCGCGGTGGTGACCAGGGTCTTGCCGACGGCGGCGTCCGCACCCCACTGAGGACGGTGCCGGTACAGGTAGTCGATCAGCACGGACAGGTAATGGTTCGGCTCCATAAGCCCATTGCTGCGGGTGACGATGCCGTGGCGGTCGTGGTCGGTGTCGCAGGCGAACGCGACGTCGTAGGTGTCCTTCAAAGCGATCAGCCGCTGCATCGCGTACTTCGACGAGGGATCCATGCGGATCTTGCCGTCCCAGTCCACGCTCATGAAGGCGAACTGCGGATCGACCACCGCGCTGACCACGGTGAGGTCGAGCTTGTAGCGCTCGGCGATCGGCGCCCAGTAATGCACGCCGGCGCCGCCCAGCGGGTCGACGCCCATATGCACGCCGGCACTGCGGATCGCGTCGAAGTCGATGATGTCGGCCAGATCGGCGACATACGTGTTGAGAAAGTCGTGCCCGCGCGTGGTCGCGGCCTTGCGTGCCTGCGCGAACGGCATGCGCTTGACGTCCTTAAGGCCGGCTTCGAGCAAGGCGTTGGCGCGGTTCTGCACCCAGCCGGTGATATCGGTATCGGCCGGGCCGCCATTCGACGCGTTGTATTTGAAGCCGCCGTTGTCGGGCGGATTGTGCGACGGCGTGATCACGATGCCGTCGGCCAGGCCGGACGTGCGGCCCTTGTTGTACACGAGGATCGCGTGCGAGACCGCCGGGGTCGGAGTGAACTCGCCGCCTGCGGAGATCATCGTCTGCACGCCGTTGGCGGCCAGCACCTCCAGCGCGCTCTCGAACGCGGGCTGCGACAGCGCATGCGTGTCGGCACCGATGAACAGCGGGCCGTCGATGCCCTTCGATTGGCGGTACTCGCAGATCGCCTGGCTGATCGCCAGAATGTGCCACTCGTTGAAACTGTGCTCGAACGAGCTGCCGCGATGGCCGGAGGTGCCGAACGCCACGCGCTGGGCGGCGACCGTCGGGTCGGGCTTCAGGTCCGCATACGCGGCCAGCAGCTTCGGGATGTCGACCAGGATCGATGTCGGTGCCGGCTTGCCGGCGAGCGGACTGATGTGCTGACTCATTTTTTCCTATGGAAACCTTTCGTGGAATTTCCCTGCCGGACTTGCCGCCGGTGGTAGGAGCCCGCTGGCGGGCGATGCTCTTGCTTTGATGTTGGGGAGATTTAAAGCGAAAGCATCGCCCGCCAGCGGGCTCCTACACGCAATATCAGCCTCGCGGACCTGTGGGTGCCTTGCCGTCGCGCAGTTGCCGGTAGCGGCGGATCAAGGCGTTGGTCGAGCTGTCGTGGGCCAGTTTCGGCTCGTCCTTGGCGGTCAGCTCGACGATGGTCGCCTTGGCCAGTTGCTTGCCCAGCTCCACACCCCACTGGTCGAACGAATCGATGTCCCAGAGCACGCCCTGCACGAACACGCTGTGCTCGTACAGCGCGATCAGTGTGCCCAGCGCGTGCGGGGTCAGCTTCGCGGCGAGGATGGTCGTGCTGGGCCGGTTGCCCTCGAACGTGCGATGCGGCACCAGCGCCTCGGGCGTCCCTTCGGCACGCACTTCGTCCGAGCTCTTGCCGAACGCCAGCGCCTCGCCTTGCGCGATCAGGTTCGCCATCAACAAGTCATGCTGATCGCCGCCGCCTTGTGCCGGCAGCGGATTCAGCGTCTGGCCGAAGCCGATGAAGTCGCATGGCACGATGCGCGTGCCCTGATGGATCAGCTGGTAGAACGAGTGCTGGCCGTTGGTGCCCGGCTCGCCCCAGTAGACCGGGCCGGTGTCGTAGTCCACGACCTTGCCGTCCAGCGTGACGTGCTTGCCGTTGCTCTCCATCGTCAGTTGCTGCAGGTAGGCAGGGAAGCGTTTCAGGTATTGCTCGTACGGCAGCACTGCCACGGTGGCCGCATCGAGGAAGTTGTTGTTCCAGATCGCCAGCAAGCCCATCAGGACGGGCAGGTTCCGTTCCAGCGGCGTGCGGCGGAAGTGCTCGTCCATCGCGTGGAAGCCGGCCAGCATGTCGCGGAAGCCGTCCGCCCCGATCGCCAGCATGGTCGACAAGCCGATCGACGAATCCATCGAGTAGCGCCCGCCGACCCAGTCCCAGAAGCCGAACATGTTGGCGGTGTCGATGCCGAACTTCGCTACGCCTTCGGCGTTTGTGGAGACGGCGACGAAATGCTTGGCGATCGCCCCGTTCTTCTCGGCGTCGGCATCGCCCAGCGCCGCGAGGCTCCACGCCCGCGCGGCGTGCGCGTTGGTCAGCGTCTCCAGCGTGGTGAAGGTCTTCGAGCAGATGATGAACAGCGTCTCGGCCGCATCCAGGTCGCGCACGGCTTCCGCGAAATCGGTGCCGTCCACGTTCGACACGAAGCGGAACGTCATGTCGCGGCGGCTGTAATCGCGCAGTGCCTCATAGGCCATCACCGGGCCGAGGTCGGAGCCGCCGATGCCGATGCTGATTATGTTGCGGATACGCTTGCCGGTGTGGCCCAGCCACGCGCCGCTGCGCACGCGTTCGGAAAACGCGGCCATGCGGGCAAGCACTTCGTGCACGTCCTGCACCACGTCGTGGCCGTCGACCAGGATCTTCTTCGTGGCCGGCGCACGCAGTGCCACGTGCAGCACCGCGCGGTTCTCGGTGGTGTTGATCCTATCGCCGCGGAACATGGCCTCGATCCGCCGCGGCAGCTCGCAGGCCTCGGCCAACTCGCGCAGCAGGCGCAACGTGTCGTCATCGACGCGCTGCTTGGAGTAGTCCAGATACAGTCCGACATTCTCGACGGTCAGCCGTTCGCCGCGCTGCGGATCGGCGGCGAACAGTTCGCGCAGGTGTTTCGTGCCCAGCATGGCGAAGTGCCGCTGCAATGCCTGCCACTGCGGCAAGGTGGTGAGTTTCGGATGGCTCATCGCAGCGCGGGTCCTTTCGATTTGTCGGCCAGCGCAGCGGCCTTGCCCGCGATCCGCTGCAGCAGCTGGTTCCAGGATTTGACGAATGCCTCGGCGCCATCCTGCTGCAGCTTGCGCGCCAGCGCGTCGATGTCCACGCCGGCCTTGGCGATCTGCGCCAGGACGGCGTCGGCGTCGCCGCCATCGGTCGCCATCACGCCATGCAGTTGGCCGTGATCGGCGAATGCGAACAGGGTTTTCTCCGGCATCGTGTCGATGGTGTCGGGTGCGGCGAATGCGCTGATGTACAGCGTGTCGGGCGCGGACGGATCCTTGGTGCCGGTGCTGGCCCACAGCAGGCGCTGCGGCTGCGCACCGGCGGCCGCCAGCTTCTGCCAGCGCGGCGAGGCGAGCAACGCGCGGTAGGCGCGATACGTCTGCTGGCCCACCGCGATGCCGAGCTTGTTGTGCAGCTCGGCGGGCAGCTGCGGGTTGCTGGCCACGTCCCAGCGGCTGATGAACAGCGAGGCGACCGAGCCGACCTTCGGATCGAGCCCGGCGGCGAGGCGACGCTCTATGCCGCGCATATAGGCCTCGGCGACGGCCTGGTAGTGCGCGCAGGAAAACAACAAGGTCACGTTGATCGGGATACCCAGGAAGATCGCTTCCTCGATCGCGGGCACGCCTTCGGGGGTGCCGGGAATCTTCACGAACAGGTTGTCGCGCTGTGCCTTGTGGTGGATGTGCCGGGCCGCCGCGATCGAGCCGGCGGTGTCGGCGGCCAGCAGCGGCGAGACTTCCATCGAGACCCAGCCGTCGATCTGGCGGGTGGCGTCGAACACGGGCTTGAACAGGTCGGCCGCGCGACGCAGGTCTTCCAGCGCCAGTTCGATGAACAGCGCCTCGCCCGACAGCCCGGCCAGCGTCTTGGCGTGCACACCGGCATCGTAGGCGTCGCCGTCGCCGATCGCGGCATCGAAGATGCTGGGGTTCGAGGTCAATCCCGTGATCGAATCCTCGGCGATATAGCGCGCGAGCGTGCCGTCGTCGAGCAGGGTGCGGGTGATGTTGTCCAGCCACAGGCTCTGGCCGAGTTCGTGCAGTTGACGGGTCGCTTTCATGCTTGCTCCATGATTCCAGTTCGATATGGGTGGGTTTCAGTCTGCCGGAAGGTTGATGACGGGCGCGTCGGGCAGGAAATCGCCAAGCTTACGCCCGCGCAGTTCACCGATGCACGCGATGCGGATATCGGCCGCGGCCCGAACGTCCGCGGGCGCCTGCGCGGCGTAGTGGCCCTGCTCCACGAATACCGTGGTCAGCCGGCGGCCGAGCCGCTGTTTCATATCGGCCAGGATCTGCGGCTTGTCGTCGATCATCACGTAATGCGCGGCCGGATAACGATGCTGCATCGCCACCAGCATCTGCTGCTTGTGCACGTAGATCAGCACTTCGCCGCGCAGCGCCTCCCATAGCCCGGCCCGCTGGATCTTGCGCGGCTGGAACACCACGTCGCCGTCCGACAGGATGGCCGTGGGGCCCAGCGTGCGCAGGTGCGCCAGGGTTTCCAGCGCGTGCGGATACAGCCGGTCCGCGAACGGGTAATCCAGCAGGTACCTGGACATATGCAGCAGCGACGGGTCGTTGTCCAGGCCGGCGCGGAAACGCTGCAGCGCGCCCAGGTAATCGGCGTAGCCCAGCTCGTCGCGCAGTTGCGCATAGAGCGCCCAGTAGCGGTCGCGCTCGGTTGTCCCGAACGCTTGCGCCAACGTGTCGCCGAGGTCGGCGCCGAAGCGGTCGTTGTCGAGCAAGGTGTTGTCGACATCGAACAGGAAGACCACCGACGCAGTGGCGGTGGGATGGACGGCGACGGAGTCGGCGCTCAACATGGTTCGCTGGCCTCGGCTTTCGGATCGTGCCAGCCCTCGGCGCCGCTGACGATTTGCGCGGCCTCCGGGGGGCCCCAGCTGCCGGGCTCGTAGAAGCTCACGCGATCCGCGTGATGCAGTACGCGATCGACCACCGCCCACGCGGCCTCGACGCATTCGTCGCTGGTGAACAACCCGTTGTCGCCGCGGATCGCGTCGGCGAGCAGCCGTTCGTACGGCGGCTTCTCCGGCTCCGAGTGGTGCCGCGCCACCAGTTCCACCGGCTCGCCCTGCATGGTTTCGCCGGGCCGCTTGACCCGCATGCCTTCGGCGATGACCACCTCGGGGCTGAGCCGGAAGCGGAAATAATTCGACTGCGGCGACGCGATCTCGTCGAACACCGACAGCGGGGGCACCTTCATGTCCACCATCACTTCGGTGGTCGTGAGCGGCAGGTTCTTGCCGGCACGGATGTAGAACGGCACGCCGGCCCAGCGCCAGGTATCGATGTGCAGGCGCAGCGCCACGAAGGTCTCCACATCGGAATCCGGCGCCACGCCCGGCACTTCGCGATAGCCGTTGAACTGGCCGCGCACCACTTCCTTCGGGTCCAGCGGGCGCATCGCGCGGAACAGCCGCAGCTTTTCCGCATTCAGCGAGACCGGATCGTTGCCGATCGGCGCATCCATCGCCAGCAGCGAGGTCACCTGCAGCAGATGGTTCTGCAGCACGTCGCGGATCGCGCCGACGCCTTCGTAGAAACTGCCGCGGCCGTCCACGCCGAACTGCTCGGCCATGGTGATCTGCACGCGGTCGACATAGCGGTTGTTCCACACCGGTTCGAGCACGGTGTTGGCGAAGCGGAAATACAGCAGGTTCTGCACCGGTTCCTTGCCCAGGTAGTGGTCGATGCGGAAGATCGCCGACTCCGGGAACACCTGGTGCAAGGTGTGGTTGAGCGCCCGCGCCGAGGCGAGGTCGCGCGCAAAAGGTTTTTCCACCACCACTCGTGCGTTGTCGGCACAACCGGCCTGCTGCAGATTCTTCACCACGACACCGAACAGGCCGGGCGGAATCGCAAGATAATGCAGCGGTGCGCCGGCGCTGCCCAGCAGCTGCTTCAACTGTGCGAAGGTGGTGGGGTCGTTGTAGTCGCCGTCGACGTACTGCAGGCGCGCGGAGAATTTCGAAAACGCGGCCTCATCGACCTCATCGCCCCGACGCTTCGCCGCCTGCGCCAGGCTCTCGTGCGCGCGCTGGCGCAGCTGTTCGACGCTCCAGCCGGAATGCGCCACGCCGATGATCGGCAGGTCCAGCCCGTCGCGCAGCATCATCGCCTGCAAGGCGGGGAAGATCTGCTTGTAGGCGAGGTCGCCGGTGGCGCCGAAAAAGACCAGGGCATCCGAGCGGGATATCGGCATAGCGGTTGCTTCTCCATGGGGTGGGCTCAGTGCCGTCGATGCAGCGACATGCGGCTCGCGCTGCGCGGCTCCGTCAGCATGCCGGACGGCGGGCTTATCTTCCAGACTGCACGGCGCGAGGTTAAGCCGATGCATAAGTTGCACATGCAAGGCTTGACGCGATGGCCGCATGAACCTGCGTCAGCGGGAACGGGCAAGGCGATGGATATGTCCCGGCCGGGAACGTCTGAACAAGCTTCTGCTCGTCGCCGAGATTGTGGGAGCGACTTCAGTCGCGGTGGCCGCGGCAGTAGCCTGCAGCATCCCGGCGTCGCAGCGGCTGGATGCATAATCAGTCGGCGCAGCGCACTGCTACGCAATCGCGACTGAAGTCGCTCCCACAAAGAGCGCCCTTCTCCAGACCGCAGTGGACTTATTCAGACCATCCCTTGTGCTCGCGTGAACTTTCGTTGTGCGCACGAATCATCCCATTGACATGCCAGGCTGCTGCAATGGCGCGAACCAGGCGCGTGACCTGGCCCGGTGCCTGGATCCCGAGTCCGAGGGCGATGCGCGATGACAAAGCACCATGCAAACCAGCTGTCGGCGATCGATCACATCGTGGTGCTGATGCTGGAGAACCGTTCCTTCGACCACATGCTGGGGTTCCTGTACGCGGATTCGAACAATGTGTCTCCGGCCGGGCAGCCGTTCGAAGGGTTGACCGGCAAGGAATCCAATCCCGGTGCCAGCGGCACCGATACCGTATTCAAGATCGCAGCGGGGCAGGCCCATACGTATTACCAGCCCGGAGCCGATCCAGGCGAGGGCTACGCGGCGACCAACGCGCAATTATTCGGCAACGCCACCGCGCCGACGCCGCCCACCGCGACCAACCAGGGCTTCGTCGACAACTACGCGGCGACCCTGGCGGAGGAGTCCAAGAGAAAAGGCGGCGTGCTGCCCGGCACGGTGGCCGCCGACATCATGGGCATGTACACGCCGCAGACCTTGCCGGTGCTGTCCGCGCTGGCGCGCGGTTTCGCCGTTTGCGATCACTGGTTCTGTTCCGTCCCTACCGAAACCTTGCCCAACCGCGCTTTTGTCAACGCGGGTACCTCGCAGGGCCATATGGATGACAAGACCAAGGCATTCACGGTGCCGTCCATCTACGGCGCGCTGGGCGAGCACGGCGTGTCCTGGGCCATCTACGGTTACAACGCCGAGCCGCTCACACGCCTGGATTTTGCCGATTTGACGAATGCGCCCGACGGCCAGTTCGGGCAGTTCGCGGATTTTCAGGCCGCAGCGGCGAACGGCACCTTGGCGTCATACAGCTTCCTCGAGCCGAGCTGGGGTTCCAGCGGCAACAGCCAGCATCCCAACTATGACGTGGCGCTGGGCGAACAGCTTATCCACGACGTGTACTACGCGCTGCGCCATGGCCCGGCGTGGAACCGGACCTTGCTGCTCGTCACCTACGACGAGCATGGCGGTTGCTACGATCATGTGCCGCCGCCCACCAACGCGGTGCCGCCGGATGCCGCACCGGGCGAGTTCGGGTTCGATTTCAAGCGTTTCGGGCCGCGCGTGCCCACGGTGGTGATCTCGCCATGGATTCCCGCCGGTACGGTGTTCCGCAGCTCGGGCGCCACGCCGTTCGATCACACTTCCATTCTCAGTACGATCGAACGGCGCTGGGGTGTACCCGCGTTGACCGCACGTGATGCCGCAGCACCCGACATCGCGGACGTGTTGAGTCTGTCCACGCCGCGTACCGACGATCCGCTGGCGGGAGAGGTGGTTCCGGCCTCCAAGGGCATCAACCCGGCAGCCGGCCGACCCTCGCATCTGCAGAAAGTGTGTGCGGCGCTGGCGGCGCAATTGCCGGTCAGAGACACGCAAGGTCGCCGCGTTCCTCACACGCTTCCGCAGTTGCATACCGATGCCGATTACGACCGCTACATCGGGCAACGCGTGGCCGAGTGGAAGGCGAGTCGCAATGCGCCAGCGCCGTGATGCGGCAGCATGGGGATTCAGTGGGACAAGGTGACGGAAGCCATCGAGATGCGGCAAGACGTCGAATGACAGCCGTCGTGGAAAATCCGGCGGACCAAAGTGCCGGCAAGCTCAGGTATTGCGGCCTGGATCAACCAGCCCGCGGGTGATTCAGCTCCACGCTGTGCTCCGCCCCGTCATCGGCCAGTGGAATGCAGCCATCCGCCTGCACCACGCCATCCAGCCACACGGTGCTCACGGTGCCGGCGTCGCTCTGCCGGAGATGGATGCGGTATTGCGTGTCGAGGTAGCGATAATCCAGCGAGAAGCCTTCCCACTCGTCAGGCAGGACGGGAGTGAAGCGCAGGCGGCCGGCTTCCAGCCGCAGGCCGAGCAGCGACTCGACGATCAGCCGGTACATCCAGCCGGCGGAGCCGGTGTACCAGCTCCAGCCGCCCCGGCCGATGTGTGGTTCGACCGCGTAGACGTCGGCGCTGACCACGTAGGGTTCGACCTTGTAGATGTCCATCTCGATGGCGTCGCTGCCATGGTTGACCGGATTGATCATGCGCAGCAGCTCCCACGCACGGGCGCTGTCGCCGAGTTCGGCGAAGGCCATCGTGGCCCAGATCGCGGCATGCGTGTACTGGCCGCCGTTCTCGCGCACTCCGGGTACGTAGCCCTTGATGTAGCCGGGGTCGAGCGCCGATTTGTCGAACGGCGGTTCCAGCAACTGCACCAGGCCCGCCTCGCGGCGCACCAGGTGTCGGTCCAGCGAGTTCATCGCCTGCTGCTGGCGCTCGGGCGTGGCGATGCCGGACAGCACCGACCAGCTCTGCGCGATCGAATCGATGCGGCATTCGTCGTTGCCGCTGGAACCGAGCGGGGTGCCGTCGTCGAAGTACGCGCGGCGATACCAGGCGCCGTCCCAGGCATGTTGTTCCAGCGCGACGCGCAGCTGGCTGACTTCGCCTTCGCAACGCAGCGCGAAGGCTTCGTCGCCATGCAGCCGGGCCACTTCGGCGAACCGGTTCAGCACCTCGCAGGAGAAGAAACCCAGCCACACGCTTTCGCCGCGGCCGGCTTCGCCGACCCGGTTCATGCCGTCGTTCCAGTCGCCGCTGCCGATCAGCGGCAGGCCGTGCGCGCCGCGCGGCAGGCTGCGTTCGATCGCGCGCACGCAATGCTGGTACAGGGTTTCGCGCAGGCTCGACGGTTGCGGCAAGTCGTAGTAGGACTCCTCGCCGTGATGCAGCGGACGGCCCTCGATGTAGCCGAGCTGCTCCCGCAGAACGTCGGTGTCCGCGGTGGCCAGCACGTAGCGGCTGGTGGCCAGCGGCAGCCACAGATAATCGTCCGAGCAGGCGGTGCGCACACCGCGATCCAGCGGCGGATGCCACCAGTGCTGCACGTCGCCTTCGGGAAACTGGTGCCCGGCGCACAGCAGCAGTTGCGCCCGCGACAGGTCGGGTGCCGCGTGCAGCAGCGCCATCGAATCCTGCAGCTGGTCGCGGAAGCCGAACGCGCCGCCGGACTGGTAGTAGCCGCTGCGCGCCCATATGCGGCAGGCGATGGTCTGGTACAGCAGCCAGCCGTTCGCCAGCACGTCGAGCGCCGGTTCCGGCGTGCTGATCTGGACGGCGCCGAGCGTGCGTGCCCAATGCGCGTGGATTCGCTCCAGCGTGTCGGCGGCCACGCCGCGGCCACGGAAACGCTGCACCAGCGCGGCGGCATCGGCACCGTCGCGGCCGAGACCGAGCCGGAAGATCAGCTGGCGCTGTTCTCCTGCGTCCAGTGCCACGTTGACCTGCAACGCCGCGCACGGATCCAGTCCGGCGCCGAGGCGGCCGGACAAGTGCGATCTTCCCAGTCCGGCCGGCGCGGCCGCGCTGCGGTTGCGGCCGATGAAGGCGCTGCGGTCGCCGTCGATGCCGCGGCCGGGATCGTCCACGTCGAAGAACGCGACGCGGTTCGGGAATTCGCTGTTGTACGCATTGCGGGCGAACAGCGCGCCGCTGGCCGGATCCGATTCGGTCACCACGTGCATCGCGGTGCGCTCGCGCAGGTCGCCGAGCAGCCATTCGACGTAGCCGGTGGCGCTGAGCCGGCGCGGCTGGCCGGAGTCGTTGCGCAGCCGCAGTACCGAGAATTTCACCGAGGCATCCAGCGCCACGTAGATCCACAATTCGGAGTGGATGCCGTCTTCGTCGTGCTCGAACACGCTGTAGCCGAAGCCGTGGCGGGTGACGTAGTGGCCGCTGCCGCGCGCCGGCAGCGGCGTGGGCGACCAGACCTGGCCGGTTTCCTCGTCGCGCAGGTACAGCGCCTCGCCGCTGCCGTCGCCGACCGGGTCGTTGTGCCACGGCGTGAGCCGGAACTCGTGCGCATTCTCGCCCCAGGTATACGCGCTGCCGCTCTCGGAGATCACCGTGCCGAAGTGCGGGTTGGCCAGCACGTTGGCCCATGGGGCGGGGGTGGCATCGCCCGGGCCCAGCGTGATCACGTACTCGCGGCCGTCGGCGCTGAAGCCGCCGTGCGGGTTGGCCAGCTGCAAGGTGGACGGCGTGGTCGGCGGTGGCGGCGCGGCCGGGATGCGCCGCGGCTTGCTGGCTTCGAAGCGCGGCGCCTGCGTTTCCGCCACGCGCCGGCTGATCTGCTCGGTCAGGTTGCCGCGGTTGTCGGTCAGGACGATCCGTGCCGAGGCCAGCATCACCGTCCGGTCTTCACCAGACAGCTGCTGTGCCGGACGCACGAAGATGCCGCCGGGCCGGTCGAGCAGGCTCGCTTCGCTGCCCGATGCGATCAGGCCCATGATCTGGTCCTGCAACTCTTGCCGGTAGCCGGCGCGATCCTCGTTCCAGATCACCAGATCCACCGCCAGCCCTTTCAGCCTCCAGTAGGCGTGCGCCTGCACCAGCTGGCGCACCAGCTCGATACGCGCCCGATCGGAAATCTGCAGCAGCACGATGGGCAGGTCGCCGGAGATCGACTGTCCCCACAGCCCGGACTGGCCGCGTCGGTTGCCGCGCAGCACGCCGGGCTCCGCGCGCAGGTTTGCGTTCGGATAGATGATCGAGGTGGCCATGTGCTCGTACAGCTGTGCATCGGCGAGGCTGGCGTTGAGCTGGCGCAGCAGCACCTGGCTGTGCGTCCAGGCCAGGTCGAACACGCGGTCGGCGAGGTGGCGGTCGCGGTACTTGCCGATCAGGTGTACGCAGCCGTCGCGGTGGTCGGCGATGCCGGTGACGAAGTCGATCGTGGCCGACTGTTCCGGCTCCAGCGTGATGCGGCAGCGGATCGCCACGATCGGATCGAGCACCGAGCCTTGACTGTTGGACAGCTGCGATTGTTCGCGATCCAGCGCCTGCGGCTGCGCCAGGTCGCGGCCGCGGCCGATGAAGCGTGCGCGGTCGGTCTCGTAGGAGATCTGGTCGATGTCGGCGTTGTGCGCGGCCAGCAGATGGCACATCCACGGCACGTGTTCGTCGGCCGCACGCGGGCGCCGGGTGCATACGATCGCCTGCAGTTCCGGAATCAGCTCGGTCTGCACGAACAGCTTGCTGAAGGCCGGGTGCAGGGCATCGGCGATCGACGGCGCCAGCACCACCTCGGCGTAGCTGGTCAGCTCGATCGTGCGGCGCGTGCGGCTGCGGTTGGTGATGCGCGTGCGGCGCAGCTCGATATCGTCTTCCGGCGACACCACGATCTCGGTATGCGAATCGAATTCGCGTTCGCGCACGCGGAATTCGGCGCGGGCATCGGAGAAGATCGCCTCGAACAGCTCGGTCTTCTTCAACGTCGGCTGATACGCGGTGGACCAGTAGTCGCCGCTGGCGACGTCGCGCAAGTAGCAGAACATGCCCCAGTGATCGCGCGTGATGTCCTCGCGCCAGCGCGTCAGCGCCAGTTCGCCGCGACGGCTGTAGCCGCCGCCGGCACTGCTCACCATGGTGTGATAGCGACCGTTCGACAGCAGTTGCACCGCCGGCCGCGGCCGGTTCGGATCGGTGAACACGCGCAGCCGTGCTTCGGCCGCGCGCGTCTGGCCGTCCGACTCGGGGAAGCCGGAGGCGTGCAGGTATTCCGCGGCGGTCTTCGGCACGCGTTCCTGCAGCAGCAGGCTGGTGGCCTGAAACTGCGGATCGGTTTCGAATCGCCGCTGCATCGGCCGGCCCAACAGTGCGTAGTCGAGCGCCAGCAGGCTCATGCCCTGGTGGTGCGCCATGAACGACTGCACCACGGCCGAGGCCTGACCCAGCGGCAGGCGGGCGGGGGTGTAGTCGATCGCCTCGTACAGACCGAAGCGGCCCGCAGCGCCGGCGTCGGCCAGGCGCTGCAGGTTCCTGGTCGCCGCCGCCGGCGCCACCATCATCGCCAACGCGGTGGCGTACGGCGCGACCACCACGTCGTCGCCCAGTCCGCGCTTGAGACCCAGCCCGGGCACGCCGAACGCGCGGTACTGGTAGGTGAAGTGCGCGTCCAGCGTGTTGTAGCCGGATTCGGAAACACCCCACGGCAGGTTCAGCTGGTTGCCGTACTCGATCTGCCGCGCCACCGCGGCGCGGCAGGTCTGGTCGAGCAAGGTGCCTTCATAGCTCGGCATCACCAGCGTCGGCATCAGGTATTCGAACATCGAGCCGGTCCACGACAGCAGCACGGGTTCGCCGCCGCTGGTGGTCAGCAGGCGGCCCAGCGAGAACCAGTTGTCCTGCGGCAGCTGGCCTTGCGCGATCGCCACGAAACTGGCCAGCCGCGCTTCCGAGGCCAGCAGGTCGTAATAGCTGGCGTCGAGCCGGCGATCGTCGACGTTGTAGCCGATCGCCAGCAGGTCGCGCGCGCTGTCGTAGAGGAATCGATAGTCCATCAAGGCCAGCTCGCCCGCCTGGTATGCGAGCTGCTCGATCGCGGCGACGCGTTCGCACGCGCGTTCGCGGATGGCATCGGCGTCCGCATCGGCAGGCCAGCACAGCGGTTCAATCCGCGCGAGCTGGCGCAGCGTGGGAATGCCGCTGAAACCGCCGTCATCGTCGTGCGGAGGATCCAGCTTGAAGGTGGCCGCTTCGTCGCACAGGTCGCTGCATTGTTCGAGCAGGGCGGCCAGCCAGAACTCCGCATCGCTGCCGGATTCGACCCGCAGCGATTGCGCCAGGGCATGGGCGTGGTCCAGCAGCCGCTGCAGCAGCGCCGCAGCGATGCTGGGGGCGGCCGGCGGCGTGGCCAGGCCATCCTGCAACTCCTGCTGCAGCGGATCCAGCGCCAGCGCGGCGCCGGCATCGAGCGTGTCGTGCAGCACGTTCACGGTATCGAGCAGGCCCAGCAGCAAGCGAGGCTGGAACACCGGCTCGTCCAGCAGCCCCAGCAGCCCCGGCCGCAGCGTCAGCAGGTGGCCGGCGAGGTTGCCGCTGTCTACCACCGAGACGTACAGCGGCGCCAGCGGCTGCAGGCTCAGCGTGTCGTACCAGTTGTAGAAGTGGCCGCGATGGCGCGGCAGCTGCTGCATCGTGGCCAGGGTCTGGCGGGTGCGCTCGAGCAGGCCGCCGGTGCTGAGGAAACCGAAGTCGCTGGCGGCCAGGTTCGCCAGCAGCGCCATGCCGATATTGGTCGGTGAGGTGCGATGGGCGATCACCGGTCCCGGCCGCTCCTGCAGGTTGTCCGGCGGCAGCCAGTGGTCGGCCGGGCCGACGCAGGTCTCGAAGAACGCCCACGTGCGGCGTGCCAAGGCGCGCAGGAAGCGCGTCTGCGCCGGGGTCGGCGCAAACGTGTCGGGCTTGCGCGGCTGGCTGATCCACCATGCCAGCGACGGCGACAGTAGCCACAGTAGCAACAGAGGCCACGCCAGCAGCAATACCATTGGCCGCTGCAGCGCCAGGGCCACGGTCAGTCCCAGCGCCAGCAGCGGGCCGGACCACATCATTCGCCACAGGGCCGCCGGTGCGTTGCTGCTGCGTCGTTCGACCTCGCTGGAGGTCTGCCACTGCAGCAGATGCCGATGGCTGATCGCCATGCGCCACAGCGTGCGCACGATCGCGTCGAGCTGGTACAGCACTTCATGCGGCAGCCAGGCCAGCCCCAGCCCCATCCGCGCGAAATGCTGCAGGCTGGTCAGGAAGCCGGCACGCAGATGCTGATCCAGCTGTACGTCCTTGGGCTTCTGCACCAGCTCCAGCAAGGCCGACAGCAGGGGCGGCACCAGGACCATCGCCAGCACCGCCAGCGTCCACGACAGCACGGGCGACAGCGCCAGCCAGCCGGTCACCAGCAATACCAGCAGCGAGGTCGGCACCAGGCTGCGGCGAAGGTTGTCGAGGATCTTCCAGCGCGACAGCGCGGTCAGCGCGTTGCGGCGCCAGCCGGCATGAGCGCTCGGTGCCCACGGCAGCAGCCACGGCAGCAGCTGCCAGTCGCCGCGGATCCAGCGATGGCGCCGCTTGATGTCGGCGCCATAACGGGGCGGGTATTCCTCGAACAGCTGCACGTCGCTGAGCAGGCCCGCCCGCGCGTGGCAGCCCTCGACCAGGTCATGGCTGAGAATGCGGTTTTCCGGGAAACGGCCGTCCAGGCTGAGCTCGAACGCATCGATGGCGTAGATGCCCTTGCCGATGAACGAGCCTTCGTGGAACACGTCCTGATAGACGTCCGAGACCATCTGCGTATACGGATCGATACCCGCGTCGCTGCCGTACAGCTGCGCATAGCGCGAGCGCGCGGTGCTGGGCAGGCTGATGCCCACCCGCGGCTGCAGGATCGCGTAGCCGGACACCACGCGCCGCTGCACGGGGTCGTATACCGCGCGGTTGAGCGGGTGGTCGATGGTGCCGACGAATGCCTGCGCGGAATCGCGCGGCAGCCCGGTATCGGTGTCCAGTGTGATCACGTACTGCACGCGCGGCAGCGTCGTGATGTCGCCGACGATCAGCATGAAGCGGCCGTGCGCATTGCCGCGCAGCAGCGTGTTGAGGTCGGCCAGCTTGCCGCGCTTGCGCTCGTGGCCCATCCAGCATCGCTCGGCGGGATTCCACCGCCGGGGGCGATGGAACAGGAAGAAGCGGTCGGCCTCGGTGCTCGCGTAGCGCTCGTTGAGCGCCTCGATGCGCCGCCGCGCCAGTCGCAGCAGTGCGTCGTCGCCCGGCAAGGTCTCGCTGTCCGCATCGGCGAAATCGGTGAGCAGGGCGAAGTGCAGGTGTTCGTCGCGGTTGCCGAGGAAGCGCACTTCCAGCGCTTCGACCAGGTCTTCGACATCCTGCGCGCTGGCGAACAGGCTGGGAATCGCCACCAGCGTGCGCGCGCTGGACGGGATGCCTTCCGAATAATCCATCCGCGGCAGCAGCTGCGGCGCGATCGTCAGCGTGGCCATCCAGTTGAGCAGGCTCAAGCCCAGTTGGCTGGCCAGAATGGTGGCCGGAATGGCGATCGCGACAACCGCCCACGGCGGCAGCCGGTTGTGTATGACTGCCGCCACCAGCGGCTGCGCGAAGGCGAACGTCAGCAATACCAGCAGGCCGAGGTAGATCGGCAGCGGCGCGCGGTCGAGTCCGCGGCGCAGCGTTTCGGCTAGCCGGGGTCGGACGCCGAGGCGGTGTTCCAGTTGGCGTCGGCCTCGATCGATCAGGTAGAGGCCGACGTGCTGCGGCGGTGACGACGTGGTGTCGGTTGGTGGGGCGGCCTGGCACAGCGCCACCGTCGCCTCGGCCACCTCCAGCTCGGTTAGCTGATGATGCCGCGCGAGCCCTTCCACCACGTGGCGATAGCGGTCGCGGGTGGTGAAATCCATCGCCGTATAGACACCGGCCGGATCTCCGCGCAGACATTGCTCGACCAGACTGCTGCGCTCGACGAAGTCGCGCCAGTCGATCGCCGACAGCGTGCGCAGACTGCCGATACTGTTGCTGATCGATACCTGGTTGGCGGCCTGCTGCTGGGCCTCCAATTGCACCAGATGCTCGATGCTCTGGCCCGACGCTGACAGACGCTGTTCGATCCAGCTCAGCGGCAACGCCAGCGCCGGGCTCTGGCCTTGCAGCCGGCGCGCCATCTCGGCCACGAACGCGCTATTCATCGGCGGATTCGAGCGCGCCATGTCGGCGACCACCAGCACCACGCTGCTCGGATCGCGCTCGGCTGTTACGGTCATGTTGTCGGACCAGCGCACGGCCATGCCGCGGTAGCGCCAGTCCGCCATCACCCGGGCGGCGACCCGGCGCAGGTTCTCGATCAGCGCCAGCCGCAGCATGATCGGGATCGCCCAGAGCTCGCCCAGCTTGAGCGGAGTCACGCTCTGGTAGGCGTTTATGAAGCGGTGCAGGCTGCCCGTGTCCACCCGGCCATCGCCGTGCGAAATGATTTCCAGCGCGATGTCGTACACCCGCGGCAGACCCGCCGACAAACTGTTTTCCAGCCGCGGCAGCTCGCGGCTGTAACCCTTCGGCAGATGCCGACGCGCGATCCGGATCTGCTCCTCGATCAGATAGAAGTTGTCCAGCAGCCACTCGCCGGCCGGGCTGACCCGCCGTTTGCGCCGGGTGGCGTCGGTCAGCCGTTCGCAGGTGTGCGCCAGCACCGCTTCGTTGTCGGCCAGCCGGGCCAGCAGCAGATCCGCGCCCGAGCGCGCACTCAACCGGTGCTGGCTGGCCAGGGCCGCACCATGCCGTTCCATCTGCTCGGCGCTGAACAGTTCCGAACGCAGCGCCGGTTCTTGCTCCGGTCGTATGCGTGCCGCCGCGCGGCGGCGCCGGAATGCGCGCAAACGGCGCAGCTTGAGCAGGTCGAGAAAGCTGCCGATGTTCAAGTCCGGTTTTTCCTTGGGTTCATGCCAGGTCTGCTGCGAGGCGTTCATCGCGGCGACGGTTTGGCCTGGTGCCGGTATGGCGGACATCCGCTATAGCCGGCGGCTACCGCTCGGACCCTACGCGCCGACGTGTGAAGACGGCGCACGCTACGATGGATGCCCAGCCCTGCACCGGAGTCATACCGTGTCATTGTCGATTCGCGCCGCCGCCATCACCGACCTTGCCGACCTCGCCGCATGGAATGCCGCGATGGCATGGGAAACCGAACACAAGCGGCTCGATCCCGCGATCCTGCAGCGCGGCATCAGCGGTGTATTCGAGGAGCCGCGACGCGGCTTCTACCTGATTGCAGAACGCGATGGCGTGGCAGTTGGCAGCTTGCTGGTGACGTATGAGTGGAGCGACTGGCGCTGCGGCGATTTCTGGTGGATTCAGAGCGTGTACGTGATCCCTGCCGCGCGGCGGGGCGGTGTGTTTCGCGCGCTGTACACCACGGTCGAGCAGCGTGCGGCAGCGGCCGGCGCGGCCGGTCTGCGCCTGTATGTGGAAACCGAGAACGACCGTGCGCAGACAACCTACGCCGAGCTGGGCATGCAGCGCTGTCCTTACTTCATGTACGAAGCACTGCTGCCCGGCCGCGCCGGGAAGCTACCGTAGGAGCCCGCTTGCGGGCGATGCTTTTGCTCAGATGGTTGAGTAGGAAAAATCAAAACAGCAGCATCGCCCGCAAGCGGGCTCCTACAAAAAAATCACCCGAAGCCGCGTACCCGGTTCAGGTGGTGGCAGCGAGCAATTGCTGGAATTCCTCCGCCGACATCGGCGCGCCGAACAGGAAGCCCTGCAGCTGCGAACATCCGGCGTGGCGCAGGAACGCACTCTGCTCGCGGGTCTCCACGCCTTCGGCGATCACCATCTTGTTGAGGCTGCGCGCCATCGCGATGATCGCGCTGGTGATGGTGGCGGTGTCGCGGTCGCTGGTCAGGTCGTGCACGAACACGCGATCGATCTTCAACGCATCGATCGGGAAATGCTTCAGGTAGGAGAGACTGCAATATCCGGTGCCGAAATCGTCCAGCGACAGCCGCACGCCGCGCTGCCTGATCCGGCGCAGCAGGCCGGTGGTGGCATCGCCGCCGGACATCACCATGCGCTCGGTCAGTTCCAGTTCGAGCAGACCTTCATCGAGTCCGCTTTCGTTGAGCACGTCGTCCAGCCAGCTGTAGAAATCGGCGTGCTGGAACTGCAGCGGCGACACGTTCACCGAGACCGGAATGGCCTGACCGTTCCGTTGCCACAGCCGCGCCTCCTTGCACGCCTGCCGCAGCGCCCAGGCGCCGATCGGCAGAATCAGGCCACTGTCCTCGGCGACCGGGATGAACTGATCCGGCTTGTACAGCTCGTGTCCGTTCACCTGCCAGCGCAGCAATGCCTCGGCACCCGCGATGCGGCCGCTCTGTGCATCCACCTTGGGCTGGTAATGCAGGCTCAATTCGCGCCGCGACAGCGCCTGGCGCAGCGCCGTCTCGATGCGTCGGCGCGCCTGCGCGCGCTCGTTCATCAACGCGGTGAAGAAGCGGTAGCCGTGCAGGCCTTGCGCCTTTACCGCGACCAGCGCGGTTTCCGCGTGTTGCAGCAGGTCCTCCGGTTCGGCGGCATCGTCCGGATACACGCTGATGCCGATGCTGATGCGCAGCGCCAGCTCAGGCAGGCCGTCGACGCGGATCTGCTCGCACTGGTTGATCAGGATCTGGCACAGGCCGGCCGCTTCGCCCACGCTTTCCAGATGCGGCAGCAGCACCACGAATTCGTCGCCGCCATAACGGCTGAGCAGCTCGTCGCCGGGCAGGCAGCGATGCAGTTGCGCGGCCAGCGCACGCAGCACGCGGTCGCCGGCCGCGTGGCCGTGCAGTTCATTGATCTGCTTGAATTGGTCGATATCGATGTAGAGCAGCGCCGTGCGTTGCTGGCGCCGGTTCGCGGTCGCCAGTGCCTGTCCGATGTGGTCGTGCAGCTGGCTGCGGTTGGGCAGTCCGGTGAGCGTGTCGTGCTGGGTCAGATGGATCATCTTCAGCGCCAGCGCGCGGGTTTCGCTGACGTCGTGGAACACCAGCACGCCGCCGATGACGTTGCCGGCGTGGTCGTGGATCGGTGCGGAAGAGTCTTCCACCGGCGTGTCGAAACCATGCCGGTGGCGCAGCAAGGTCTTGCCGGCGAGGTCGACGATGGTGTTGTGTTCGATCGCCGCGCGCAGCGGATTGGCGATGGCGTGGCCGTCCTGAGCGTCGAACAGCTGGAAGATTTTCTCGATCGGCCGGCCCTGCACCTCGTCGCTGCTCCAGCCCGTCATCGCCTCGGCGATCGGGTTGAGCGAGGTGATGCACAGCTGCGTATCGGTGGTGATCACCGCGTCGCCGATCGAACGCAAGGTGACCTCGGCCAGTTCGCGTTCGCGGTGCAGCGCATCCTCGAATGCCTTGCGCTGGCTGATGTTCTGCACCTGCGACACGAAATACAACGGGGCGCTCTGCTCGTCGCGCACCAGCGACACGCTGAGCTGGACGTGGACTATGCGGCCGTCCTTGTGCAGGTTGCGCTTCTCCAGCTGGTACGACTCGCGCTTGCCGGCCAGCAGCTCCGCCATCAGCTCGGCGTCGGCCACCATGTCGTCCGGGTGGGTGAGCAGGGTGATGTCCAGCGCCAGCAGCTCGTCTTCGCTATAGCCGAGCATCTGGCACACCGCGGCATTGACGCGCAGGAAGCGGCCGCCAGGACTGGTGAGCGTCATGCCGATCGCGGCATGCTGGAAGGCGCCGAAGAAACGCTGCTCGCTTTCGTGCAGCTGCAGCTCCAGCAGATGCCGTTCAGTGATGTCCAGCAGCGCGGTGAACACGCCGCGCACGCGTCCGTTCTCGTCGAAATCCGGCTGGAAGTTGCCGTGGGCGTAACGCCGCTCGCTGCCGTTGTACAGCTCGCCCTCGAAGCTGGCCATCCGGCCGGCATAGGCCTTTTCCAGTGCCGGCGCCGCGCTACGGTAATTGCGCCGGCCGACCACGTCGATCAGGCGCTTGCCGATCAATGCCTGCGGGTCGACCCCGAGCCAGCTGCGATGGGTCTCGTTGGCGTAACTGAAACACTGCTCGGCATCGAGATAGGCCAGCAGTACCGGCGCGCCGCTCAAGATTTGCGCGGGCCAGTCCGGCCCCTGGAGAAGCGAAGGCAATACCTCGGCAGACTTGTGCGGCCGCATGGTCATTCCGTCAGCTGGAACGCGCCCCCCTCTCGGCGCGCCCCCATCATGCGCCGAGTTTCCGCCGCGGCACAAATGCCGCGTTCGCCGGCGGCGGCTTAATGCAGTGCTGTCGCCGGCGCGCCCAATTGGCCGCGATCGTCCAGCACGATCCGGCCCAGCGCATGCAGCCCGGGCGCGATGCCGTAGCGGTCGGCCAGCAGCGCCAGCAAGGGTCCCAGCGCCTGCGGCTGCCAGGGATAGCCATGCGCCAGCGCGCGGGCCGCGCCGCCCTCGCCGCGTTGCGCCACGGTGAGCGCGACCACACCGAGTCCAGGTGCCTCGTGTGCGAACAGGACCGGCGATTCGTAACCGGGCTCGACCGCGGCCAGCGTTTCCAGCAGGTAGCCGGCGCCGGCCTCGGTTTCCGCATGTGCGGCCGGCTGCAGCAGCAATGGCAGCTGATGCGCGTCGAGCAGCGCCGCATACTGGCGCAACTCGAACACGATGCCGGCGAAGTCATGCACTCGCTGCGCGATATCGCCCGTCTGCGCGGCGAGCCACTGCGCCGGCGACTGCGCAAGCACCTTGCCGTCGGCGTATTGCAGGCTCAACCCGCGTGCGCTCATCGCCGATTCGGCTTGCCGGGGGGTCAGCAGCGCCGCTTCCAGCAGTGTCCACAGTGATGCCAGATTGACGTGCTCGTATTGCACGCAGGTCAGCGCCAGCAAGTCGTCGCGGCTGAGGTAACGCACATGCTCCAGGCGGATGCCGAGCGTGCGCATCAGCCAGTCGGCGGTCAGCGTGCCGGCTTCGCCGCGGCCGACCAGATGGACCTCCAGCAACTCCGACAGCTCGTCGGCCAGCGTCGCGGGAGCCAGCAGGCTCAGCGGCAGCAGCCGCATCGGGCCATCGGCAAAGATCGGCGACGGCTCCAGCGGCTGCGCCGGCATTCGGCCGTCGTGGGTGCCGAACGCCACCACGTTGTCCAGCTCGCCCCGCGGCACGCGCCTGGCCAGCTCATCCAGCGTGGTCCACACCGGAAAGCCCGGCCGCAGCAGCTCGACCTGGTCGAACAGCGCCCCCGCGAGTACCAGCCGGGCGGCGTCGACCTGCGGCACCAGTGCGTGCAGGTCGGCGGCAATCAGTTCCGCCAGCTCCGCCGCCTCGTCGCGGCTCAGGGTCGTGCGCGATGACGCTTCGCCCGCGACCGGTTCCAGGGCGAGCACGATGGGCAGGGCGAGCAGCGCTTGTGCTTCCACAGTCGGCAATCCGAACGGCAAAGGGAACCGATTCTAGCAGCGAGGACGTCCTGACCCGTTTCGTGCGGTTCCCGGCCATTGAAACAAAGGACCGTGCTGAACGGATCGGGACATCCTCCGGCGTTTTGGGCTTTCGCCGCGCGCCATCGCGGGTTAGCCTTGACCGACTTGAGTTGTGGACCGTTTCGAGCATGGAAAACACGCTAACGCGCGTCGGGGTGATCGGGGGTGTGCGTATCCCGTTCTGCCGCAACAACACCGCGTATGCCGACGTCGGCAACTTCGGCATGTCGGTGAAGGTGCTGGGCGCGCTGGTCGAACGATTCGGGCTGCATGGAGTGGAGCTGGGCGAAGTGGCGATGGGTGCGGTGATCAAGCATTCGTCGGACTGGAACCTGGCGCGCGAGGCGCTGCTCAGTTCCGGGCTGGCGCCGACCACGCCGGGCATCACCACCGCGCGTGCCTGCGGCACCTCGCTGGACAACACGATCATCATCGCCAACAAGATTGCCGTGGGGCAGATCACGGCGGGCATCGCCGGCGGCTCGGATACCACCAGCGATGTGCCGATCGTCTACGGCAGGCGCTTGCGCAAGCGTCTGCTGGCGATGAACCGGGCGAAGACGCCGCTGGACAAGTTGAAAGTGGCGCTGCGCGGGTTTTCCTTCCGCGAGCTGAAGCCTTCGTTCCCCGGCGTGGCCGAGCCGCGCACCGGCAAGTCGATGGGCGACCATTGCGAAAAGATGGCGAAGGAATGGCAGATCGCTCGCCAGGCACAGGATCAGCTGGCGCTGGACAGCCATCACAAGCTGGCCGCCGCGTATGACGCCGGTTTCTTCGACGACTTGCTGGTGCCGTTCCGCGGCCTCAAGCGAGATGGCTTCCTGCGTCCGGATTCGACGCTGGAGAAGCTGGCGACGCTGAAGCCGGCGTTCGACAAGAGCTCCGGCCACGGCACGCTGACTGCGGGCAATTCCACGGGCCTGTCCGATGGCGCGGCCGCCGTGTTGCTGGGCAGTGACGAGTGGGCCGCTCAGCGGGGCCTGACCATCCAGGCGTATCTGCGCGACGCCGAAGTCGCCGCGGTGGATTTCGTCCACGGCGAAGGCCTGCTGATGGCGCCGACCGTCGCGGTGCCGCGCATGCTGGCGCGGCAGGGACTGACTCTGCAGGATTTCGATTACTACGAGATCCACGAAGCGTTCGCGGCGCAGGTGCTGTGCACGCTGCGTGCGTGGGAGAGTGCCGACTACTGCAAGAACCGGCTCGGCCTCGATGCGCCGCTGGGCTCGATCGACCCGGCCAGGCTCAACGTGCATGGCTCCAGCCTCGCGGTAGGTCATCCGTTTGCCGCCACCGGTGCGCGCATCGTCGCCACGTTGGCGAAGATGCTGGAACAGAAAGGCTCCGGCCGTGGCCTGATCTCGATCTGCACCGCTGGTGGCATGGGCGTCACCGCGATTCTCGAACGGCCATGAACGGGCCCATGAACGGATTGTCCGCATGCTGCGGCTGCGCACCACCACCGGCCTGAGCGCGCTGGCGCTGGCGATCGGCATCGCCGGCACCGGCTGGCTCAGCACGCTGACGGTCGGCTGGCCCGGCCCGGCGCCACGTCTTGCCGCGGCTTGGCAGGGATCATCCATGCCGCCGCGTGCCCTGCCCTCGCCGCAGCACCGGCAACGTCCGCTCGGCGTGGTGCAGGTGCGTCGCGTCGATGCGGATCGCTCCGCCAGCGACATGGGCGAAGCGCAGGCCGCTGCGCCGGCACCGGAACTGGTGCCGTTGGTGATGCCCGGCGATACCTCGCAATCCTGGGACGAACTGCGCGGCCATCTGGACGGCCGCGTGGTGTTGCACGTCGGCGTCGACGGCAACGGCCGTGTCGATGCGGCCCGTCTGGTCGAATCCAGCGGCGATCCGGTGCTCGACGAGCATGCCTTGCGCAGCGTGCGGGGCTGGCGTTTCGCGGTGCCGGGCGATCATCCGGACGGGATCAGCGGCGACCTGCCGATGCGTTTCTCCGCGCAGGGCGAGCGCATCGCGCAATCGCCGTAGGGATTTTGTCCAGCCGCGCTGGTGTCGCGCTTTTGTAGTTTCGTGCTCGTGGCTTCTTGTAGGAGCCCGCTGGCGGGCGATGCCTTTGCGCTTGTTCTTTGGTTGGGTGAGCACCAAAGAGAAAGTGACTCGGGCGCCGTAGGCGCACGAAAGCTTTTCGCTTCGAATCACCAGCTAAAGAGCAGGGGCATCGCGCACCAGCGGGCTCCTACGAGAGGTCGCGGTGCAAAGTGACTCGGCCTCCGCGGGAGGACGAAGGCTATTCAGGCCCTGCTTCAAACAAAACAGGAGTTCACAGCACGCCTTTCGCGCCCACACCGAAGGCGGTGACCAGCCGCGTGATAATCAGTTTCGGCGACAGCGCCACATCGGGAAAATCGCCGACCGGCTGATAGCAGGCGTAGAAGCCCGGATCGGCCGCGCGCATCGGCTGGCAGCCAGGCTTGAGGTCGTAGCTGGTGGCGTAGCGGAACGGCCACAGATCGAACAGCGGCAGTTGCGCGGAGACGCTGCCGATCGCATCGTTGATGTCGGTGAGAAACGGCGTCGCCGATTGCCGCGGCGCGATCACCCACGCGTTTTCCGGCTGGGTGTCGCGCATGATGCTGCGGCGCAGCTGGTCGGCGAACGCGTGGTCGTAGACGATCACGCCGGCTTCGGTGTTGTAGTGATCCGAACGCGGATCGAAGTTGTGCGAGCCGACCATCGCGAACGTGTCGTCGACCACGATCGACTTGGCATGCAGGCCGAACCGCCGCCCTTCGCTGAGCAATGGCGCCGGCCGGTTGTTGCTGCCGCGGCTGCCGAGCAGGTGAAAGCGCGCCCGCGTAGCGCTGGCCGGGCTGGCGGTTTGCGCCGGCATCGCCGCCGTGTCCATGCCGAGGTTGGCCAGCTCGTTGTCCACCGCCGGGCCCGGGGCATGCGGCTTCAGTTCGTGGATCTCGAAGCCGAACGTCTTCAGATAGCGCTTGCGATGCTTGTACGACATCGCATACACGGCGAACGCGTCGGTCGAGGCCAGCGAATTGGTCGACACGATCACCCGTGGCGGCTCGTCGCGCTTGTGCAATCGCTTGAAGATGCGCTGGGCGCTTTTGCTCATCACAAGATACGGCGTCTGCAGCAGGACTTCGCGCTTGGCGTCGTCGATCATGTGCATGATGTGCCGGGTGTATTCCAGCGCGCGTCGCTGGTCCGGTTTGTCGGTCTTCGACGGCAGATCGCTGAAATAGTCGACCTTGCCGGCCGTCAGCGAGGGATCGACCAGCCACGCCTGCAGCCATGCCGGATCTTCGGCGGCCTGCTGCAGCTGTGCCACCCGCTGCGGCCGGCGATAATGCGGCGTCGGCCAGGCCGGCGGGGCGCGATCGGACAGGATTCGCCGGTTGACGTCGCGCAGGTGGGTCAGCGGCACTGCACGCTTGTGCCGCCAGAACAACTCGAAACTGGCCGCCATCTGTCTTGCGGCGGGTCCGCCGACCATCACGTCGCGGTCGACGTAGTCGAAATCGTCGTCCCAGTTGAAATAGCGATCCTGGTAATTGCGTCCACCGGTGATGCCGATGGTGTCGTCCACCAGCAGCAGCTTGTTGTGCATGCGCTGGTTGAACTGCATGAAACAGCACAGCAGTCCGGCGGCGAATTCCAGCGGTTGCGTATGGGCCTTGTGGAAGGTGGGGTTGTACAGCCGTACCTGCAGGTTCGCGCTGACCCGCGACAGCCGGTCGAGCACGTCTGGATTGTCGAACGAGAACAGCTGGTCGGCCAGGATGCGTACCTGCACGCCGCGGCGGGCCGCCAGCACCAGTTCGTTCAGCATCAGCTGGCCGGCATCGTCCTGATCCCAGATGTAGGTCTGCACGTCGATCGACTGACGTGCCGCGCGGACCAGGTTGATCCGCGCCGCCAGCGCCGGCTCGCTGTCGTCGAGCAAGGTGACCACATTCACGGGCTCTTGCGGGGTGGATTCGGCCATTGCCCGGGTTGCCGCCTCCAGCAGCGGCGACGGCACCGCACAGCGATCGGCCTGCGCGCAGGCCGTGCTGCGATCGACGGTGGTTGCGACGACGGCGTCCGCACGACGAATTTGCGCCCGTGACAGCGTGCAGCCCTGCAGCAGCAGGGTCGCGAGCAGGAGTGGAAGGCTGACCTGGCGCAGGAAACAGGGCATGCGCGAATGATACGGAGGATGCATGCGGCGGTGAGGGCTTTCCATGCAGGCGCCGCTCAATCGGGCTGAACCGTCAGCGCGGTCGGCGAACGAGCGGCGGTGCGTGGGTTCAGGGCGACCAGAATGCATCCAGTCGAGCATGGCCCGGTTCCAGCGAACCGTTCAGATGCAGCACGGCCAGCGCGCCGGGCGGCATGCCGCGGAATTCGTCAGAGCGGCCTTCGACCAGCAGCGCGACCAGCCGCTCGATGCCGGGATTGTGGCCCACCAGCATGACCGTGCCGGCGTCGGTGTGCTGATCGAGCAGGGCGAGCAATTCGCCGGGCGAGGCGTCGTAGATCTCGCTGGCCAGGTGCGGCACCGGCGCGGAGTCGATCGCGGCCAGCGCCAGGCGGGTGGTTTCGTCGGTGCGCCGGGTCGGCGAGCACAATACCCGCTCGGGTCGGATGCCGTGCCCGGCCAGCCAAAGTCCGGCCGCCTGCGCCTCCTGCTCGCCGCGTGCGCTGAGCGGACGCTGCTGGTCATCGCCGGAGGTTTCTATCGGCACCGCTTCGGCATGCCGCAACAAAATCAGTTCTTGCATGGAGGACTCCGGGGCGTGGTGGCGCTTGGCGCGATAAGCATCAAGAGGGGCTTGCTTCACTGCTGACGCTTGATCCAGCGCAGCAGCGCCTTCCAGTCCTGCTGGTGGCTGCGCACCTGTTCGGACTGGTAATCGAAAATGCCCTTGCCCAGCGCACTCAGCAGCACATAGGCCTGACTGTCGCGCAGTTGCGCCACGATCGGGAACGGGGACTGTTCGGCGAGCTGGGCGATCGCGTCCTGGCTGGCGTGGGTCCATGGCTTGAGTCGGTTGGCGACCAGTCCCACCGGCAGCTTGCCGCGGCGGATGCGGCCGAACGACTGCAGCTCGCCGATGAAGTGGAGCGTGGCGTGCAGGTCGAACGACGACGGCAGCACCGGCACCAGCAGCACGTCGGCCTGTTCCAGGTACGGTTCCAGTTCGCGCTCGCCGGAGCCGGCGGCGGTGTCGATCAGCAGTTGCTGGGTGTCCGGCGGCAATTTCTGCAGCGCGCGGCGACCGCCTTCGAGTCCCAGCACGCCGGGAACGTTGTCCGGTCGGAGGCCGGCCCAGCGGTAGCTGGAACCTTGCCGGTCGGCGTCGATGATGGTGGTGTGCTGCCCTGCCTGTGCCCAGTGCGAGGCAAGCTGGGTCACCAGCGTGCTCTTGCCGCAACCGCCCTTGCTGCTTGCCACCAGCGTCGTAAGCATCGACTCACCCTTGTCGCGGAAGGTGGGCCAAGCCTACACGGCTGCGGATGCGGCGCAAAGGGCGCAGCGGTCGACCTCAGCCTGGCTCGCGCGGCTGCCAGTCGGCGGGCGCCTCGGCCGGGATGCGATTGTCGCGCAGGGCCGCGAGCAGCAGGCTCATCTCGGTACCGCCGTTGCGCGCCAGCGCCAGCAGATGCTGGGCCAGCGCCGGCTCGTTCTGCGCGCGGGCCAGCAGCTGGCCGAAACTCTTCACTTGCCAGATCAGGTTGCGGCGGGCGTCCTTCGCTTCCTGCTGCTGGCTCGGGTCGTCCGCCAGCACTTCGCGCAGATGCAGGCCGAGCGAGCGCGACAACGGACTGGAGCCCCATTCGAGCAGCTTGCCCAGCTTCAGGCAGTCGGCCTTGGTCGAGGCGTCGCCGCTGCCGTTCTCGCATAGCTTGGCGATGAGCTGCAGGGCCGGTTGCGGCTGCGTGCCGGCGATCCCGTAGACCAGCATGGCCTGCATGCCCGCTGCGCCGGCTTTCGAGGTCGGGTCGAAGGTGTCGGCCGGTGGCGGCAGGACGCCGATCGAACTGGCCAGGGCCTTCAGGCTGGCGCCGGTGTAGTCATCGTACAGCTTGCTGTCGGCGGCCTTGCCCAGGTCCTCGCGGGCGGCATCCTGCTTCATGTCGTGGGCGTCCGCGCCGAGCTTCAGCAGCCACACCGCGGCATTGTCCGGAGCCTGGACAATCAGCTGGTCCAGCGCCGCGGTATTCGGGCAGGCGTCGGCCTTGGCATCGCAATCGGCCAGCCGCACCCAGCTGACCGCGGCGTCCGCTCCCTCGGCCTGGACGGCGCGCCCGATCAGCGCATGGAAGCTGTTGCTGGGCGGCTGATTGAACAGTGGTCGGGCCAGCAAGGCGGCGCCAAGCAGCGGCAAGGCATCGGCGCGCGGCGCCAGCACGCTGACCAGGTCGCGCTGGAACGCCAGCTGCGCCTTGTCGCGACCGGCGGCCGCCTTGCTCGGTTCATGCCGGGTCTTGCCGGGGGCGGTTTTGCCGGCGAAGGCCGGCGTCGCCAGCAGTGCCAGGGCGCCGGTCAGGGCCAGGTAGCGCAATCCACGCATCATGTGGCTGGGTCCGCAATCAAAGGGTTCAGCATAGCTCGCGCAGATTAAGCGTGGCTGATCCGCCTACCTCGCGCCCGCGGACCGGTACAGCCAGATATGTCAGGATTGCGGTTTCGGCGCACGGCGGCGCCCTCACGTTCAGGGAGACGCGTAGTGGATCAATTGTCGAGATTCGCCGGTGGTGCCCCGTGGTTCGTCGGCTGGGGCACGCTGGCGCTGATCAATGCCGCGCTGGCACAGGGCAAGAACCGCAGCGGACTGCTGTGGTTTCTGTTGTCGCTGTTGTTCGGCCCGTTCGCGACGCTGCTGCTGGTCTTGCTGCCGAAGGTGCGCGGCAGCTTGTTCTGAGCGCGCCTGGGTTTATTCGCCTAGCGCTTCGCGCATGAATTCCGGTTGCGCCAGCGCACCCTTGTGGATGTCGGCGTTGTAGTAGCGGGTCGGGAAGTTCTTGCTGATCGCGCCGCGCTCGCGGAAGCCGGACAGGTCGCCGCCCTTGCGCGCCATGGTGCAGCTCCACCAGCCGGTCGGGTAGCACGGCTGCGGGAACGGCAGTGTCTTCACGGCGTTGAAGCCGGAGGTGCGCATGGCCGAGCGCATCGACTTGATCAGGTCCAGGTGCGCCAGCGGCGATTCGCTTTGCTGCACCAGCAGGCCGCCATGGCGCAGCGCCTTGTGGCAGCTGGCGTAGAACGCGGCATTGAACAGGCCTTCGGCCGGGCCGACCGGATCGGTCGAGTCGACGATGACCAGGTCCAGCGAATCGGGTTCGCACTCGGCCATGTACTTGATGCCGTCGATGAAGAGCAGTTCGGCGCGCGGGTCGTGGTTCGATTCGCACAGTTCCGGAAAATATTCCTCGGCCAGCCGCGTCACGCGCTCGTCGATCTCCACCTGCACCGCCGACTCGACTTCCTCGTGCTTGAGCACTTCGCGCAAGGTGCCGCAATCGCCGCCGCCGATGACCACCACGCGCTTGGCGCGCGCATGGGTGAACAGCGCCGGGTGGGTCATCATCTCGTGATAGAAGAAGTTGTCGCGGGTGGTCAGCATCACGCAACCGTCGATCACCATCAGGTTGCCCCAGTCGGTGGTCTTGTAGATCTCGATGGTCTGGAAGGGGGTCTTCTCCGCGTGCAGCAGTTGCTCGGTGCGGAATCCGATGGAGGAACCGGAAGCCTGGTGGGCTTCGGTGAACCAGCTGAGCTGCTGCGACATGGCGGGATGTTCCTGACGAACCGGGTGGAAGGATGAGGACTGCCGATTGTAGCGATAACGGCGGTGAACGTCCCCAGAGCAGGCCGCCGGCACATGCGCATATCGTCACAGGCGCCCATTACAATGGCGGCCTGGCATCGCCGGCGCAGCGCGTCCGGTTGCCGACAAGTCCGATCGGCCCCGCGGCGTGCGAGGCTTCCGGTCGCTCGGGCTTCGTGCTCCTGAGTTGGGCAACACCGTCAAGGCTCGCCGCTGCGACGACATCATCCATGCTTGTAACAAGCGCCTGCACAAGGAGCTACGCTGATGTCGAACCATTGGAATACCGATTCCGCCCGCCACACCTATGCCGTGCCCCACTGGAGCGACGGCTACGTGGACGTGAACCCCGCCGGCGAGATCGTGATGCGTCCGCATGGCGCCAGCGGGCCGGCCCTGTCGCTGCCACAGATCGTCGAACGCGCCCGCAGCGAAGGCCTGCGCTTGCCGTTGCTGGTGCGCTTTCCGGACATTCTCGCCGACCGTCTCGCGCGGCTGCAGGGCGCATTCGCCCGCGCCATTGCCGACAGCGCTTATGCCGGCGGCTATACGGCCATCTATCCGATCAAGGTGAATCAGCAGCGCGGCGTCGTCGGCGAGCTGGTGGCCGCGGGCAGCCATGGCTTAGGCCTGGAAGCCGGCTCGAAACCCGAATTGATGGCGGTGCTGGCGATGGCGCGGCCCGGTTCGATCGTGATCTGCAACGGCTACAAGGATCGCGAGTACGTCCGCCTCGCGCTGATCGGCCTGAAGCTGGGCCTGCGCGTGCATATCGTGATCGAGAAGCTGTCCGAGCTCGATCACGTGTTCAGCGAGGCCAAGGTGCTGGATGTCGAGCCGCTGCTCGGCGTGCGCGTGCGGCTGGCCTCGATCGGCGCGGGCAAATGGCAGAACACCGGTGGCGACAAGGGCAAGTTCGGCCTGTCGCCGAATCAGGTGCTCACCCTGATCGAGCGGCTCGACGCGGCCGGCCTCAAGCACACGCTGAAGCTGCAGCATTTCCACATGGGCTCGCAGATCTCCAACGTGCGCGACATCGCCAACGGCATGCGCGAAGCGACGCGCTACTTCGTCGAGCTGACCCGGATGGGCGTGCCGCTGGAAATCGTCGACGTCGGCGGCGGCCTCGGTGTGGATTACGAAGGCTCGCGCTCGCGCAGCCACAATTCGATCAACTACTCGATCGAGCAGTACGCCGCCACGATCGTGCAGTCGCTGGCCGAAGCGGTCGAGACCGAAGGCCTGCCCGCGCCGCATATCCTCACCGAAGCCGGTCGCGCGATGACCGCGCATCACGCGGTGATGGTGGTCAACGTGACCGAAGTGGAGCCGGTGCCGACCGGCGCGATTCCGCCGTTGCACGTGGAAGAGCCCGCGGTGCTGCGCCGGCTGCGCGAAACCTGGGAAGAGCTGGACCGGCGTCCAGCGCTGGAGCTGTTCCACGAAGCTCAGCACCATCTGCAGGAAGGCCAGACGCTGTACGCGCTGGGTCAGCTGGCGCTGGCCGACCGCGCGCGGCTGGACGAGATGTACTACGCGATCGCCGGCGCCGTGCGCACGCGCCTGCTGCCGGCCGAGCGCTCGCACCGACAGGCGCTGGACGAGCTGGACGAGAAGCTGGTCGACAAGTACTTCGTGAACTTCTCGGTGTTCGAATCGATTCCGGACGTCTGGGCGATCGGCCAGATCTTCCCGATCGCGCCGATCGCACGGCTAGCCGAGAAGCCGACGCGGCGCGGCGTGATCGTCGATCTCACCTGCGACTCGGACGGCCGCATCGACCAGTATGTCGATGCCGAAGGCGTCGACGTGAGCCTGCCGCTGCATGCCTTGAAGGAAGGCGAGAACTACCGGCTCGGCATCTTCATGGTCGGCGCCTACCAGGAAACGCTGGGCGACATCCACAATCTGTTCGGCGACACCGATGCGGTGAATGTGCGCGTCGACGGCGACAGCTACACCTTCGCGCACGTGCGCCGTGGCGACACCACGGATCTCATGCTCGACTACGTCGGTTACGACCTCGAAGTGCTGCGCCGGAGCTACCGCGAACGCATAGCCAACGCAGGTGTGACCGGCGCCGAGGCCGAACAGTTGTACGGGACACTTGATGGCGGACTGACGGCTTACACCTATCTGGCCGAAGACCCGCATTGATTGTAGGAGCCCGCTTGCGGACGATGCTCTCGTCGAAAGTGGTGGAAAGTGCATCGCCCACGAGTGGGCTCCTACATGAGAAATCACCGCATTACGCACACGGGAGCAGCTCATGACAAGTCTCAACAACAAGGTCGCCCTGATCACCGGTGCGGCCAGCGGCCTCGGCAAGGCGATTGCCGAGCTCTATGCGAAGCACGGCGCCAGCGTGGCGATCGCCGACATCAACCAGCAGGCGGCCGACGCGGTGGCGGCCGAGATCAATGCGACCGGCGGCAAGGCGATCGGCATCGCGATGGACGTCACCGACGAGACGGCGGTGAATGCCGGCACCGACAAGGTGGTCGCCGCGTTCGGCGCGCTCGACATCCTGATTTCGAATGCCGGCGTGCAGATCATCAACCCGATCGACCAGTTCGCGTTCGCCGACTGGAAGAAGATGCTGGCGATCCATCTCGACGGCGGCTTCCTCACCACCAAGGCCGCGCTGCAGCATATGTACAAGGGCGACCGCGGCGGCATTGTGATCTACATGGGTTCGGTGCATTCGCATGAGGCGTCGAAGCTGAAGTCCGCCTACGTCGCCGCCAAGCATGGCCTGCTCGGCCTTGCCCGCACGCTGGCCAAAGAAGGCGCGCCGCACAACGTGCGCTCGCACGTGATCTGCCCCGGCTTCGTGCGCACGCCGCTGGTCGAGAAGCAGATTCCCGAGCAGGCGAAGGAGCTGGGCATCACGGAAGACGAAGTGATCAGGAACGTGATGCTGAAGGATACCGTCGACGGCGTGTTCACCACGGTCGAGGACATCGCACAGACGGCGTTGTATCTGGCCACCTTCCCGTCCGCCGCGCTGACCGGTCAGTCGATCGTGGTCAGCCACGGCTGGTACATGCAGTAAGCGCCGTGGCTGACGCCAAGCGCTCGAATCCGCCGGCCACGCTGACCGAAACGGTGGCGCGCGACTACCACACCGTCGCCCTGGTGCTGCAGGGCGGCGGTGCGCTGGGTGCCTATCAGGCCGGCGTCTACCAGGCACTGGCCGAAGCCGACCTGCACCCGACCTGGCTGGCCGGCATCTCGATCGGCGCGCTGAACGCCGCCATCATCGCGGGCAACCCGCCGCCGCGGCGCGTCGAGCGGCTGCGCGAGTTCTGGGAAACGATCTGCCGGCAACCGTTGCTGCCGGCAGTGCTCGATTTCGATACGAGTGCCTGGCCGCCGCTGTGGCGGAACGGCATCAGCGGTCTTGCCGCGTGGCGGGCGCTGACCGAGGGACAGGCCGGATTTTTCCAGCCGCGACTGGGGCCCCTGTTGCCATGGCATACGGGTCCGGCCGGCGCGAGCTGGTACGACACCACGCCGCTGCGCGCCACTCTGGAGCGGCTGGCCGACTTCGACCGCATCAACGATGCGCGCGCGATGCGGGTGTCGGTGGGCGCGGTGAACGTTCGCACCGGCGACTTCACCTACTTCGACAACACCCGCGACGCTTTGCGGCCCGAGCACTTCATGGCTTCCGGTGCGCTGCCGCCGGGGTTTCCGGCGGTGGAGATCGACGGCGAGTTCTACTGGGACGGCGGCATGGTCTCCAATACGCCGCTGTACAAAGTGCTGAGCGACCGTCCCAGCCACGACACGCTGGTGTTCCAGGTCGACCTGTGGAGCGCGCGCGGCAGCTTGCCGCACGACCTCGCGCAGGTGGCCGAGCGCAGCAAGGAGATCCAGTTCTCCAGCCGCACCCGCCTGATCACCGAGTTCATGCGGCGCACGCAGGAGCATCGCTGCCTGCTGCACGACGTGATGGCGCTGGTGCCGGAAGATCGGCGCAACGATCCGGCCTACCGTCGCGCCCTGGCGCGTTCGGCCGCCGCGTTGACCAACGTGATCCACCTGATCTACCGCGACAAGCCTTACGAAGGCCATTACAAGGACTACGAATTCAGCACCGCCAGCATGCAAAGCCACTGGCAAAGCGGCATGGAGGACATGCGCCACACGCTGGCGCATCGGCAGTGGCTCGCGGCGCCCGATCCTGAAGATCCCTTCGTGACGCATGATGTGCATCGCGCCACCACCACTTCCGACTGAGCATCAAGGACACCGCATGACCCTCAAGGCAGCATTTATCGGACTCGGCGCGATGGGCGCGCCGATGGCCGGCCATCTCAAGGCGAAAGGATTGCTGCATGCGGTGGCCAACCGCACGCAGGCCAAGGCGTTGCAGCTGGCGCAGGAACTGGGCGTCGCCGCGCCGGCCACGCTGGCCGAGCTGGCCGCGCAGTGCGATGTTATCGCGCTGTGCGTCACCGCCGATGCCGATGTATTGAATACGGTCGAGGTATTGGCGCCGCATCTGCAGCCGGGTGCGATCGTGATCGATCACTCCACCGATGCGCCAGCCACCGCGAAGCGGGCGGCAGCGATGCTGGCCGCGGTCGGCGCGCACTTCCTGGACGCGCCGGTCTCCGGCGGCGTGGAAGGCGCGAAGAACGGCAAGCTGTCGGTGATGGTCGGCGGCGATGCGGCCGTGCTGGAACGGGCGCGCCCGGTGCTGGAGGCCTATGCGCTGCGGGTCACTCACCTGGGCGACGTCGGAGCCGGCCAGGCGACCAAGGCGATCAACCAGATTCTCGTCGCCGGAATCGCACAAGCCGTATGCGAAGGCCTCGCGCTGGGCGAGGCGCTCGGCCTCGATCCGGCGCGGCTGATCCCCACCCTGGGCGCCGGCGCCGCGGGCAACTGGTTCCTGGACAAGCGCGGCGCGACGATGCTGCGCGACGAATTCAGCGTCGGCTTCAAGCTCGCCTTGCTGCACAAGGATCTCGCCATCGTGCACGGCATCGCCGAGCAGGCCGGCACCGCCACGGCGGTGATCGACCGCTCACTGGCCGACTACGCCGAGCTGATGAGCCACGGCTACGGCGACGACGATATTTCGGCGTTGATCCGGCTGAAACGGAAAAGCCGGGTTTCGGAAGGTTGAAACAAAAAAGGTTCTTCGTGGAAACGTGTGGGTGAATTTCGCGCACTGATCGGGGTGTAGTCCAGGTGGGGCAAGGCTTTGCAGCCTTCAGCACTCGCCTGAAATCTGGCACGCTTTGCCGATGACTACTTCCGCG